>NZ_JBANDC010000013.1:0-147049 GCF_038896935.1 Collimonas rhizosphaerae
TGCCGGCTGTGGCGGCGGGGTTGGGCTATCTGCCAGCGATGCCGCTGCAGCAGTGTCGGCCGCTTTCGGCGCATCTGCAGCTGCTGCTGGAGCCGATGCTGCGGCTGGTGTTTGGGCGATTGCTGCCAGTGGCGCTGAGATCGTCGCGGCGGAGATCATCAGGGCAGTGGCAAGGGCGGATAAGCGGTTACGAGTGATAGGCATGCTGATGCTCCAAAATTTAGAAAGTAGATTGCCGCAATCGCGACGTGATGGTGTATTTGTGCGCATTTGCGCTTATCTGCGCCTACTCGAGCTTCCAGACATACTGCATCCTGGTCGACGACTGCACCGCTTTGCCATCGGCCATGGCGGGGCTGAAATGGCACAGGCTCCACGCTTTTACCGTGGCCCGGTCCAGGTCCTTGAAACCGCTGCTTTTTTCAACCGCAGAATCAAGGACGTTGCCGTCGGCGCCGATGGTCAGCTTGACCGTCACCATGCCCTCTTCTTCGTTGCGCAAGGACGACCGCGGGTATTCCGGCTTCTCGCAATTTCCTGCAATCTTGGCGCTGGTGTGCGCCGGCCCAGCCTCGCCGGCAGCCGACGGCTGCGCCACCGAAGTCGGCAGGTCGTTGGACGGCGGTTTGACATTGGTCACCGCGGCAATCACATTATCCTGCGGCGGCGGCGTTACTTTTACTTCTGGCGGAGGAACGAACGGCGGTGGCGGCGCGACCGATTTTGGCGGCGGCGGCACTACCTGTTTCGGTGGCGGCGGCGGCGGCGGCTTGAACTCTTCGATGATCTTGGTCTCGACCGGCTGCTGGATCACTTCTACAACCTTGCGCGCCAGTCCCGTAAGAAGTCCATAAACCAGAAGAACATGCAAAACAACGACCACGCCGATGCCAACTAGATTCCTGGGAGGGCTTTTTCCATCCTGCGCAAAATTCATACCTGCCTCCTTGACTATCAAAGTCCGCCCTCAACGGCCAGGCCGCGGAGATCGGCAATTCCACAAACTCGACGAAACACATTGCTGTCCGTCGAAAACTGTATCTTCTGAAATGGATTACACCATGGTGAGAATGCACAAATATCTTGTTTTATCATTCTCGCGGAACACAATCCATGGTTTTTGGCGCTGGCGCCAGCATGGCTTGCTACAGAGGTCACCGTTGAATGGAAACGGTGCGGATCCTGTTAAAACTCACCACGAGAGTGCGAGAAACCGTCAGTCGCCCGGCATTGCGATCGGGATGTTCATTGATTACGAGTAGGTGAAAAACAGAGCGCTCACTCCTGCTCAACAAACTTATCCAAGATCAATTCAGCCTGAGCGGGCATCTGCTTTGAAAACCGGCTGATCAAGAACGGTTCTATAGGTGTCGTGGTACGTCCGGTATCGATCAGCTCCGCCATCACATCGCCAACTCCCGGGCCAAGCTGGAAGCCATGTCCGCAAAAGCCGAATGCGTAATGCAAGCCGCTGACCCGGGCACTCGGCCCCATGACCGGCAGGTCGTCCGGCATATAACTTTCAACGCCGCTCCACACCCGGATTACATTCAAATTCGCCAGCGCCGGCGCCAGCCGCTGCAACTGCCTTAACTGGTTCAAGGTATTCTTCGGCATCACGTAGGCACGCCGCAGATCCGGGTAAGCAGGACCACGGCCACCGCCGCCGAAGATGATGTTGCCGCGCGGGATCTGGCGGAAGTACAAAATCTCTTCGTCACGCGGCGAAGTCACTCCTACCACCGTCTTCAAACCATACGGCACCGGTTCGGTAACCCCCATTTGCGGACCGCGCGCAACCAGGTCGACCGGTTCGTCGAATTGCAGGCACAGCTTGTCGGCCCAGGCTCCCGCCGCCACCAGCATCGCCGGCGCCTTAAACAAGCGGCCGTCGGTGGCGCTGACAAGAAAATCGTCGCCCTGCCTGGTTATCGCGTCCACTTCGGTATTCTCGAAAATCTGCGCGCCGTTTTTTGCTGCGGCACGACCGAACGCCGGCGCCGCCAGGCGTGGATTGGCATGGCCGTCGAGCGGCGAATACGACGCTGCGCCGACCTCCGGCCCCAGGAATGGGAAACGTGCGCGCATCCGTTCGCCGGCGAACATTTCCAGGTCGAGGCCGTAAGTACGCGCAGCAAGTGCATACTCCTCCAGCATGCCGACTCTATCCTGGCCATAGCAGACGCGGATATGGCCGGAGGGTAAAAACTCCACATCTTCACCAATCAGCTGCGGTAGCCGCCGCCAGATGTCCAGCGAGCGATTGGCCAGCGGCAGCTGCGGCAAGAAGCGCCCTTGCCGCCGCACATTGCCGAAATTGGTGCCGCTGGCTTGCTGCCCCAACAGTCCGCGTTCCAGCAATATCACAGAGCGTCCGCGCTGACGCAGGAAAAAAGCAGTGGCGCTGCCCATGATGCCGCCACCTACGATAATCACATCCGCCTGTCGGGTCGTCATGGCGCATCCTCTACAACGCTGAATGCCAGCGGCTTGACCGGCGCTTGCGCCCGCAAACGGCCGACCTCGGCAATCGGAATGCCAGCTGCCGCCGCAATCACTTCGGCGCCGGCATGACCGCAATAACGTCCCTGGCAACGGCCCATGCCGACTCGGCTGAAAGCCTTGGCGCGATTTGCTTCAACAGCCCCCATGCCAGACACCGCGTGCCGCAACTCACCGGCGGTGATGCATTCACAGCGGCAGACAATTGCCTCATCGGGCAAACTGGCCGCTTGCTGTGCCGGCCAGGGAAATGCCTGTAGCAAACCCTGGCGGAAACGTTCCATCGCCAGCTGTTGCTTATGCAACGCTGTGAACTCTGGCTGGTCCACCGTGTGACCGCAATCGGCAAGCGCTGCCAGCGCTGCCAGGCGGCCGGCATTTTCGGCGCCGTCGGCACCGAGAATGCGTACGCCGTCGCCGGCCAGATACACGCCGGGCACAGAACTTCGGCCGTCTTCGCCGGTTCTCGGCAACCACTGCCGTGAAGCATGATCAAAAGCAAATTCGCAACGCGCGAGATCGGCCAACTGGGTTTCAGCCCGCAGGTGATAACCCATCGCCACCGCATCGCAAGATATGCTGGCTGTTTCTCCATTGGCTTGACGATAGCTGACCGCCCGCACGCCCTTATCCGCATCGCCGATAATTTCCAGCGGCGTCACGCCGTTCAGCACCGGCACCCCGGCGCGCTTGATCGCCGCAACCAGCAACACGCCCTTTTTCAGCAGCGAAGGGCGCGCCATCAATTTTGGCATTGCACTCAGCTGCTGCCAGAAACTCGACGTATCCAGCACTGCCGCCACTTTGGCGCCGGCTTTGATATATTGGCTCGCTACCAGATACAGCAGCGGTCCGCTGCCGAGAAACACGACTTCGCGGCCAACCGAGCAAGCTTGAGATTTCAGCGCAACCTGCGCCGCGCCGAGGCTGTAGGTGCCGGCGAAATGCCAACCCTTGAGCGGCATCAGGCGGTCGGTGGCGCCGGTGCACAGCACCAGGATTTCATACGCCAGGCTACTCACATGGCCATTTCTGACCAAGTGTATGCGGCCCTCGCTGACATTCCAGGCCAGCGTTTCCGGCAGGTAATCAATCGCACCACGCAAGGCGTCGAAGCTGCGATGCAGCGACTCGGCGCGCCCGGCCTCTGTTCCGTACAAAGTACTGTACGGACGTTTGAAATTTTCCGGCTGGCGGCGATAGATCTGGCCACCGTCGCGGCGGCCCTCATCGATCACGGTGGGCCGCAAGCCTGCCTTGACGAACTGTTCGGCGCAGCGCACCCCTGCCGGGCCGGCGCCGACAATCACTACGCGAGGTTGGGCCATGTCAGCTCCGGTTGACGGGTTGATATTTGCATTCCTTCGCTGACCAGCGTCGAACAGGCGCGCAGGCGGCCACCGGCAGCAGTCCAGACCCAGCAATCCTGGCAGGCTCCCATCAGGCAAAAACCGGAACGCTTGCCATCGCCGAATTCAGACTGGCGCAAATGATCGATATTGTTCAAGATCGCCACCATCAGCGTATCGCCCTGCAACGCTTCGGCCGGCTTATCGTTGATCAGAAATACGATCTTTTCACGCTCGGTTTCGCCGAGCCTGACAAAACGTGTGTTGCTGCTGTTCATACCGTTACACCTTCGACTGCAATCAACGGTTGTTGCAAATGCTGCAAATCGGTATCGGTGCGATGGCAAAGAATCTCGCCGCCGTGCTCCAGCGAGCGCCGCAGCGGCGGCACTACATTACAAGTGCCATCGACGCGCAGCGAACAACGGTGCAGGAAAGCACAGATATCGGGCGAAGACGCCACCTCGCCGATGGCCGGCAGATCCTGCGGCACGCGGCCGCATACCTGCTCTAGCCAGCCCTGCTTGAGCGCCGGCACGGACGACAGCAACAGATGCGAATACGGATGATATGGAGGCGCCATCATCGCTTCACGCGGCCGCTTGGCAACCATGCGGCCGGCATACAGAACCACGATGTCGTCGCAAATGGCGCGCACGGTGCTGATGTCATGGCTGATAAACATAAGAGACACATTCAACTCGCGCCGCAGTTCGGCCAGCAAATCCAGGATCGCCGCGCCGACTACCGTATCCAGCGCCGAGGTTACCTCGTCGCACAGGATCAGATCGGGATTGGCCGCCAGCGCCCGCGCCAGGTTGGCACGCTGCTTCTGCCCACCCGAAAGTTCGCCCGGCAAGCGGTCGATGACACTGCCTGGCAGTTGCACCAGATCCAGCAACTGGGCGATGCGCTTGCGTTTCGCGTTGCCGTCAAGCCCATGATAAAAAGTCAGCGGCCGCGCCAGCATGCGGCCTATGGTGTGCGCCGGATTGAGCGCGGTGTCGGCATTCTGGAACACGATCTGTACCCGCCGGAACTGCTCTCGGCTGCGGCCCTGCAGGGTTGGCGGCAGCGGTTCGCCGTCGAGCGTGATACTGCCGCGCGCCGGCGCCACCAGGCCTGCCACGGTGCGCGCCAGCGTGGTCTTGCCAGAGCCGGATTCGCCGATAATGCCGATGGTGGTGCCGCGCCGTATCGTCAAATTGATGTCATCCAGAATCCGTACCGACGGCAATCCCTTGTTGTCCGGCCGGCCATAACCTGCAATCAGGCCCCGTATGCGCAACAACGGCGCATCCTGTTCCTGTTCCTGCTCCGGCGCCAGCGGCAGTTGCCCGCGTGCTGCCGGTGCGGCAGCCGCCAGCAGGCTCTGGGTATAGGTATTCTCGGGCGCGGTCAGAATCTGACCGGTACTGCCGACCTCGCGGATCTGGCCATCGCGCAGCACCACGATGCGATCCGCCATTTGCGCCACCACTGCCAGGTCATGCGAAACATAGACGGCGGTGGTGCCGAGTTCCTTGACCACATTCTTGAAGGCACGCAGCACTTCGATCTGCGTCGTCACATCGAGCGCCGTGGTCGGCTCGTCCAGGATCACCAGTTCGGGATCGGTAATCAGCGCCATCGCCGCCATCAGGCGCTGCAGCTGACCGCCCGAAACCTGATGCGGATAACGCTTGCCAATGTTTTCAGGATCAGGCAATGCCAGAGAACGGAACAGGCCGACCGCCTTGGCTTCGGCCTGAGCGCGTGTCATGGTCTTGTGGATCAGCGCACTTTCGATAACCTGGTCCATCAGCGTTTTCGACGGATTGAAAGCCGCTGCTGCGCTCTGGGCGATATAGGCGACGTCGCGGCCGCGCATGTGCGACAACTCGGCTCGAGTCATGCTCAACAGCTCACGCTGGCCGACTCGAATGCTGCCGCCGACGATACGGCAACCGGCACGGGCATAACCCAGCAGCGACAGCGCGATGGTGGTCTTGCCGGAACCAGATTCGCCGATCAGCGCCAGCACTTCACCGCGCGCAACCGAAAAATCCACATCCTTGACGATCACCACATCGTCGCCGCTGTCTTTGGTGGCGACTACCCGCAAGCCGGAAACCTTGACCAGATCACTGTCGCCGGTTTTGACGTTGGCTTTGGCGTTCTTGTTCATATCAATCCTTCCTGGAGCGCTTGCCACGCAAATTATCGATCAACAGGTTGACACCGATGGTCAGCGTCGCAATCGCCAGCGCCGGCATGATGACGGCAGGGGCGCCCTCGCCCAGGCCGGCAATGTTTTCCCGCACCAGCGAGCCCCAGTCGGCATCCGGCGGCTGGACTCCCAAGCTAAGAAAACTCAGGCCGCTCAGCAGCAACACCACGAACACGAAGCGCAAGCCGGCGTCAGCCAGCACCGGACGGATCATGTTCGGCAGCATCTCGATGCAAGTGATATACAGTGCACCCTCGCCGCGAGCACGGGCAGCCTGAACGTATTCCATGGTTTGCACATTCACCGCCAGCGCGCGCGAAATCCGGTAGGAACCCGGCATGTAAGTGATGGCTGCCGTAATGATCAACAACTCAGGCGAAGAACCGAAAGAGGCCACCATCATCAATGCAAACATCTTGCTCGGAATCGAAATCAGAGCATCCAGCGTGCGGCTCATGACGGCGTCGACCCAACCGCCGGCCAGCGCCGCGCACAGCGCCAATCCGGTGCCTATCGAGCAAGCCAGGAGCGTCGCCGCCAGCGCCAGGCCGATGGTGTAACGGGTGCCGAACAGAATCCGGCTGAGCATATCGCGGCCGAGGTAGTCGCTGCCCAGCAATAATTTCCTGCTGAGGCTGCCGAAGACATCGGCATCCACAATCTGTCCGGCGTCGTAAGGCGAGATGGTTGGTCCGATCACGGCCATCAATAGCCAGAAAACCACGATGCACAGGCCGATCAGGCCAAGGATGGATATCGAAAAACGGCGCGGCTTCGCTGCCGGCGACGGCGGCGGCAATTTGTCGGCGACGACGACATTGGAGTTAGGCATGGTATTCACCGGTTCCTCAACCTTGGATTGGAGACGATCGCGCAGATGTCTGCGGCCAGCACCAGCAGCAGATAGGCACAACAGAAAATCATCGCGCAGGCTTGCACCAGCGGCATGTCGCGGGTTGTGACGGCATCGATCATCAGGCTGGCGATGCCGGGATAGTTGAAAATGGATTCGACGATGATTACCCCACCCAGCAGGTAAGACAGGCTCAGCGCCACCGCATTGGCAATCGGCCCGATAGCATTCGGCAAAGCATGGCTCAGCACGATGCGGGTTGGCCGGGCGCCTTTGAGTGCGGCCATCTCGACATAGGAAGAACTCAACTGATCAATGACTGCAGCCCGTGTCATGCGGGACATCTGCGCCACGATCACGCAGCACAAGGTAAGCACCGGCATCGCGTAAGCCTTCAGGAACTGGCCGGCCGAAGCGATATCGGCAGTGTGTGAAAGCGCCGACAGCCAGCGCAGCTTGACCGCAAATATCATCACGGCAATGGTTGCCACCAGAAATTCCGGTACCGACACCATCGATACTGAACCGACGCTTATCACGCGATCGAAAAGGGAGCCGCGATACATGGCGGAGGTAATTCCCAGTGTCAGCGCAATCGGCACCGACACTGCGGCGGTCACGGCCGCCAGCAGCAGGGAACTGGGCAGGCGGCCGGCAATCAGCTGCGCTACCGGCACGTTGTTGACCAGTGAAATCCCCGGATTACCGGATAATAATCCACTCAGCCAGTAGAAATAGCGCACTGGCGCCGGTTGATCCAGACCGAACTGCAAACGCAGTGCGGCCACGGTTTCCGGTGTTGCCGACTGGCCGAGCGCCGCTTGCGCCGCATCGCCGGGCAACAGGTTGGTAATCAAAAAGACCCCGATCGACACTAGCAGCAATGTCAATATTCCGAGGCCGAGCCGGTTGATAATAAGACGTCCGACCGTGCCGTTCATTACATCTTCCTTTCTGACATCCGCCCGGCTGCAGCGCTAGACTGCCATGCAGTTGCAACCTGACGAATGTTGTTCTCACCCATAATCTGCTGCAGGCATGCGGCCACAAACACGCCTTGCGTCTTTTTGAAGCAGAACCTCAGGCTTCCAGCCAGACATATTCGGCAGCGGTGTAGTTCATGAACGCCCCCAGAGGAATTGGCTGGATACCTTTGATCTTGCTGCTGACGCCTTCCAGGTTGACGATAAACACCGGAACCCCGATCCCGCATTTTTCATGCACCAGTACCTGCATGTCAGCATACATCTGTTTGCGCTTGGCGAAATCGGTCTGGGCCCGCGCCGCCACCAGCAATTGATCGAACTGATCGTTCTTCCAGCCCGACTCGTTCCACGCGGAATCCGACTTGAAGAACTGGGTGAACAGGATGTCAGCGCTAGGACGCGGATTGATGTTGCCGAAACCGAGCGGTACTTTCATCCATTGATTGGACCAGTAACCGTCGGCAGGCATGCGCTTGACATCCAGCTTCAGGCCGATCTTCTGCGCCGACTGCTGCATCAACAGCGCCATGTCGACCGAACCGGCGGCGGCAACCGTGGCCACCAGCGGAATGGTGCTGCCGATCACGCCGGCCTTCTGCAAATGGAACTTGGCCTTATCCGGATCGTATGGGCGTTGCGGCAAGCCGGCGAAATGAAAGCGGTTGGTCGGATCGATAGGCTGATCGTTGCCGATCACGGCATAGCCGCGGAAGGCGGCAGTCTTGATCTGTTCGCGATCCATCAGGTATTTCATGCCGAGCGTGAAATCGTTGCTCTTGCCTGGCGCCACATCCTGGCGGATGACCAGGTCGGTGTAAAGGCCTGATTTGGTTTCCAGTACGGTATAACCAGGGCTCGACTTGACGCGTTGGGTCGAGCGCGGATTTACTTCATTGATCCAGTGCACGTCGCCGGACAGCAGCGCATTGATGCGCGCTGCTTCGTCTGGAATGCCGAACAGTTCGACTTCGTCCAGGTACGGTTTGCCGGACTTCCAGTATTCTTCGTTGCGAACGCCGACGGTGCGCACGCCCGGCGTGAATTCCTTGCACTTGAAGGCGCCGGTTCCGTTTGCCGTGGTGAATGTGGTGGTGCCGTCCTTGATGATCAGGAACTGAGCGGTGGCCAGGATTACCGGCAAGTCAGCATTCGGGCCGGTCAGCTTGATCTGTACTTCGTTGGGGCCGCTGGCTTTGATCGATTCGAACTGGTCGGCGAGCGCCTTGGCTTTCGATGCCGTCGCCGGATCCTTGTGGCGCATCAATGAATACACCACGTCGGCGGGAGTCAACGGCTTGCCGTCATGGAAACGAACGCCGCTGCGCAGCTTGATAGTCCACAACGTGGCGTCGCTGGTATTGATTTCTTCCGCCAGCACCATTTGCGGCGCCAGTTTGGCATCCAGCGTGGTCAAGCCGTTATAGAACATGTTGACCCGGGTGTAATCGGTGGAAAGCGCCGCCTTGGCCGGATCGAGGGTATCGGCGGTGGAGCTGGACTGCGTCGCGATCTTGATCTTGCCACCGCGCCGCGGCGTCTGTGCATAAGCATTCCCGGCCACCGCCAGCATGCTGCCAGCGGTACCCACCATCATGCTGCCGGCCAATACCGTGCGCATCATGTCGCGCCGCGTAAAGCCGGTGTGTGCGCTTTCCAGTTGCTCCCCAGCATTGGATGGACCGCTCGCTTTGTCCTGCTCGAATTTATTCGTTGTCATGATAGCCTCGCCCAAAAAAATCAAAAAAATGATATGACCAGCATCACCTCTGGTCAGCGTTTTTTTACGCCCTCCCCCCTGCCCGTTGATGCATGGGCAGCCTGCAGTGGCCGAGCCTGATTGCAACATCGCTTTACAACTAAACTAGCAATTAACATGCCGCTGCCAACAGCTTTTTATTAAAGCCGGCGTAGAGCCGGCACGGAGCAGGCGCTCAACTCAATTTGTCGCGCAACTGGTAGTACGCGCCTACCAGCGGCAAAAACCAGGGCTTGCCGAAATGGCCGGGAATCGGCGGCCAGCGCATTTCCCGCCAGGGATTGGATTGCGGGTTTCCCATCATCACATCAGCCATGGCCTGGCCCATGTGGACCGCCATCTGCACCCCATGGCCGCTATAGCCGAGCGAGTAGAACAGGTCATTGTGAGTACCCGCGCGCGGCAAGCGATCGGCCGACATATCGACCGAACCGCCCCAGCAATAATCGATGCGCGTGTCGCGCAATGCCGGAAACATCTCGACCATCGCCGCCTGCAGCAATGCCCCGCTCTTCTGGTCCGAGCGTGGATTGGACACGGCAAAGCGCGCCCGGCCGCCGAACAACAAGCGGCGATCCGGCGTAATGCGGAAATAATTGCCGATGTTCTTGGTTGTCACATAATTCCGCTGGCCCGGGACAATCACGTCCAGCAACGCTTGCGGCAAGGTCTCAGTGACGATAATGAAACTGCCGACCGGTACCAGGCGCCGCCGGAAATACGCAAACGGCCCGGTGCCGCAACCGCCGCAAGCCAGCAACACCTGTTTCGCTTCCACCGTGCCTCTGCTGCTATGCACGCGGTAAGCCTGCCCGGATAATTGTTCGAGCCGGGTAACCTCGGCCGATTCGAAAATGCGGGCGCCATGGCGGGCTGCGGCATCCGCCAAACCCACGCCAAACTTACCGACATGCAATTGCGCACTAGTCTTTTGCAGCAAACCGCCATAAAAACCGTTGCCGCCGACTTCCCGTGCAATGTCTTGCGGCGCAACCAGAGCCAATTGCGGATCGACGTCGTCGATCAGGTCGCTATAGACCTGCTGTAATTTGGCATAGTGTTCCGGCTTGGCAGCAACCTTCAACTTGCCGCAACGCTTAAAGTCGCAATCAAGTTTTTCATCGACGACAATTTTTTCCACCGTGTCGACAGCGCTCACAAACGACTGGTACAACTCTTTGGCTTTATCCTTGCCAATGCGCATAGCCAGCTCGGAAAAATCGTGCGCCAGGCCGCCATTGCACTGGCCGCCGTTGCGGCCTGATGCTTCACCGGCCACCTGTCCCGCCTCCAGCAGCACCACCGACAGATTCTTGCGGCTCAACGCCAATGCCGCCGACAAGCCGGTAAAACCACCGCCGACGATAACGACGTCGGCTTTCTCCGGCACCGCCCCCTCGGCGCCGGCGGAAAACCTTGGCGCCGTGTCTAGCCAATAAGATTCCAGTTTCATGCGATTCCTGACAAGACGGTGGCGGGGATGCGGTTCAAAGACCGACTACGCCAGGCAAACCGCCGATATCGGTGATTTCGGTATAACCGTAGTGTGGCGTCGATGGTTCATGGCCGCGCGCCACGAATACCTTGTTCTTGATGCCCATGTCGCTGGCCGGCATCAAGTCGTAACGCAGGCTGGACGAAACGTGCAGCACATCTTCCGGATTGCAGTTCAGGTTATCCAGCATGTATTCAAAAGCGCGCAGGCGCGGCTTGTAGGCTTGCGCCTGCTGTGCGGTAAACACTTTGTGGAACGGCGCGCCTAGCTTGTCGACGTTGTGCTGGATCTGGTCGTCGGAAGCGTTCGAAAAAATTACCAGCGGGAATTCCTTGGCTACCCGCGCCAACGGTTCCGGCACATCTGCATGCGGACCCCAGGTCGGCACTGCCTGATAGAACAAGCCGGCTTCTTCCTCGGTGGTTTGTATATTCCAACGGGCGCAGGTGCGTTTCACGGCATTCTTCACCACTTCTTCATAAGGCTTCCACTGATCGAGCACTTCGTCGAGGCGATAGGCGGCGAATTGCCGTATGAACATCGGCATATCGGCTGCGGAAACGCGGTCTGCGAACAATTCTTTTGCCATGTCTCCCATCCGGAAGCGGGTCAATGTGCCGTAGCAATCGAAGGTAATGAATTTTGGCCTGAAGATGGTCATTTAGGGTAGTCCTCTAACGGTTGTAATAGCTTCCGGAACAGCTCCCGGCGGCGGCGAAAACAGACTTGTGCGGTCGGCGGCGGTGTTCGCCGATCTCTTGTTTACGAGATGATTACACCATACAAAAATACTGTGAATCTCCCGTTTTCAAGCCGTCATGAAACAGAAACATTTGTTTTATGCGGCTCAATCAGCACAGCTTGCCGAGCAGTGCAGCAATGCTCTATGGCAGGGCGAATTCCACGAAAATTCACCATCACGGTGCGAAAAGATGGGTATTTATCAACACCAGCGTCCTGTCCTACTCGGCAAAATCGATCAGCACGCTCTTGATCCGCAGGTTCGCTTCAAATGCCTGCCGTCCCAGATCCTTGCCCATGCCAGAGCGCTTGTAGCCGCCGGTGGGGATCACGAAATCGGAGGTGCGTCCGTAGCGGTTGATCCACACCGTACCGGCTTCCAGGGTGCGGGCGAAGCGCAGCGCCCGGCCGATGTCGCTGGTGTGTACGCCGGCTGCCAGTCCGTAATCCGGATGCGCGGCCAGCGTCAGCGCTTCGGCGTCGTCATCGAATACTTGCACTGTCAGCACCGGGCCGAAGATTTCACTGTTGACTGCTTCCATGCCGCTATTGACGCCGGCCAGGATGGTCGGCAAGTAATAGGAACCGTTACCGGTGCGCGGCGCCAGCGCGCCGCCCGTCACCAGTTGCGCGCCGGCGGCGATGGTGCGGTTGACGATGCCGTCGATGCGGTCGGCCTGGCCCTTGGAAATAATAGGAGCCAGCGTGGTTGCCTGCTGCCAGGTCGGCCCTGCACGCAAAGCTTCAAAAGAGCGAGCGATGCCGGCTACAACTTGTTCTGCCGCGCCACGCTGTACGATCAGGCGTGAGCCGGCAACGCAGACCTGGCCGGCATTGCCGGAAATCGCAGCAGCCACCATACGCGCTACCTTGTCCAGGTCGGGGGCATCGGCAAACACGATTTGCGGGCTCTTGCCACCCAGCTCCAGCGTTACCGGCTTGGTGCCGCTTTCGGCACAAGCCCGCATGATCGCGGCGCCGGTCTGAGTCGAACCGGTGAAAGTGACTTTCGACACCTTGGGATGACGGCACAAGCTGTCGCCGGTGACCTTGCCATCGCCCTGTATTACATTGAAAATTCCCGCGGGAATACCGGCCTTGATAGCCAGTTCGGCCACCCGCAAGATGCTAAAGGGCGTCATTTCCGAGGGTTTTAAAACTACTGCGTTGCCAGCCGCCAGCGCCGGGCCGATTTTCCATGAAGCCATGACCAGTGGAAAATTCCACGGCGCAATCGCCGCCACCACGCCATAGGGCTCGCTGATCGTCATCCCCAGGTGATCGCTGCGGGTCGCTGCGACTTCGCCGCCGTGCTTATCCGCAAATTCTGCAAAAAAACGGATGCCCTCAGCCGTAAACGGCACGTCCCACTGGACGGCATCGCGGATTGGACGTGTCGATCCCAACGCCTCCATTGGCGCCAGCACGGCAACGTCGGCCTCGATCAGGTCGGCCCAGCGGCGCAGGATGCGCGCCCGTTCGCGCGGAGGCTGGGTGGCCCAGTTACTGGTCTTGAATGCATGCCAGGCGTTTTCCACGGCGCGATCCACCAGCGTTGCATCGGCCACCGGCAAACCGGCATAGACATGGCCGTCGGATGGGCGTAGCACGTCAATCAGATTGCTGCCGCCATCGACATAAACACCGCCGATGAAATGCGCGCTGTTAACTACAACCTGATCCGGGACAAAATCTTGCATGGAATATCCTTTAGAGTAATTGGTGCTGAATGTGGCGTTACATATGGCGATTTATGCGCCGCCTGATGCGTTTTGTTCATAACGCCGATGCTAATCCGGAATACGGCGTATTTTGTGCTGAGACGATAGTCCAGCTCGCAACAAGATTGCGTAATTCCGCAGCAGATGGAGGAATCCTGCTGCAAGAAACAGGGCATCATTCGCTATCACCAGAAATCACCAAAAATCTTGCTGCACCCTACCCAGGCAGCAAGGTCCGGCGAGTTATCGACAAGGAGAAAGCCATGCAAGAACAAACTGCCAGCCAATTTACGCTGCGCCCGCTTGGCGAGACCGATCTCGCCGCTTGTCATCGTCTGTCGCTGGCGCTGAAATGGCCGCACAGCCTGGAAGACTGGCAATTCATTTATCAGTTAGGCAACGGCTTCGCCATAGAGAGGCGGAGCGATGGCCAGCCCCCAGCCCTGGTCGGCAGCGCCTTGTGCTGGCGTTTCGGAAACGCCTACGCCACGCTCGGCATGGTTATCGTGCAGGCAGCCCAGCAGGGCCTTGGATTGGGGCGTCAATTGATGGAGCAGCTGTTGCAGGAGCTAGGCTCGCGCAATATCATGCTGCACGCTACGCCGGCCGGCCAGCCGCTATATGAAAAGCTGGGCTTTGCCGCCACCGGAAAACTGCATCAGCACCAGGGTTCCGCCATGCAGTCGCCGTTGATTCCGCTACCTGCGGGTGAACGGATCAGGCCGCTTGGCGTCAACGATATCGCCAGATTGCAAGCACTTGACGCGCGCGCTACCGGCATGGATCGCAGCCAGCTCCTGGCTGCACTAAACGATGTGGCGGAAGGTGTCGCCATCGACCGCGACGGCGAAATGCTGGGTTTTGCACTGGTGCGGCGTTTCGGCCATGGCCGCGTTATCGGGCCGGTTATCGCGCCGGATGCCGTCCATGCAAAAGCGCTTATCAGCCACTGGATCAACACTTACGCAGGATCTTTCATCCGGATTGATGTACCAGACGCCAGCGGCCTGAGCGAATGGCTGAGCGAAATCGGATTAACCCGGGTCGATACCGTGATCGCCATGCTCAAGGGTGCTCCAGCAAAAAAAGATCCCGGCCTGCAACTGTATTCGCTGATCAACCAGGCGCTCGGCTAAACGCGACGCTTGGCACGCACAACGCAAGCAGCGCGAATTGCAACGCTTTCATCCTCAAGGAACGACATGAGTTTCCTATATAAGGCGGACCCGGTGCGGGGCGCCGAATGGGCGCGCTTGTTCGCCGAAAAAGCACCGGATATTCCATTTCACTGCTGGCCAGACTACGGTGCAGCCGAGCAGGTTCGTTATCTCGCCGCCTGGTTGCCACCGGAAGACATGGCAAGCCGGTTTCCCAATGTCGAAGTAGTATTTTCGGTGGGAGCCGGCATCGATCAATTCGATTTTTCGTTGTTGCCGCCGCATATCCCGGTGGTGCGCATGATCGAGCCGGGCATCGCCGACGACATGGTCGAATACGTCACACACGCGGTACTCGCCATCCATCGGCAAAGCCACCTTTACGCCCGGCAGCAACGCGAACAGCGCTGGCAGGCGCATTTGGTCAAGCCCGCGGCAAGCCGCCGCATCGGCATGCTTGGACTCGGCGTGCTCGGACAGTCCGTGCTGGCCAAGCTGCATGACTTTGGTTTTCCCTGCGTCGGCTGGAGCCGCTCGGCGCGCACCCTGGAAGGCATCACATGCTATGCCGGCGAAGATGAGCTGGCGGCGTTCCTGGCGTGCAGCGATATCCTGATCTGCCTGCTGCCGCTGACCGAGAGCACACGCGGCATTCTTAACCGAAAATTATTTGCGGCATTGCCGATCGGTGCTGCAATCATCAACGTCGGCCGCGGCGGCCACCTGGTCGAAGCGGATTTGCTGGAAGCGCTGGACAGCGGTCGATTGTCGTCGGCCACGCTGGATGTCTGCGAGACCGAACCGCTGCCCGCCGGCCACCCATTCTGGGGTCGTCCGGAAATCGTGCTTACTCCTCACATTGCCAGCATGACGCAACCAGCCGGCGCAGTCGAAGCCGTGCTCGACAATATTCGCCGCCATCAGGCCGGCCAGTCGTTGATTGGCCTGGTCGACAGGAGGCGGGGATATTGAAAAACATCCGGCGAGAAAAATGGCGGTACTGGCAGCGACCGCAGAAAATGTTGCGTCGCACTTGAAATACCCAATTCTTGCCGCTTTCAGAGAAGCATATTGCAAGCTAACGCTGCGCTGGCGGACGTAATATGGTTGCACAGTTTTCGATGCAACAGCCGCCGAACACGCCACAGCCTCCCTTGGAAAACACTATGCAAAACTCTACCCTTGTCGCACTTGACCGTAGTCACCTGATCCATCCAGTAACCAGTTTCCGCGGCCACGAGCAGCAGGGTGTCGCCATCTTGCAATCGGCGCGCGGCGCCTATCTCACCGACCGGCATGGGCATGAATTGCTGGATGCGTTCTCCGGCCTGTGGTGCGTCAATACCGGCTACGGCCAAGACAGCATCGTACGTGTCGCTGCCGAACAAATGACACGCTTGCCTTACGCCACAGGCTATTTTTCTTATGGTTCCGAGCCTGCCATTTTGCTGGCGGCAAAGCTGGTAGCACTCACTCCGGCTTCACTGCAGCATGTCTACTTTACGCTGGGTGGATCGGATGCAGTGGACGCTGCAGTGCGCTATATCACCCATTATTACAACTCTCTGGGCCAGCCGTTCAAAAAACAATTCATCTCGCTGGAGCGAGGCTATCACGGTTCGTCATCGGTTGGCGCCGGATTGACTGCATTGTCCAATTTCCATCTCAACTTCGACTTGCCGCTGCCGAACCAGCACTATATCGCCTCACCCTATCCGTATCGCAACCCGCTCGGCAACGACAACGCGGCACTGATCCAGGGCTCCGTGCAGGCCTTGCGCGACAAGGTGGCGCAGCTCGGCGCCGACAATGTAGCGGCATTTTTCTGTGAACCGATCCAGGGCTCGGGCGGCGTCATCGTGCCTCCGGTCGGCTGGCTCAAGGCGATGGAAACCGCCTGCCGCGAACTGGACATCCTGTTTGTCGTGGATGAAGTCATCACCGGCTTCGGCCGCACCGGCCCGCTATTCGCCTGCGAAGCGGAAAACGTGCAGCCTGACCTGATGACCATGGCAAAAGGATTGACCGCCGGTTATGCACCGATGGGCGCGGTGATGATGTCGGACCGGTTGTACAACACGATCGCCGACGGCGCCGCACGAGAAGCGGTGGTCGGCCATGGGCAAACCTATTCAGCCCATCCGGTCAGCGCTGCCATCGGCCTCGAAGTTTTGCGCCTGTATCACGAAGGCGGTCTGCTGGCCAATGGCATGGCCCAGGCGCCGCATTTTGAGCAAGGTTTGCGTGAGCTGCTAGCACATCCCCTGGTCGGCGATGCGCGCAGCCGCGGCTTGCTTGGCGCGCTGGAACTGGTGGCCGACAAGGCCAGCAAGCGGCGCTTTGAGCCGTCATTGAAATTATCGGAACGGATCGCAGCGGCAGCCTATCGGCGTGGCCTGGTTTTTCGCGCCTTCGGTGACAACATCCTTGGATTCGCCCCGGCGCTGAGCTACACCAGCGGTGAATTCGAGCTACTGTTCAGCCGGCTCAGGAAAATCCTGGACGAGGTGCTTGAGCAGCCGGACGTCCGCAGCGCACTGGCTTAAGGCGTACACACAAGCGATCCGGGGCGACAGCACATTCGCTGGCAGTCGCGCCGGAATTTTTTGTTCACACTGACAAATCGCGGCGGCTTGCAGGCGCATACTGCGTGATACCATGGATGAGCCCAGAAAAGATGTTTGATGACGGAGTCGATGATGAACACCAGCGCGGCCTTGAAACTTGATCGAATTGATTTACGCATTCTTTGCCATTTGCAGCAAAACAGCCGCATCACTAACGTCGCGCTGGCCGATCTGGTCGGCTTGTCGCCAAGCCCTTGCCTGATCCGCGTCAAACGCCTTGAGAAAGCCGGGTACATCTCCGGTTACGGCGCCCATATTCAGCTGGAAAAACTCAGCAACGTCCAGATTGTGTTCACCGAAGTCACCTTGTCCGATCATCGCCGCGAAGATTTTGCAAAGTTCGAAGCCAGCATCCGAGGCATTGACGAAATTGTCGAATGCCATCTGGTCAGCGGCGGTTACGACTACCTGCTGAAATTCGTCACCCAAGGCGTGGTGCATTACCAGAGCATCATCGAAAATCTGCTGGAACAACATCTCAACATTGAAAAATACTTCAGCTATATCGTCATCAAGTCGCCGTTCATCAAAAGCCAGTATCCGCTGGAAAAATTCATCACGTCGCAGAATTGAGCATCGAAAACTGAGTATTTTCCAGGGCGCGACGCCGGGTCGATTCTTATTTCGACCTGTCAGCGGCATCGAGGTTGGAAAAATACTCCTGCAGGAACTCAACGCAGACCCGCACCTTGGACGAGTTACTCAAGCGCGATGGATAAACCGCCCAGACGTTGGCCTCCTGGCTGTACGCCGGCAATATCCTGAGCAACTGGCCATTTTGCAGATATTGACCGACGTCCCAGATTGAACGCAGCACCACACCGCGGCCGTCGATGGCCCATTGCACTGCCACTTCACCGTGATTGGTCGACAGCGGCCCGGTGACCTTGACCGTTTGCTCGTCGCCGTTGGCACGCAACTTCCACACGCCGAACGGATGATCGCGTTCCTTGATCACCAGGCAGTCGTGTTGCGCCAGTTCGCCGAGCGCCTGCGGCTGGCCGCGCTTCTCCAGATATGCCGGGGCCGCGCACAAGACCCGATGGTTCGACGCTAGCCGGCGTGCAATCAGGTGAGGCGCAATCTCATCGCCGACCCGGACATCCAGATCAAAACCTTCGCTGGCGATATCCACCAGCCGATCGAACACCTCAAAACGCACCGACAACAGCGGATAACGCTCCAGCAACAGCGAAATCGCCGGACCGACGACATTGCGGCCGAAACCGAAACTGCTGCTGATGCGCAGCGCCCCACGCGGCACCTGGCGCTTGATCGACACCTCCTGCAGCAGATGATCGATATCGTCGAGTATTCGCTGCGCCCAGTGATAAATGCGCTCGCCTTCCTCCGTGATTACAACGCTGCGCGTGGTGCGCTGAAATAATCGGGTTGCCAGTTCTTCTTCGAGAATCCGGATACGTTTGCTGACATAGGCAGGAGAACTGCCCAGTTCATCGGCGGCAGCCGAGAAGCTCGATTTACGCACTACGGCGATAAATACGCGCAAGTCTTCCGGGGTCGGCATTTTATTCACGATCTGTGCACAATGCTTCAACAAAACACAGATTATATTCCCAATCAGAGTGAATATAATGTTCTGCATTAGCTTGTGAATCTGGCGGCACATTTCCCGGGCCGACACCGCCACAGAAAAAGGAAATCATGAATACCACCTACAAAATCGCCGTGCTTGCCGGTGACGGCATCGGCAAAGAAGTCATGCCGGAAGGCCTGCGCGCAGTCAGCGCCGCCGCCAGACGCTTCGGCATCACGCTGGAATTGACGGAATTCGACTGGGCCAGTTGCGACTACTACGCAGCAACCGGCGGCATGATGCCGGAAGACTGGAAAGCACAACTCTCGGGAATGGATGCTATTTATTTTGGCGCGGTCGGCTGGCCCGCCATCGTCCCTGACCATATTTCCCTATGGGGATCGCTGCTGAAATTCCGTCGCGAATTCGACCAATATATCAACCTGCGCCCGGCGCAGACTTTCGAAGGCGTGCGCAGTCCGCTGGCGGGACGTGCGGCGGGTGACATCGACATGATGATCGTGCGTGAAAACACGGAAGGGGAATACTCATCGGTCGGCGGCATCATGTACGAAGGTACGCCACATGAGATCGTCATGCAGCAGGCAGTATTCTCTCGCCGCGGCACCGAACGGGTATTGAAGTATGCATTCGAGCTGGCCCGGACTCGCGCCCGCAAGCACGTCACTGTCGCCACCAAGAGCAACGGCATTTCGATTTCCATGCCTTGGTGGGACGCCAGGGCGGCGGAAGTCGCCGGCACTTACCCGGATGTAGCCTGGGACAAGCAGCACATCGATATCCTGTGCGCGCGTTTCGTGCTGCAGCCGCAACGCTTCGATGTAGTGGTCGCCTCCAATCTGTTCGGCGACATCCTGTCCGACCTGGGTCCGGCATGTACCGGAACCATCGGCCTGGCGCCATCGGCCAACCTGAATCCGGAACGCAATTTCCCATCGCTGTTTGAACCGGTGCACGGCTCCGCACCCGACATCTACGGCAAGAATATCGCCAATCCGGTGGCGATGATCTGGTCCGGCGCCATGATGCTCGATTTCCTCACCAAGGGCAGCGGCGCCGGCCGGCAAGCACATGACGCCATCGTCGCCGCGATCAAGTCGGTGCTGGCGAGCGGACCGCACACCGGCGATCTGGGCGGCAATGCCTCCACCACCGAGATGGGACAAGCTATCGCCCGCCTGATCAGCGATGCTGCCTGAGGTGCGCCATGAAACTCTTATCGGAAGAACCGTTCATGCCTCTCTTGTTGAATAATCCGGAACTGCTACGTTCACAGCATTTTATCGGCGGCACCTGGCGCGCAGCCCACAGCGGCGCCAGCTTTGCCGTCGCCGATCCGGCCAGCGGCCAGGATTTCACCGCAGTGGCCGATGGCGATGCCGCCGACGCCCGCGCCGCCAGCGATGCCGCGCATACGGCGCTGGAACCGTGGCGGCAAACCAGCGCCCGCGACCGTGCCCGTCTGCTCAAGCGCTGGCACGCGCTGATTCTTGCCAACACCGACGATCTCGCCAAGCTGATCTGCCGCGAACAAGGCAAGCCGTTGGCGGAAGCGCGGGGCGAGGTTGCCTATGGCGCCACGTATGTCGAATGGTTTGCCGAAGAAGCGGTACGCGCCTACGGCGACGTGATTCCCGACCAGGTCCGCGGCAAACGCATGAGTGTGGTGCGCGAGGCGGTTGGCGTCGTGGCGGCAATCACGCCATGGAATTTTCCGCTGGCGATGATTGCTCGCAAGATCGCACCGGCGCTGGCCGCCGGTTGCACGGTGGTGGCCAAGCCGGCCGAAGATACGCCGCTGACCGCGCTGGCTCTGGTCTGGCTGGCCGAGCAAGCTGGCTTCCCGCCAGGCGTGATCAATATCGTCTGCGCCTCGCGCACCCAAACCCCGGCTGTGGTCGACGATTGGCTGCAAGACAGCCGGGTGCGCAAGATCACCTTCACCGGGTCCACCCCGGTGGGCAAACATCTGGCGCGCGGTTCTGCCTCTACCTTGAAAAAATTATCGCTTGAGCTGGGCGGCAACGCGCCGTTCATCGTCTTCGACGACGCCAATCTGGATGCCGCGGTCAACGGTTTGATGGCAGCCAAATTCCGCAACGGCGGCCAGACTTGCGTGTCGCCCAACCGGGTGTATGTGCAAGATTCCGTGTACCAGGCTTTTGCCGACAAACTGGCGGCGCGGGTGGCAGCGCTCAAGGTTGGCCCCGGCAATGCCGATGGCGTCCAGATCGGGCCGATGATCAATGCCCGCGCGATCGAAAAAATCTCGCTCCATGTGCAGGATGCTCTGGCCCACGGCGCCCGCCTGTTATTGGGCGGCTCTGCGGTACGCAACGACCTCGCCAGCGGACCGTTTTACTACGCGCCGACCATACTCGGCGACGCCACCACAGACATGTTGCTGTTCAAGGAAGAAACCTTCGGCCCGGTGGTGCCGCTGTTTCGCTTCAGCAGCGAAGAACAAGCCATACAAATGGCTAACGACACACCGTTCGGCCTGGCCGCCTATTTCTACGCCGCCGACGCAGCGCGCATCTGGCGTGTTTCAAACCACTTGGAAAGCGGCATCGTCGGCATCAACGAAGGCGCGCTGGCGAGCGAAGCGGCGCCGTTCGGCGGCGTCAAGGAATCCGGTTATGGCCGCGAAGGCTCGCGCTACGGCCTGGATGACTACATGCACACCAAATACCTGTGCCAGGGCGGCTTGGCTTGAATGCAATCAGTCTTTCGTCAACCTTTTCCCTACTTTCAAGATCGAAGCCATGAGCAGCGCCTTCCCTGAATATCCGATCGAAATCGCCTTTCCCGATCTGCTGCCCTACAGTGCGGGCAATACCGATATCCCGTACGTGCATAGCTTTTCCTCGCAGGGCGATGGCCTTCACGTCATGATCAATGCCCTCACGCATGGCAACGAAGTGTGCGGCGCAATCGTGGTCAAGGCATTACTGGATCTTGACCTCAAGCCACGTCGTGGCAAATTGACGCTGTCCTTCGCAAATGTCGAGGGATACCAGCGCTTCGATCCGCTGCGCCCGGATGCATCGCGTTTTGTCGATCAAGATTTGAATCGCGTCTGGACCCGCGAAGTGCTTGACGACCAAACGCGTGATTCGTCCGAATTGCGCCGCGCGCGCGCCATGTTGCCGGTGATCGATACGGTCGATTTATTGCTGGACATTCATTCCATGCATGAACGCAGCGCACCGCTGATCGTTTCCGGCCCGCTGCCCAAAGGCATAGCGCTGGCGCGGCAATTGAATATTCCTCAGCATGTGATCAGCGATGCCGGCCATCCCGAGGGTCGCCGCATGCGCGACTATGGCGCCTTTGGCGACAACGCCAGCGCTAGAAACGCGTTGTTGATCGAGTGCGGCCAGCACTGGGAAGCTGCCAGTGTCACGGTTGCCAAGCACAGTACCGCGCGCTTCCTGTTGCTGGCCGGTGTCATCGAACGCAGCGACTTGCCGGACGATTGGTGGCCTGAGCCGTCTACCGCCAGCATCGTGATCCAGGTTACGCAACCGGTAGTCGCCAGCAGCATGGACTTCCGCTTTGCCGGCGCCTATACCGGCCTCGAAACCTTTGCCGAACAAGGCACGGTAATCGGCTGGGACAGCGGCCAGCCAGTCACCACTCCCTATCCTGATTGCGTATTGGTGATGCCATCCTTGCGTCAGCTGCGGCCCGGTGTCACGGTGGTCCGTTTCGGACGCATTCTGGACTAGCCATCTACATTTTCAACACCGACTACGACTGTCTCAATTTTTTTAACGCCCGCATCCGCTACTCACCATGACAACTGCAACCATCATCAGCTACGCCGAGATCCAACCAGATATTTCCGTTCGCCAGCCGGATCCGGAGATGCGCGTCAAGGGCGCACCGCAAAGAACCACACGCAGTTATTTCGTTGACCCTTCATTCGGATTGAGTTCCGGTATCTGGAGTGCAGAAACCGGCGCCTACAAGATTTCAATGGCAACATCCAAACATGAATTCTTTCACATCCTTACCGGCAAAGTCGAAATCAGCTGCGACAGCACCGGTGCAGTCAAGTCGTTCGGTCCCGGCGACACCGGCATCATCCCGCCCGGCTTTACCGGCATGTTTGAAATCGTCGAGAGCGCCAGCAAGTTTTATGTCGTAACCGACCGCAATCTCTGATCCGACTGACTCGCCGCTGAAGTGCCCCTCAGGCAAGACCAAGGAGGCGGGCGGAAGTGATACGCTTGCCGAGCCTTCTCAGGAGGAGCGGCATCATCGCCCGCTTTGGCCGCTTCCCGCACCGCAACCAGATCCTGCAACGCCAGTCGACGCCTGAAGAACTGGAATTCCTGCGGCAGCCCGGATCGTCCTTTTAAGCCGTTTTGCCTTAAAAAGCGACGTTCAAGGGAATCTTCAGGTAACTCACGCCGTTCTCTTCCGCCGCCGGCAGCACGCCGGCGCAGATGTTGAGCTGGATCGACGGCAGCATCAGGGTCGGCAAGGCCAGCGTGGCGTCGCGCTGGTTGCGCATGGCGATGAATTCGCTTTCGCTGATGCCGTCGCGCACATGGATGTTTTCTGTACGCTGCTGAGCAACTGTCGCTTCGCAGGCAGGAGGCCGTCCGTCCGGCGGATAGTCGTGGCATACGAACAGCCGGGTCGACGGCGGCAAAGCCAGCAACTTGCTCACTGAGCGATACAGGCTGCTGGCGCTGCCGCCGGGGAAGTCGCAGCGCGCGCTGCCGAGGTCGGGCATGAACAGCGTGTCGCCGACAAACGCGACGTCGTCGCCCACCAGATATGCCATGTCGGCTGGCGTGTGGCCCGGCACATGCAGCGCCTGCGCGCGCAAGCTGCCGATATGGAAAATCTCGCCTGGCGCGAACAAGTGGTCGAACTGGCTGCCATCCAGCAAAAATTCCGATTGCAGGTTGAATATTTTTTTGAATACGCCCTGCACCACCCTGATCTGGTCGCCGATGGCGATTGCGCCGCCCAAGCGCCGGCGCAGATAGGGCGCCGCCGAAATGTGATCGGCATGGGCATGGGTTTCCAGCAGCCATTGCACCTTCAAGTCCTTGCTGCGCACGAATTCGATCACGCGGTCGGCCGAGGTAGTTGCGGTGCGGCCGGCGACCGGATCGTAATCAAGCACCGGATCGATGATCGCGCATTCGCTGCCTGCAGCGGCATAAACCACGTAAGTAAACGTGGCGGTATTCTCGTCAAAAATGACTTCTATTTGCGGACGTGCCATCTATCTCCACCTCAAACTTAACAGTACATAACTATATATAACTATATACAACATTGACAAATGCCTAATCCATCTTATATTATTAACAATCAAACAAGTAGCAGGCAAGCAGCAACGCTACGTTTTAACAGATAACCTCACTGGAGAAAAACAAGATATGGCGCGGCCGCGAACCCTGACCGCACATTGTTAACAGAATTGGTAACCGAAGGTCAATCCCTGGCTCCGGTCAGTCTCCCAAGGCGCCGTAAAAGCATCATTATCCACGCCTTCCCGCCTTACCATCTTTAACAGGCTGCCGCCATCGCCCGTCGCGCCGCATGCGCTTGCCAGGATCAGACTGGAAATAAGAAGACTCAAGCAAAACCAAGTAAGTAGTGCCACCCGCCCATCACGATGGAATCAGCACCTATGAGCTTTAATATCTTCAAGCATAACGACTTATTTTCAACTGCCAGCCAAATCGAACTGGAAGACTTGCCGGTTATCCTGGCCGCCGGCTACAAATCGGTGATCTGCAACCGGCCCGACGGCGAAGACGGCGGCCACCACGCCAGCAGCAAGGACCTGGCCGCAGCTTGCGAAGCGCTCGGCCTTGCCTTCAGCTACCTGCCCGCCGACGCCACCCATCTCAGCAAAGAACATGGCATGGCGCTGCGCCGGCTGCTGGCCGACCTGCCGGCTCCTGTCCTTGCCTTTTGCCGTACCGGCAACCGCTCGACCAACATCTTCCGGCTGGCAAACCTGATCGACGCGCCGATCCAGGCCGCCGGCGCAGGCAACGACAAGCTCAAGCAGTATGAAATCGTGATCGTCGGCGGCGGTTCCGCCGGCATCGCGGTCGCGAGCAGCTTGCTCAAGCGCGCTCCCAACGCCCAGGTCGCCATCATCGAGCCGAGCAGCCTGCATTATTACCAACCGGCCTGGACGCTGGTCGGGCGCGGCATTTTCGACAGCAGAAAAACCGTGCGGCCGATGGCGTCGCTGATACCTGAAGGCGCACAGTGGGTCCAGCATGCGGCAGCGGAATTCCTGCCCGACCATAACCGCATCCGGCTCGACAACGGCTGCCTGATCGCCTACCAGCAATTGATTGTCTGCCCCGGCTTGCGGCTGGCCTGGGAGAAGATCGAAGGGTTGGAGCAAACATTAGGAAAAAATGGCGTGACGTCGAACTACCGCTACGACCTGGCGCCATATACCTGGCAGCTGGTGTCGCAGCTCAAACAAGGCAAGGCGCTGTTTTCACAGCCGGCCATGCCGATCAAATGCGCCGGCGCACCGCAAAAAGCCATGTACCTGTCGTGCGACTACTGGCTGCGCAAAGGCGTGCTGAAGCGGATAGAAGTTGAATTCAATAACGCCGGCAGCGCACTGTTCGGCGTCGCGGCATTCGTGCCGGCGCTGATGCGCTACGTCGGAAAATACCAGGCGCGCCTGGTGCTTGAATCGAACCTGGTCAAGGTCGATGGTGAAAACAAGCTGGCCTGGTTCGACGTCAAGGACAATTCCGGCAATACCAGCCGCCAGCAAAAACCGTTTGACATGCTGCACGCGGTGCCGCCGCAGGTTGCCCCGGACGCAGTGCGCAACAGTCCCCTGGCCAACGCCGACGGCTGGTGCGAAGTCGATCCGGCTTCGCTGCGGCACGTCCGCTACCGGAATGTGTTCGCGCTGGGAGATGTGTGCTCGACCGCCAACGCCAAGACCGTGGCGGCAATCCGCAAGCAAGCCGTGGTGGTGGCTAGCAACCTGCTCGCCGCCTGCGCCGGCAAACCGCTGGACGCGCGTTACGACGGTTACGGCGCTTGCCCGCTGACGGTGGAAAAGGGCAAGGTCATACTGGCCGAGTTCGGTTACGGCGGCAAGCTGCTGCCAACCTTCCGGCTCGACCCGACCATTGCCCGCCGCAGCGCCTGGCTGCTGAAGACCTCCGTGCTGCCCTGGGTCTACTGGAAGCTGATGCTCAAGGGCCGCGAGTGGCTGGCGAAGTCCTCGGAATCCATCGAGAATCCGTAATCAGCGCAATGCCCGCAGCAACCTCAAGCCGTTGAACACCACCAGCAAGCTCGCTCCCATATCGGCGAACACCGCCATCCACAAGGTGGCTTCGCCGGTCAGGGCCAGCACCAGGAAGATGGCCTTGATGCCCAGCGCCAGGGTGATGTTTTGCATCAGCACCGTATGCGTCTTTTTACTCAAGCGGATGAAATCCGCGATCTTGCGCAGGTCGTCATCCATCAGCGCCACGTCGGCGGTTTCCAGCGCCGTATCGCTGCCTGCCGCTCCCATCGCAAAACCGATATCGGCTTGCGCCAGCGCCGGCGCATCGTTGATGCCGTCGCCCACCATGCCGACACAGCCGTAACGCGCGCGCAGGTCATTGATGGCGTCGCGCTTGTCTTGCGGCAGCTGGTCGCCGCGGGCGTCGCTGATGCCGACCTGGGCCGCGATGGCTTGCGCGGTATGCGCGTTGTCGCCGGTCAGCATGACAGCCTCGACTCCGACCGCATGCAGCCTGGCGACCGCTTCTGCCGCGATACCGCGCACCGTGTCGGCCACCGCCAGGATCAACAGGGGCTCGGTCGCCGAACACAGCACCACGGTGGTCTTGCCTTCGCTCTCCAGCGCCGACAAGCGCGCTTCCAAAGCCGGGCTGCAGATATCCATCTCATGCACCAGGCGATGATTGCCCAGATAGAATTGCCGGCCGTCGATGCTGCCCTGCACGCCGCGGCCGGTGAGCGCTTCAAACGCGCTGACTTCAAACAAGTTCCCGGCATGCCCCAGGCCCTGCCAGTGCGCCGCCACCGCGCCCGATACCGGATGATCGGAACGGCTGGCCAGGCTGGCCGCCAGGCGCTGCAACTGCAGCAGCCGGCTGCCATCGCCAGCGGCAACCGGCTGCACCAGCTGCACGTCGGTGACGCGCGGTTTGCCCAGGGTCAGCGTGCCGGTTTTATCCAGGGCCAGCGCCTTGATCTTGCGTCCCATCTCCAGGTACACCCCGCCTTTGATCAGCACGCCGTTCCTGGCAGCCGCCGCTAGCCCGCTCACCACCGTCACCGGGGTCGAAATCACCAGCGCGCAAGGACAGGCAATCACCAGCAGCACCAGTGCCTTGTACAGCCACGGATAAAACGCCGCCCCCATCAGCAGCGGCGGCAAGGCCGCCACCAGCAGCGCGGCCAGCACTACCGCGGGGATGTAGTAACGGGCAAACTGATCGACAAAGCGCTGGGTCGGCGCGCGCTCGCCCTGCGCCTGCTGCACGCTCTTGATGATGCGCGCCAGGGTCGAATTGGCTTGCAGCGCACTCACCCGGTAAACGAAAGAACCACGCTCGTTGATGGTGCCGGCGAACACCTGGTCGCCGGCCTGTTTCTCCACCGGCATGCTCTCGCCGGTAATGGCCGCCTGGTTGATGGTGGTCTGCCCTTCCGTCACCACGCCGTCCAGCGGAACCCGGGCGCCCGGCTTGACGCGGATCAGCGCGGCCAGCGCCACCTCGCCGGTAGCGATTTCACGCCACTCGCCGCCGGCGCCTTGCACCGTCGCCAGGTCCGGCGCCATCGCCATCAGCCCCTTGATCGCATTGCGGGCCCGGTCCAGCGACAGGGCTTCGATCATTTCCGCCAGCGCGAACAGGAAAATCACCACTGCAGCTTCCGGCCATTGGCCGATGACGGCGGCGCCGATCACTGCCAGCGACATCAGGAAATTCATGTTGAGCGAAAAATTGCGCAGCGCGATCCAGCCCTTTTTCAAGGTATCCAGGCCGCCGCTCAGGATCGCCGCCAGCGCCAGGCCGATCACCAGCCATGAGCCATCCTGGCCGCCGCTCCACGCCACTGCCTCGGCGCCTACCGCTGTCATGCCGGAGAGCGCCATCAGCAGCCACTTCCTGCGGGATATCTTGAAAGCGCCGTCGCCGGCGCCGGCGCCGACGGTCAGATCGACGGCGCCGGTCAGCGTGTCCGATTTGAGCGCCGGCGCCATGTCCAGCGCCTGCAAGGTGGCGACAATGGCGTCCACCGACGGCAGGCGATGCTGGACCGTCAGCTCGCGCTGGATCAGGTTGAATTGCATGGCTTCGATCCCTGCCATGTTCTTGAACCTGTCGCGGATCAGTTTTTCCTCGGTCGGGCAATCCATTTTCTGGATCAGGAACACCGCCTGTTCCGCGCCTGCAACCAGCGGCGCATGGCCGGCGGCGGACGCGCCCGCGTCTGCCTGCGCATGCTGGCGCTGATGGTCATGCTTATGATCATGGCCATGCCGGTGATCGTGATGGTCGCGATGGTCGCTATGGTCGTGCTCGCAACGGCCCATGGTGTACTCCTTGACTCGGGTTTTGAGGATGCAATCGATTACTCCTTGCGTATTTAAAACCCTGTAGCTACTATAAGGTCAAGGATTTATCTTGAAATAACCTTGGAAGAGCCGCCATGAGCGCAATTTCACTCAAAATCGGGGAGCTGGCCAGCCATGCCGGCTGTCCGGTGGAAACCATCCGCTATTACGAGCGCGAGGGCTTGCTGCCGCTGGCGGCACGCTCGCAAAACAATTACCGCCTGTACGGACAGGCGCATATCGAACGCCTGCAGTTCATCCGCCATTGCCGTTCGCTGGACATGACGCTGGACGAAGTGCGCCGGCTATTGCAGTTCCGCGATTTGCCGGAAGACAATTGCGCGGAGGTCAACAGCCTGCTGGACCATCATATCGAGCACGTGGCCGACCGCATCAGCGAATTGAAGGCATTGCAAATCCAGCTGAAACAGCTGCGCAAGCAATGCCAGAGAAGCCAGGCCGCCAAGGATTGCGGCATCCTGCAAGGCCTGGCCAGCATGGAAGACGAAGCGCCCGCCAACCTGGGCAGCCATGGCGGCGGCGTCCATTAAGACCAGATGAACATCCACTCAGACGATCTGCGGATTTTCATTGCCGTGGTTGACAGCGGCACGCTCAGCGCCGCCGCCGAACAGCTGGGCCAGACCACCTCCGGCCTGAGCCGGGCGTTGTCGCGGCTGGAGCAGAAACTGGCCACCTCCCTCCTCACGCGCACTACGCGCCGCATGGAGCTGACGGAAGAAGGCCATCTTTTCCTGGAAAAGGCGCGCACCATCATTGCCGCGATGGAGGAAGCCGAAGAAGCGATCCAGGTGCGCCATCAAAGGCCGTCGGGACGCCTGCGGGTGGACGCTTCGCCGCCCTTCATGCTGCATTGCATAGTGCCGCACATTGCCGAATTCCGCAGCAGCTACCCGGACATCACGCTTGAGCTGACCAGCAACGACCAGAACATCGACCTGCTGCAGCAGCGCACCGACATCGCCATCCGCCACGGCGCGCTGCAAGACTCGATGCTGCATGCGCGCCGCCTGGGCGCCAGCCTGCAGCACATCGTCGCCAGCCCCGAATACCTGCGCCGGCATGGCACGCCGGCCAGCGCGAAAGAATTGAAGCAGCACCAGCTGATCGGCTTCACCCAGCCGGAATCGCTCAACACCTGGCCGCTGCGGCTGGAACAGGAAGAGAACCTGGCGATCAGCCCGACGCTGCTGGCGTCCGGCGGCGAAACCATACGCCAGCTGGCGCTGCATGGCCTGGGAATCACCTGCCTGTCGGCTTTCATGGTGCGCGAAGATATCGCCCGGGGAACCCTGGTCGATATCCTGGCGGAGCATAACAATGGCTACCGCCAGCAGATCCACGCAGTGTACTACAGGAATACCCAGCTGGCGCGGCGCATCACCTGCTTCCTGGATTTCCTGCAGCTGAAGCTCTAGGGCTCGCTTTCACTCGGAACAAACTCAGCTGGAGAACGGCGCCGTCGAAGAAGTGCTGCCGGATTTCAGGCCGGCGCCGTTGCCGGTATCGGTGGTGTACGCCCACAACAAACACCTGTCGCCGCGGGTGCGGGTGTTTGTCGACTGGATCGCCAGGCTGCTGGCCGACCGCTACACCTGAACCGGCCGGAACCGGTTCAGGCAATGAACGCTAAGCCGCAGCTGCCTGCTGCGCAATCCACAGGTCGATCTGCGTTTCCAGCATCTCCAGCGGCACGGCGCCGTTGTCGATGACGGCGTTGTTAAAGCGCCGCAGGTCGAACTTGCCGCCCAGTTCGTGCTGCGCTTTTTCCCGCAAGGCCTTGATTTTCAGCTGGCCGATCTTGTAGCCCAGGGCCTGGCCCGGATCGACGATGTAACGATCGATTTCAACCTGGTTGTCGTGCGGCGGATTGGCCGTGTTGACGTTCATGTAGTCGATCGCCTGCTGCCGTGTCCAGCCCAGCGCATGCATGCCGGTATCGACCACCAGGCGGGCGGCGCGGAACAGCTCATCGTTGAGATGGCCGAACCTGGAATAGGGATCGGTGTAGAAACCCATTTCGCCGCCCAGGCTTTCAGCATACAGCGCCCAGCCTTCGCCGAACGCCACGTACCAGCCGAAACGGCGGAACTCGGGCAAACCTTTGATTTCCTGCGCGCGCGCGATCTGCAGGTGGTGGCCCGGCACCGATTCGTGCAAGGTCAAGGTTTCCATTTCCCATTTGGGACGCGAATCGAGTTTCGACAGGTTGGCGAAGAAGTAGCCCGGGCGCGAACCGTCCGGCGTCCCTGGTTCGTAATAAGCGCCGGCCTGGTTTTCGGCGCCCACTTCCGGCACCGCTTTGACGTCGACCGGCGCGCGCGGAACATCGGCAAAAAAGCGCGGCAGCTGGATGGAAGATTTCTTGATGATGTCCTTGTAGCCGGCCAGCAGATCTTCCGGCCTGGTGTAATAGAAACGCGGATCGGTATTCAGGAAGGTGATGAATTCCGCAAACGTGCCCTTGAAACCGGTCTGCTCCATCACCAGCTTCATTTCACCCTGGATCCGCGCCACTTCCTGCAAGCCGACATCGTGGATCGCTTGCGGCGTCATGCTGGTGGTCGTGTTTTCCTTGACCTTGTAAGCGTAGTACGCTGCGCCGCCGGGCAGGTTCGATGCTGCAATGCTGTCGCGGCAGGCCGGCAGGTAGCTATCGCCGATGTACGCGTTCAGCTTGCGGAAAGCCGGCGCCACGCCTTCATGCAGCAAGCGCTCGCCTTCGCGCGCCAGGCTTGCGCGCTGCGCCGCCGGGATCGACGCCGGCATGTTTTTGAAAGGTGCGGCCAGCGGGCTGCTGTCGAGCTTGGCGACAAATTCCTGCAACTGCCCGGGAACCACGCTCATCGTAACCTTGGGCGCGACCCAGCCGGATTTGACGCCTTGCTGCAATTGCGCGATCACGCCGTCGACATAGTTGGGCAAGGCGCGCAAGCGTCCCAGGTAATTGCGGTAATCCTTGGCCGTCTTGAACGGCGTTTGCGCAACCAGCTGCGGAAACTCGAACTGGACGCCGCTCAGCTGCGAAATCGGCTCAGGGTTATAGGGATAAAACTTGGCGGCCTGGATGTTTTTCTGTTTTTCATAGATAAACAGGTCGTAAGAAAGCAGGTCCTGTCCGCTCAGCTTGCCGCGGTCGATACGCTCGGCTTGCTGCAGCATCTGCTGCTGGTGGGCGGTGCCGGCCAGGCTGGCGGCCAGCGAGACATCCGACAGGCGGTCGTTATAACGGTTGTCGCCGACCGCAGTGGCAAATTCAGGCGCGTTGCGCATGCTCCACTGCCAGTCGCTTTCGAACAGCGCATTGAGTTGCTGCTGCGGCGTGGCTGCGTGGCCGAGCGGCGCCAGCAGCAAGGTAAAAAGAAAAAGGAATTTATTCATCTGTGTCTCCGAAGATTAGCCCGCCATTCTAGCAAACTAAAACGGAAAAATTTCTTGATGGAAATCTCTCTGCGAGGGTTGGACTGCAGCCTCAAAACAGGTATCAGGCGAAGGCAATCGTTTCGTCTTGTTTCCCCTTCGGAGTCGCCACGACTGTGTTGCGGCCGCTGTGCTTGGCCTGGTACAAAGCCTGGTCGGCGCGGCGGATCAGGCTTTCAAGGTCCTCGTCGGATTCAAATGCCACGACGCCAAAACTGGCAGTGACATTGAGCATCGCGCCGTCGTCCAGCAGGATATGGCAAGCGTCGATCGCGCCGCGCAATTTTTCCGCTACGGCAAACCCTTGGGACATGTCGATTTCAGGCAGCATCAGGAGGAATTCTTCCCCGCCGTAACGCGCCAGCAGGTCAACCTTGCGGTGATGGCGCCGGCACAGGTCCGCCACTACGCGCAGCACCTGGTCGCCGGCGTGGTGCCCGTGGCGGTCGTTGACTGCCTTGAAATGATCAACGTCCATCAGGATCAGCGTCAATTGCCGCCGATAGCGCTGGGCAATGCCGAACTGCTGCTCGCCTTGCGCAAAAAAGGCACGTCGGTTCAGCAGGCCGGTCAGGAAATCCGTGTCAGACAAAGTCTGCAATTGCGCAATCATTTCTTCGCGCTGTTTTTCCAGGCCGACCTTGGCCAGGCTATGCGCCTTCAGCACATGGATTGCACGCATCATGGCGCCGATTTCATCGTCATGGCGCGGTATCGGGATCGCCGTGTCGAACCGTTCGCCGGTCAGCGAAACGAACAGGTTGGTAGCGTCAAGAATCGGGCGCAGGACCCGCTGCCGTATTACCTGTGCGAGGAGAATGAAAATAGCCAGCGCAATTAATCCCAAACCGGCTGCCGCCAGCAAGAAAAAGGCTGCCCGCCTGTTCTTGTCTTTGGCCTGCTGAAGCATCTCAGCCAGGACCAGGTCGCGCAGTTGCGGAATTGCTGCCATTCCCGGCATGTAACGGATGACCATTTCACGGCCGCTCAAATCGTAGTTCCCCGAGCTGCGTCCATTTGCGAACAGCTCGTCCAGGAATCCCAGGCTGGCGCCGAGGTAACGATCGCGCACCTCGTCCAAAGCGCCCTGCAAGGCCGGGCGGTCCCGATACGGGCGCAACTGCAGTTCAATCCCGGAATACAGCTGCTCGACCTGTCCGGACAGTTTCAAAAATGCGTGGATTTCCTGGGAAGTCAAAGGACGCTGCACGATCACCGGAGCGGTAAAGACCGCTCCTATCCGGCCCGCAATATTGCGCAGGCTGGAAGCCAGCAGAGCGGCTTCCAGGCCATCGCTAAGCTGCGCATCCGACCGCACGGCAATGTCGGACAACGTGGCGATGACCGGGGCAAAACCGCTGTCGACACCTGCCATCGTCTCCAGCGCGGCGTCGACGGCAGCCATATGGCGCTGCCGTTTTGGCAGTGACAACAGAAGATCGATTTCTTTGCGCGCCGCCGCCAGCGCCAGCTCTGTCGCCGCTGCCTGCGCAGCCAGCGACGGAACGGCTTGCACCGCATGACGTAACGCTGCCAGCGCCTGGTCGCTGGCGGACCGCGCCTGCTCCAGTCCTGCAAGCTCGCTGGCGGCAGCGTCCGCTTCTTGCATCAGCAGCGAATGGCCGGGACCGCGCTCGGCCGCCAGCTTTTCTTCAACCAGCAATGCCAGCTGAAGATTCTTGATGGCGGGCATGCTTTTTGTGCTGCGTTCGTATACGGACCATTCGCTGCTAACGATCCTGCCGGTCAAGACCAGGAACAGCAGCATCAGCAAGATCGAAATCAGCCAGAACAAGCGATTGAGCGACATACGAAATAACATACGTCCAGACTATGCAGGAATGTAATACATTGTTTTTAATAGTTACAATCTATTCAAACAGTAAATCAAATAGATTATTCATTAAACGATCGTATCACACACCGCAAGAATCGCCTCTGGCGCGGCGGCTCAGGCTTCCAGGCTCACCTGCGTTTCCGTCTGCCCGTGCATTTGCAGCACATCGCGATAGAGGCTGGCATAACCTTCTCCCATTACCCTGGCCGTAAACAATTTCTGATACCGCGCTTGCGCACGCGCTCCCATGGTCCGCGCCAGTTCCGGGTCATCCCAAAGCTGCTGCATCGCCAGCCGGAAGGCGTCCGGGTCGCTGGGAGGAACCACCAGTCCGGTTTCGCGGTGGTTGTTGATATAGCTGGTGCCGGTGCCGATCTCGCTGGAAATCATCGGCTTGCCGTACATGGCTCCTTCCAGCAAGGAGATGCCGAACGCCTCGGAACGCAGATGCGACGGAAACACAATGGCGTAGCACAGCTGCAGCAATGCGACTTTGTCTTCATCGTCGACGATGCCGAGGAAGATCACGTTGCGCAAGCCCTGCTCCTGGACCCGCTGCTTCAGTTCCTGCTCGATCGGTCCGGCGCCTACGATCACTATCGGATAATCGGTGCCGCGCGCCGCATCCAGCAGGATATGCAAACCTTTGTAATAGCGGATCGCTCCCACGAACAAAAAGAAACGGCCGCCGATCTGCTTTTGCCATTTCTCCATCCGCTCCGTCGATGGCGTCGGATAGTTGTTCTTGTCGAGGCCGATGGGAATGACCTGGGTCTTGTCCTTGTACCCGGCCAGTACGGAACTGGTTTGCAGGTAATTCGGCGAAGTGGCGACAATCGCGTCGACGCTGCTCAGGAAACGGTGCATCAGCGGCCGGTACAATTGCAGCAGTGTCTTGTAGCGCACGATGTCCGAATGATAGGTCACCACGCTCGGCTTGTTCATGCGCGTAACGAAATGGGCCAGGTCCATGAATGGCCATGGAAAATGGTAATGCACGATATCGACCTCGGCGGCAAGCTGCGCGAAACGCTTCAGCGCGGACAGCGAAAATCCGGTCGACGCGATCTGCAGGTCGAGCTTTACCCTATGCACCTTGTGTCCTTCGTACATCAATTCGGCAGGATCAGGGTCATCGCTCAGCGTCAGTACTTCGCTCTCGACGCCGCTGGCGGACGAACATTTGCACAACTGGTAAATGGTCTGCTCGATCCCACCGTACGATTCCGACTGATAAGTCTTGTAGAAATGAAGAACCCGCATTACACACTCCTCTCGTAATCTGCCCCATCTTCTGTTCCGGCCAGAAGTGAAAGGCTATTTTCTATTTATCAGGGCCGCCTATCCCAACGGCAGCCGACACTACTCAGCCATTAGCCGCCTGCCGATACACATCGGCAGTAACGGCTGCGCATTTTCGCCACGAAAATTGCACCGACCGCTCCAGGCCCGCTATGCGCTGCCCCATCCAGGCCCTGTCATCCTCCATCAGCCGGCGCATCTGCTCTGTCAGCCCCGCCTCGTCCTGAGGATCGACATAGGCAGCGGCGGCACCAGCGACCTCCGGCAGGCTGGCGCAATCAGACGCAATCACCGGCGTGCCGCTAGCCATCGCTTCCAGCACCGGCAAGCCAAACCCTTCATACAAGGACGGGAACACCATCATCTTGGCCGCCGCCGTGACGCAAGCCAGGTCCGCCTGGTCCAGGTAACCGGCCAGGCGCACATGGCCGGCGCTGACCGCCTGCGCCAGCGCGCCGTTCAATTCCTCCGCCTGCCAGCCTGGCATGCCCACCACCAGCAAGGGGAAACGCGCGCGCAAAGGCAACGGCAAACGCGCATGCGCCTTCAGCGTCAGCATCAGGTTTTTACGCGGCTCCAGGGTGCCGACCGACAAGATGAAACCGCGATAGGCCAAACCCAGGTTGCCGAGACGGGCAGCCAGCTGCTGCTCCACCCTGGGCTGGAAAACAGAAGAACTGGCAAGCGGCGCCACCACCACTTTTTGGTCCGGCACGCCGAAATGCTGTTTGATCTCCTGTCCGATGAATTCGGAATCCACCAGGATCCGGCTGACGCGCGCCAGGGCCGACGGCAGCCGGCGTTCGATTTCGCGCAAACGGTCTTTAGGCTGGGTTTTCGGGAAATGGACATGCGTCAGGTCGTGCACGGTCATCACGGTCGGTCCGTTGAAATTGAGCGGCCACAAACTGGGTTCGTGATACACATCGGGACGCAGCCTGTGCACGCCCTGGTTAAAACGCCGCTGTTCGATCATCCGCCGGAAAACATAGGCGGCCGGCAAGCGCTTGGCCATGCCGGCCCAGCGCGAATAATCCTGCATCGGCTCGCCGACCAGCGCGTCCTGCCAGCGCAAGCCGCAAAAATATTGCATGCCGATGTCAGGCATCTGCTGCAGAGCCTGCGCCAGCTCAACAACGTAGTTGCCGATGCCGGTGCGTGGCGCAAGCAGGATCTTGCTATTCAGGGCAATGTTCAATTTCATGAGGCTCACTTTGCTTTTGCGTTCGCACCTGGCGCACAACCCGCTTCACCAGCTGGCGCGCCGAATCTTCCCAGCTGAGCCAGGACCAGCCCGATATCTGCCGCGCTGCCGGGAAAATGCCGCTGTCTTCCGATTGCCGGACCTGCCGGGCCAGCGATGCCGGCTCGCTCAAATCAAAATAGCTGACGAATTCGCCGCCGATTTCATGAAACACCGGGATATCGCTGGCCATCACCGGCAAGCCGCGCTGCATGGCTTCCACCAGCGGCAGGCCGAAACCTTCTACAAACGACGGGAAAACCAGTGCTTTTGCATGGCTATAACAATATTCCAGCTCCACATCGCTGAGATCGTTGAACATGAACAGGCGCCGCTTCAGCTGCGGATGTTTTTTTACGCGTTCGATCAGGCGTTCATTCTTCCAGCCTATGCGGCCGATGAAACACAGTACGACATCGCTGCCCTCCCGCCACAGCTGCTCGAAGGCGTCCAGCAGGTAAGCGTGGTTCTTGCGCGGTTCGATGGTGCTCACCATCAGGTAAATGGAAAGGCCGGAGGTGAATAATTTTTCCACAGGGCCGCGCACCGATTTATCGGCATCGACCAGGTCAAGCTCGGAACCAAGGTGGAAGAAATCAAACCAGCGGCTGCCGGCGCGTTCACTGCCCAGCCGCTGCCGCACCTCATGGTGCACTTCGTCGCGGATGGTGCTGGAGATGGCAACGAATCCGTTTGCCGTATTGGCAATCCACTCGAACCAGCGGTCGAACACCTGCACCAGCGGGCCGTCGCAAAATTGCGGATGGCTCAACGGGATCAGGTCGTAGATGACCGAGACGATGGTCACTCCCTGCCGCTGCAACTTCTCCGCCACGGGGAAAAAATCGGCATGCCACGACGAATCCAGCAGCACCAGGGTGTCATCGGCGCGGCACTGCATCTCAAACGCGCGCGGGTTTTCTTCTGTCTTTTTCAGGATCCATTCGGTCAGATAAAGGGGCAGCACGAACGAGGCGCTTGCCAGGCGGCACAGTACAAATGTCACTCGCCTCACATTATGCGAAGCTCTCCATGGCCATAACCGCAGCAGGCGTGCGTGGATCAGCCAATAGCGGTTGCGCACTTGCACCAGCTTCCGCGCCAGGTTTTCCAATGCCCGCTGCGAACGGCCTTGCCAATCGTCGGCATGTTCCGACGTCAGCTGCTTGACTTCCAGTATCTTCCCGTTTTTGAAAATGACGGGAATGCAGACAACTTCTTCCTGCAGCGACGGCAGATGGTTGATGATGTTGCGGACAACGCGCTGTATCCCGGAATTCATTTCCGGGTGGTGGAACACGTAGGTGCACTCGATCAGCAGCCTGGTCATGCCGTCACTCCATCCTTGCTCACGCTGGCACGGTCGTGCGAACGTTCTACCGCCATCTCGGCATCCAGGAATGCGCAACCGACAAAATCGGGATGGCGCGTATTGATCACATGGAAAATAACGCTGTAATCACGCCATTCATAGTTGGTGTCGAGATGAGAATCCAGCCGGGACAGGGAAATCGCCACCGAATAACTGCCCTTCCCCAGGTTCATCGGAAAGCGGCAGCGATAAACCAGGTCCTCGCCCGGCTGCAAATCGGCCTGCGGCATGCCGAGCCGGTGGCTGTTGATGCCGAAGATCGATTGCCCCAGCTTGTCCTTGATCATGTACCCCATGACCAGGCGCGATACCGGAGCGTTTATGGCAACCCTGACTTCCAGCGTGACGTCCGTGCCGACTTCCACCACTTCCAGCTGCCTGCCATCGTCATCAAGCAAGGCTACCGATGTAATGCTCGCTTCGCCGGTGCCGGAAATGGTCCGCAGCCTGCCGTCGGCCAGGCGCTCCTGCCGGACTGTCTGCCGCTCTTTCTCCGCCAGCATGGCGTTATAAAAATCCATCACTTCCACCGGATCGCCTTGCATCTCCAGCTTGCCGCCGTTGAGCAGGATGGCGCGGTCGCAAATGGTCTGTATCGCATAACGGTCGTGCGACACGATCAGCAAGGTGGTGCCGGCGCGGCGGAATTCGCGGATCCGCTCAAAACTCTTGTGCTGGAAATAGGCGTCGCCGACGGACAAGGCTTCGTCGACAATCAGCACGTCCGGCCGGCTGGCGGTCGCCACGCTGAATGCTAGCCGCATCTGCATGCCGCTGGAGTAGGTCCTGACCGGCTGGTCGATATAGTCGCCAATTTCGGCGAATGCTTCGATAGCCGGCATCAGCTCTTCGATTTCAGCGCCGCTCAAGCCCTGCAGCTGGCCGGCCATGACGGCATTCTGCCTGCCGGTAAAGTCTGCATGAAAACCCATGCCGAGTTCCAGCAGCGCAGCCACCCGCCCCTGGATCGCCACGCTGCCGGTGGTGGCTTGCGTGGTCCCCGCGATCAGCTTCAGCAGGGTGCTCTTGCCTGCGCCATTGATGCCGACGATGCCGACCGCCTCGCCGGCCTCCAGCTGGAAGCCGATATCCTGCAACACCCAATGCAGCTGATGCCGTTGCCGGGCAAACGGCAAGATCCATTCGGCCAGCCGGGCCCAGCGTCCATCGTATGACTTGTAGGCCTTGCCCAAATTTTTAACGGTTACCTTACCCATCAGAGCTCATCCACCATTTCACCCGCGTGCCGGCGGAACAGCAGCATTCCAAAGGCGCACAAGGCAATGCTCAGCAGCGTCACTGGCCACAAGTCGCTCCATTGCGGCCAAAGCCCGCTCACGAAAATCCCTTGGTAAGCGCCGATCAAGGCAGTCATCGGGTTGAATTTAAGCAGGGTCTGCACTTTCGCAGGCAAGGTGGAAACCGTATACACGATAGGCGTAAACCAGAACCAGAACTGCAGCACGATGCCGAACAGCTGGCCGATATCGCGGAAGAACACGTTCAGCACGCCAAGCACGATGCCCAGGCCGACGGAAAACAGCACTTGTATCAGCAACAGCGGCAGCATGCCCAGCAACACCCAGCCAGGGAAGTTGCCGGAGATGAGCAGGAAACCGAGGAACAAGCCGAAGATGATGGAAAAATTCAAGCCTGCGTTCATTACCGTGATGACCGGCAGGCAAATGCGCGGAAAATTCAGCTTCTTGATCAAGTTGCCGTTTTCCAGGAATACATTCTGCAGGCGCGACACGGTCTCGGTGAAAAACCCCCAGGTCAACAAACCGGCGCATAGATAAATGCCGTAACTGAACTGGCTGCTGGCGTTAGGCAGGCGCGCATGCATCAGCTGCGAAAAAATCACCGTATACACAACAATCATCGCCAGCGGATTCAACACCATCCAGGCCGCGCCCAGCATCGAATTGCGATAGCGCGCCTGGAACTCGCGGCGGACGCTGCCCGCCATGAATCCGCGGTAATGCCACAGTGAACGCAAGATGACGTGTGCTTTTGCCTGGATCATTATTTGCGCCCGCCATATTTATCGCCAGGCTGCTGCATGGCGTCGTCACCCGGATGGGCGCATTTCAATCGAATACAGGATTTTCGGGCATGCATTTTCCTACTCTCTCCATTCTTTGCCGACGCGCCGCAAACCCGCATCGGCCATCCGCCGGAACAACAGCCAGCCTCGCCGTACGTCTTCATGGCTTGCGAGCGACAATTGCCTGGCACTTCGGCATCAGGGCGTTCATGCGTTGCCGCACCAGGCTGCCTTGGGGACTGCCGAGCAAGGCTTCCCAGGTACGGGTCCAGCTATTCAACAACGGGTGCTGCGGGTCCGCCAGGTCGACCTTGCAGACCCAGAAAAACAGCCACCAGAGCGACCAGTAAAATCCGTAATAGCTATGGCGCTCGATCACCAGCCCGGCGTCTGCCACCAGCTGCTCGAACTGGTCGCGCTGGATGATGCGCACGTGATTCGGTTTCTGGAAATACACCTCCGGCGCCAGCCCGACCTGCAGCTGTTCCGCTACCGGATCCGGCACCGTCAGCAAATACTGCGCGCCAGGCTTGCCGATGCGCACCAGCTCGCGCAGGAATTGCGCCGGATCGTCGACGTGCTCCAGCACTTCCATCGAAATGATCTTGCTGGCCACGCCATCCGGCAACAGCAGCGGATTGGCGTCGCTGACCACTCCCTGCACCTCGCGTGCCGGCGTGCCACTCAGGCGTTGCGTGGTGGCGGCCACTTTGGCGGCATCGATGTCGGCGACGATTACATGCGCACCGCGATTGGCGCAGAACAATGCGCAACCGCCGTCGCCGCAGCCAACGTCGACCACCACATCCTCGGCTCTGATCGCAAAACCTTCATACAGTTCACCGCTGTCGACCCGATACCAGCCGTCGTAGCCGGCATCCTTCAGGCCGATGTCAAAATGATTGGCTTCCGGCACCCGCGGCGCCGCCGCAACCTGCGGCACGATCGCCTTGCCTTGCATGGCCTGCCGGCCGCCGAGCAGTCTGTTGATCAATTTACGCATGCTAGGATTTCTCGCTATCGGCGGCGGCGATCGACGGACGATTGCGGAACCGCCCCAGCCATGCCTGGAACCAGCCTGGACTCAAATTGATGCGATCGGCCAGCAGTTTGCCGCGGATGCGGAACGGCGTTTCAACGAAGCGATAATTCAGCTCGCTGAAAATCACCACCAGCACAATCGCGGTCAGCGCCAGGCGGCCGTTGTAATTCTTGGCGAAGACGGTATTCACCGGTTCGATCCGGAACCAGATTTCCCGGCTGGCGAGATAGGCCGGTATATGGGTCAGGTACAACGCATAGGAGCGGCTGCCCAGCCACAGGAAGACCTTCTTCAACGGGTTGTCCGGCATCAGGTAGTCCTGGTCGTAAGAACCGATGAACACCAGCAGGGCCGAGATCAGCGCCACCACGCCGACCCAGAACCGGAATTCGGCAAAGCGATAGGAACCCATCGCTCCCAGGCCGAGCACCAGCAGCAGCAACACGATCCAGCGCAGCCACTGCCGGCTTTTCAGGAAAACCGGTTCGAACCAGCGGTAGCTTGGATGCTGGCTCCAGATCGCCAGCAGCACGCCCAGCATCAGCGCATCCGAACGGGTCGCCATCAGAAACAGGTCGTAGTGCCGGTGCGCGTAAAGCTGGTAGAACAGCGGCACCAGCAGCACCCACGGCAGCCAGCGCCGGAAGATAATCACCGCGAACGGCAGCAGCAGGTAAAACTGTTCTTCCAGCGACAGGCTCCAGTACGGAAAGCTGGCGCCGTATTCGGAGCGGCCGAAGGTCGCCATCAGGCGGAAATTGCCGTAGTTGAAAACCCCGGCAAGGGTGGCGTCCAGGTTGGTCCGCACTATGCCGAAGGCGCCCGATCGATTGAAGCCAACGACAGCCACCAGGATCAGCGCCAGCCACAGCCAGGCCGACGGCCACAGGCGCGAAGCGCGCCGCACCCAAAAACTCAGCATGGTCGAAAACTGGCGGCCGTCGCTGCGCGCCAGGCGCGGGATCAGGTCGCGCGCGATGACAAAACCGGAAATCGCGAAGAACAGGTCGACTCCGGTCCAGCCGCCGAAATTCGGGTAGATGTAGGTCAGCAGCCGGTTCGGCTCGCCAAACAGGTTGAACTGGGTATGTTCGACCAGCACGAACAGCACGGCAATTCCGCGCAATAATTGAATATCTGAAATCCGTCGATTCATGTCTGGCCTGCTCTCCTTGCTGATCCTGTACTGGGCGTCGTCCGTCAATCCGGCTTGCGAGCTATTATCAGCTGGCTCTTGGGCATGAAACCATCCAGCTTGTCCTTCACCTTGGCGCCGCCCGGCAGCGTCAGCAGCTGATGCCAGGTTTGCGCCCACTCATCCAGCAGCGGCGGATACGGCGCCTTGATCTGGTCCAGCGTGGCGCCTTCCTGCTGCGTCGCGCTGGCCCAGTACAAACACATCCACATGCTCCAGTAGAAACCGGAAGACTGGCGGCTTTCGATCACCAGTCCGGCTTCGGCGACCAGCGCGGCGAACGTCTCGCGTTCGAAGATATGGATATGGTTCGGCTTCTGGAAATGGGAGGCCGGGGCCAGTCCTTGCTGCACATGTTCGCCGACCGGATCGGGCACCGTCAGCAAATACAGCGCGCCGGGCCGGCCGACGCGCACCAGCTCCGCCAGCACCTGCGCCGGATGGTCGACATGTTCCAGCATCTCCATCGCGATGATGCGCGTGGCGCGCCGGTCGTCCAGCGGCAAGGGATCGGTATCGCAGACCAGCGCTTGCGCGGCGCGCGCCGGGACCGCCTTGACCTGGCGCGCCAGGCGTTCGATCTTGGCGCCGTCGGTATCGGAAAAAATCACTTCGGCGCCGCAGCGCGCGGCAAACAGCGTCGCCGCACCGTCGCCGCAGCCGACGTCGAGCACCACGTCCTCGGCGCCGATCCGGAAGCCGCTGGCCAGTTCGCCGCTGGCATGGTTGAACCAGCCGCTTTGCAAGGCGTCAACCAGGCCGCACATGCGCGAATCGACAACGCCCTGTTCCGAAACCAATGGCGGCAGGACCGGCGCGGCTGGCGCCTTATCCTTGAACAAGGCCGTAAAGCTTGACAGTATCTTCAGCATACCGGCGCCGCATCATCGGTACTGCGGCTGGCGGGCGCGGGCTGGCCGGCACCGGCAGAGCGCGCGTGGTCCAGCAGGAAGGCGCCGAGGCGTTCCGCGATCACCGCCTGCGAGCAATGCTGCTGCAGGCTGCGCACCGCATGCTCCGCCATCTGTTCGTAGCGAGTCCGATCCTGCTTGAATACGCGATAGCTGTCCTGATAAGCCGCGCGCAAGGAATCCCAGTCAATCCGGTAGCGCAAGGTCCGGTACGCCTGGCGCGGATCATGCGGCCAGTGGCTGGGCTCTTCGCTGGAAGCGATGATGAATGCGTTGTCGGCGTCGATATAGTCGGCCATGGCGGTATTGTCGGGGGCGATCGCCGGCTTGCCGCAAGACATGAACTCCATCAGCGGCAGGCACTGCCCTTCGCCATGCGAGGTATTCACCACATAGCTTGTGGCCGCCACCAGTTTTTCATATTCGGGATCGGCCAGGTAACCGTGGATCAGCACCACGCGGCAACGGTAAGGAGTGGCCTTGTGCAAATCCTCGAGCAAGGCGTCGACCGCGTTCTTGATATCGTGGTGGGTCAGTTTCAGCACCAGCGTTGCATCGGCGACATCACGAAAGGCCCAGCAAAACGCGCCAATCATGTCGAACCAGTTCTTGCGGCCGTCATACGGATTGAACACCGAGGTGTACACCACGCCGTCGAGCTGCAGCTGCTGCGGCTGCAGCCGCGCCAGCGCGGCCGGCCGGATCAGGTCTGGCTTGGGATCATGCTTATGGGTCGGTCCGAACGGCGCGAGATCGGCGCTGCGGGTATCGATCACGGTGCCCGCCACTTGCAGCTCGACGCCGCCGGCCGATATCGCCGAGCGGCGCAGGCCGGCAAACCGGTCCCACACCGGGGCCGGCGCGGAAACGATAGGGAACGCCGGCGTCATCGCCGCCCGCACCGTGGCGACAGTGTAATTGGAATGAGTAATGGCGCTACCGAGCTTGCTGAACACCGTGCGCCAGTCATGGCGCGGCTCGCCTTGCCACGGCTCCTGCGGCACGGTACTGAATTCCCAGGCGAACACCGGGATGGTCGGGCACTCCAGGCCGGTCACGGTCTTGTGCGGCGGCGAAAACGACAGGAATACGCAGTCCTGGCCGTGCGCCTTGGCGTTGCGGTAGATCGCGTCGACTTCGCGCGCCGGGTCGGTAACCGCGACCACGATCCCGAGCCGCTCCAGCAGCGGCCGGAATTCCCTCAGCACGAAGTAGTAGCTGTATTCTGGCAAACCCAGGTTCTTTTCAATCGAACCGGCGTCGGTTTCCGAGTAGACGATGATGATCATGTGCGGCTATCTTCAGGTCAGGCGGCTGGCCAGCGCCACGGGAACCGTGTCGCGTACAGCGCCGTGCAGCGCGGGGCTGCGTCCGGTTTGATGGAAGAAGCCCTGCAACTGCCGCTTGACGGCATCGACCGATGCATACGACTGCATCCGCTGCAGGGTATGCGCGCGCATCTGCGCATAGGTTTCAGGCGCCTGCCGGGCCACCTGGTAGCTATCCCGGTAAGCGCTGCAAATCGAGGACCAGTCAAGCCGATAACGCAAGGTGCGAAACAGGTCGCGCGGGTCGTGCGGCCAGACATTCTGCTCCAGTCCGGACTTGACCACAAAGGCGACCTGCTCGTCGATATAGTCGGCCATCGCCGTATGCGAAGGCGCGATGGACGGCTTGCCGCAGCTCATGAACTCCATCAGCGGCAGGCACAAGCCTTCACACAGCGAGGTATTGACATAATAGGTGGTGGCGCCGATCAGCTGTTCGTAAGCGCCATCGTCGAGGAAAGCATGCAAGGTCACTACCCTGCATTTGAATGGCGCCAGCTGCGACAGCAGGGTCATCAAGGTCGTGCGATAGGAGGACAGGTCGCGTTCGTTCATTTTCAGCACCAGCGTGACATCCTCGACCTCGCGGAAAGTCCAGCAAAATGCGGTCACCATGTCGAACCAGTTCTTGCGGCCGTCCGTGGGACTGAACACCGAGGTGTACACCACGCCATCGAGTTTGACCGCGGTTTCCGGTTCCGGCGCCGCCACCACCGGCGGCGGCGTGGCAGGCAAGTCCGGCTGCGGCTGCGGCGCCGGCCGTATCACGGCATAACCCTTGCGGCCGCCGCTCGCCAGTGTCCTGGCCAGCCACAGCGGCAGCAGATCGCGCAATACATCCCGGTACCAGCCCAGCAGATGGCGCTTGGTGGCGCCCAGCCGGTAGCGCAGGTTTTTCGCTGGAGCTGGCGGCGGCGTCGTCGCGGGGAGCGGCTCCACTGCGGCCGGCTGCGCCGCGTTGGCGATCAAGCCATCGGCCGACAAGCCGAGCACGCGGCTATCGATCACCGTGCCGCGCAAGCGAATCTCGTTTGACCCGCCAAGTGCAGGATTTCCCAGCCGCTCGCGGGCGCCGGCAAATTGCTCCCACAGCGGGGCCGGCACCGCCAGCACCGGGAATTCCTGGCCCATGGCGTCTTTCACGGCGCGTGCGGTATAACCGGACAAGGTGATAGCCCTGCCATGGCGGGCAAACACGTTGCGCCAGTCGCTGCGGGGATCTTCATCCCACTGCTCGTTGGGGATATTGCTGTATTCCCAGGCAAACACCGACACCGTAGGACACTTGAGGTCGATCGCGGTCTTGCTGGGTGGGGAAAAGGAAAGGAACACGCATTCCTCTCCACGTTGCCGGCATTCTTCAAACAGCGGGTCGACTTCGGTTTCCGGACGCCGTACCAGCGTGACCGTCCCGAGTTCCGCCAATGCGGCGCGAAAGGCTTTCAAGACAAAGTAATAGCTGTACTCTGGCAAACCAAGGCTTTTATCGATCGTGCTTTCGCCAATATCCGAATACAGAATGAAATTCATCAAAATCGTACTTTTAATCGAATGTTAATCGTCCAAACCACTGCCAGGGCCGCTTGCGGCTTCGGCATATTGCTTTTCAGACTTGTCTCAGCCCCTTAGCCGGGGCCATTCTTTGTTATTTACACCGAGGAAGTGCCGCGGCAACCGAATGGCGCCGCCCAGAAAGTTTCCCGTCAAACACTCTCCCTATGGTTGCCGATAATACCTGATACCGCACGAAGGTAGTGCGATGCGGCACTCCTTTAGAGCGAGAACCCTATTGTGCTTTAATGTAACTTTGAGTTATTTTCGGCGCCAGCTACCCAACCAGGAATGGCTTTACGGGTGGCGATTCAGGAAAAAAGATTTGCATCAATATCAACATCCGCCAGCATTGGGCGCGTGATGCCAGATGACGCCGGCCGCACCGGCGCTTCACGATGAGCGCCTGCAGCCGGGGCTTTGCTATTGAAGATCAGCCAGTCTGGCTGTCGTCGGTAACCAGCCACACCCACGACGACGACAATTCGTCGGCGCGTGCCGGTTTTGCGTTGGCGCCTGCAGCGGAAGCCAGGGCGCGTCCATAGATTTTCACGTTGGTGCGCCTGATCGATCTTTCCGTGTTCAGGCGGGTGTGTTCGTCGCCAAGGGTGACGATGGCCCCCAGCATGGCTTGCAATTCCAGGTCGTCAACCAGGTTTTCGGCCAGGCGCCGCCAGGCATCAGCCTTGGTCCAGCGCCGGAACCGCATGTAGCTGGTTCTCCAGCGGCCGAATTCGGGCGACAGGTTGCTCCATGAGCCTGATTTCAGCGCAACCCATAACACCGCCTCCATGAATAGGCGATTGTCGCGGCCGCACATCCCGGAATCCCCAGGCCGTCCGATCAATAAAGGTTCCAGCTTGTCCCACTGATCATCTCGAAGAACGCCATCAATTTTCTGCATCGGTTTACTCTTTGATTGTTGAAAATGAACAAGCGCGTAAAATTGCCTTACGGCAAATCTTTTTTTCTTTTGGAAATTGCCTGTCCAGATCCAGTCGGTTACCCCTACGCTACACATTCACCGGTTTGTTAAATCCGGCGTCAGCATGCAAGCAAAGAGTAAAAGCAAGAGCCGCATGAAACTACTGGAAAACTCAATCTTTAACTATCGTTGACACAAATTAACAAAATTTAACCGTCTAATGACGCTAAATACACACCTATTATTTCCCATGGAAAACAAAGCCGATTTAACTATTTCTTCTCATTAATATTTTCTGGCTGCCGGTTTCTTGCAGAGTCGCCGGCAACTTCGCGTGTCCAGGCGCATAACGTTAACAATGAGTGTGCAATCGCCGTCTTTGAAACCGACAAATATCGCCAGGAGTTTTTCGCACGCAAGGTACAGATACGTCGGCGCCGGGCTTAGCCGCGAAAAAGGAATGGTGGCCGGACTGACGCGAGCTGGCCGCTCAGGCGAGCGGCGCGGCGTGCTCCATGCAGTGCTGGGCGATCCACTCGCGGAAGATCGTGATTTTCTGCTGGTTGGCGACACTTTCCGGGTAAACGAAATAATAGCTTTGCCCCGGCATCACGCAATCGAACGGCTTCACCAGCCGCTGCATCTCAAGGTCGTCGCTGGCCAGGATACAGTCGCCTATCGCCACGCCGAATCCTTGCGCGGCCGCATTCACCGCCAGGTCCAGCGTTTCAAAACTCTGGCCGCTGCTGGCGTCCACGCCTTTGACGCCGGCAAAGCGCAGCCACATTTCCCAGTCCCGGTGATCCCTGGTCGGATGCAGCAAAGTCTGCTGCGCCAGCTGCTCCGGCTCCAGGTGCGGCTGCTCCTTGAGCATTGCAGGCGAGCATACCGGCGTCAGCTGTTCGGTAAACAACAAAAGCGAATGGGTATCCTTGCCGGTCGGCGCGCCATACACGATGGCCGCGTCAAACGATTCGCGCTGGAAGTCGACATTGTGCTGCAGGGCAGTCGTGACCTGCAGCTGGATATCCGGATAGGCAGCCTGGAACAGCATGATCTTGGGATAGATCCAACGCATGATGCAGGTCGGCACTTTCAACGCCAGGTCGGTGCGCTGCCGCGTCAGCCGGTTCGATATCTCTTCGATCCGCGCGAAACTTTCGCGCACTGCGGGCAGCAGGAGCTCGCCTTCCTCGGTCAGCGTCAAGCCGCGCGCATGGCGCTGGAACAGCGGGAAGCCGTAATACTCTTCCAGGATCAGTATCTGCCGGCTGACCGCGCCTTGGGTCAGGCAAAGGTGGTTGGCGGCATGCGTGATGTTTTGATGGCGCGCGACAGTCTCGAAGACTTGCAGGGCATTCAAGGGCGGCAACTTGCGCATGGGCGTCTCCGGAGATCAAAGCCAACAGGAAAATGCATGGCTCCTATGATTATATTTCGTTTGTGAAGACCCGGGCAATGCTCAAGAATAGCAAGCATAAAAAAGTGAGCAGATCCCGCAGGGACACTTCACAAAGAAAATACATTTCCTGATACCGGAGAGAGACAAATGCGCCCTACCCAAAAGCCACCAGCTTCCTGCTGCAAGCCCGCACCTGCCGCAATTACGCCCTGCCTTCGCAGGCATCAGCTTTACGCATCTTAGCCATCATTAAAACTAATGCCTTACAGCAGCATCTGGCACATCTCTTGCATCCCGGGATAACGCCGATCAATCTGGCCACAGGCATCCAATCGTTGTTTCCATACTTTTACAGCAGGAGCAAGCCATGCAAAATACAAATACCAAACGACGCAACGTCATCAAGGCAATTGGTGCATCGATTGCCGCATCCACGTTATCCGCACCATTTGTGAACGTCTTTGCACAGGAACAGAACTTCAAAGGCAAGACGCTGCGTTTCCTGACCTGGTCAGATGACACAGGCCTGGCGGCGTTGCGCAATATCGCCGCCAGCTTCTCTGAAAAGACCGGCGTCAAAGTGATCGCCGACCGCGCCGACGGCACCTCGGGCATGGTGGCCAAGCTCAAGGCTGCCGGCAACAAACCGCAATACGATGTGATCACGCTGGCAGGTGTCGGCGCTTCCGGCCTGGCGGATGCCGGCCTGCTGATGCAGCCGGACCTGGCGCGCCTGCCCAACCTGAAAGACGTCGCCCCCCAGCACCGCAGCGGCGCCAACGGCTTCGGCGTCGGCTACCTGCTGTGGACCAACGGCCTGATCTACAACACCTCGACCTTCAAGGCCGCGCCGTCCAGCTACGAGGCGCTTTGGGACGAGAAATACAGCGGCCGCATCTTCTTGCCGCCGCCAAGCTGGGTCGAGGCAGTCGACCTTGCCATCATTGCCGCCAAACTGTCGGGCGGCTCGCAAAAGAACATCGACCCCGGCTTCAAGAAACTGGCGCTGCTCAAGGACCGCATCCTGATGCTCGGCGAAAACCCGAACCAGGTAGCCGAACTGTTCCGCACCAATGCGCTGGACCTGGGCGGCATCTACTCGCCAGCCTTCTTCCCGGTCGCGATCAAGAAACCGGAATACAAGATGGGCGTCACCTATGACATGAAGGAAGGTTTTGCGGCGCAGCTGATGTACACGGTGATTCCGAAATCGCATCCGGGCGACCTCGACCTGATCCACGCCTTCATCAACCATACGCTTGATCCGGTGGTGCAAGGCAAGATGGCCGCCGACGTCCTCAACGGCCCGGTGAACACCAAGGCGTCGATACCGGCCGACAGCAGCCGCTATGTTCCCAGCGCCAGGCAGATCGCCGAAAAAGCGCAGATCCACGACGACAAGGCGCTGGCCGTGGTGCAAAGCGAATGGGTGCGCCGCTATACCGAGATCTTTTCGGCCTAACCGCTACAGGCAAAGGTAAAAGCAATGCTCGATCAAGACTCCAATGCGCGGCCGTGGCTGCTGCTGGCGCCGGTGCTGCTGTTCCTGGCAGTGCTGGCGGCAGCGGCGCTGGCGGTGATCCGCATGAGCGTCGGCAGCAACGGCGATGAATGGCGCAGCGTTTCGCTGAGCAGTTACGCCGACCTGGCGACGCCTTATTACATGAAGTCGCTTTGGCTCACCTTGCGCCTGGCGTTCCAGAGCACGGTATTGGCGGTGCTGCTGGCGATCCCGGTGGCGATCGCCATGGCGCGCGCCAAATCCAAGCTGGCGCGGCGCCTGCTGCTGACCGGCGTGCTGCTGCCCTTGCTGGTGAACCTGCTGCTGCAAAGCTACGGCTGGCTGATCATCCTTGGCCCCGGCGGCGTGCTGAATAATTCGCTGCTGGCGCTGGGCATCGTGCAGCGCCCGGTGCAATGGCTGTATCGCGAAAACGGCGTCTTGCTGGGATTGATACAAACCGCGTTTCCGCTGGCGGCGCTGCCGATGGCCAGCGCCCTGAAAGCGATTTCCGGCAGCTACGAAGAAGCCGCCGCCACCATGGGCGCCAGCCGCTGGCAAATCCTGCGCCACGTGCTGCTGCCGCTGGCGATGCCGGGCATCCTGTCGGGCGCCTTGCTGGTGTTCGCCTACAACGCCAGCGCCTTTGCCGTGCCGCTGCTGCTCGGCGGACGCCGGGTCTCGATGCTGGCGGTGCTGGTGCGCGACCAGATTACGCCCTTGCTCAACTGGCCGGCGGCATCCGCCACCAGCGTGGTCTTGATGCTGGCGACCCTGGCGGTGATGGCGCTGTCGCAGAAACTGGTGCATCGTTCACGGAAGATGCTGGGGAATACACGATGACTACATTTACCCTGCCGTTCCTGCGGCGCGCCCTGCCCGGCCAGCTCACCCGTTTCACCGGCGTGCTGGCGGCAGTGGTGCTGATACTGGCGGCAATGCCGATCATCACCATGATCATCATGTCGTTCGGCGCTTCCGACACGCTGGCTTTTCCGCCGCCAAGTTACGGCTTGCAGTGGTATCGCGCAGCCTGGCGCACCTTCATGTCGCCCGACGCCAGCGACGTGCTGTCGATGGGACAGGCGCTGGGCACCAGCCTGATGGTGGCGTTCGCGACCATGCTGATCGCCGCCGCAGTGGCCATTCCCGCCGCCTATGCGCTGAACCGCTTCAACTTTCCCGGCAAGGCCGTAGTCGAGCAGTTCATTGCCCTGCCGATGGTGTATCCGCTGGTGATGCTGGGCATTTCGCTGCTGCTGGTGTTCAATTATTTTCCGGTCGAACTGGGCATTTTCCGGCTCGTCATCGCCCATGTGATCCTGGCTTTGCCGTTCGCGGTCAAGAACTGCGCGGCGTCGATTGCCGGCATCGGCCCGGAATTCGAAGAAGCGGCTTACCTGATGGGAGCACGGCCCCTGCGGGCCATGTTCGACGTGGTGCTGCCGCTGATGCGGCCCGGCATCCTGGCCGGGATGCTGTTCGCCTTCATCGTCTCCTTCAACGAATTCACTGTGACTTTTTTCCTGTACGACGTCGATACCATGACCTTGCCGGTATGGCTGTACAGCCGCACCGTATCGTCGCTCGACCCGACCGTCTTTTCCTTCGCCGTATTCATCGTCCTGATCGATTTCGGCCTGATCTGGCTGCTGGAAAAACTGGTGGGCGACGATGGCGTGGCGCTCTAGCCGAATAGTGAAGCAATACGTTCCAACCTGACGAGAACAATATGAGCAATCAACTAATTATCGAAAACGTCAACAAGCACTTTGGCGCTGTGCACGTCGTCAAGCACGTCAACCTGAGCATCCCCGAAGGCAAGCTGGTATGTTTCCTGGGGCCGTCCGGCTGCGGCAAGACCACGCTGCTGCGCATGATCGCCGGGCTCGAGACTCCGACCAGCGGTCGTCTCAGCATGGATGGCAAAGACCTCACCCACGTGCCGGCCTGCGAACGTGATTTCGGCATGGTGTTCCAGTCGCTGGCGCTGTTCCCGCACATGACCGTGGCCTGCAACATCGCCTATCCGCTGCGCTTGCGCAAGGCCGGCAAGCAAAGCCAGAAGCAGCGCGTCGACGAACTGCTGCAATTGATCCAGTTGCCGCACATGGCCGACCGGCCGGTGGCGCAATTGTCCGGCGGCCAGCGCCAGCGGGTAGCGATTGCCCGCGCCCTGGCGTCCGCGCCCAAGCTGTTGCTGCTGGACGAACCGCTGTCCGCGCTCGACGCCAAGCTGCGCGAAGCCATGCAGGTTGAAATCCGCCTGCTGCAGCAACGGCTCGGCATCACCACCATCATGGTGACCCACGACCAGCGCGAAGCAATGACCATGGCCGACGTGATCGTGGTGATGGAACAAGGCCAGATCGCCCAGATCGGTTCGCCGCTGGAAGTGTACCGGGATCCGGTCAACGAATTTGTCGCCGACTTCATCGGCCTCGGCAACATCCTGCCGGCGGTGCCGAGCGGCGAGCAATGCGTACGGCTGGCCGGCGGCCAGCTGATCGACATCGGCGGCCCGCGCAAAGCCAGCGCCGGCCAGGACATCCGCCTGCTGATCAGGCCGGAAGACGTTTGCCTGAAAATCAGCGAACCGCAGGCGCACAAGGATCTTCACGCCAGCATCCGCAACAATTGCGTGCCCGGCCAGGTGAGTTTTATCCGCGACGTCGGTTCATCGCTGGAAGCCACCGTAGATTGCGCCGGCTTTGCGCTGACGGTAGCCACCAGCCCGCGCGAAGTGCCGGGGCTGGCAATCGGCAGTTCGGTGCTCGCCACCCTGCCGCCGCATGCCTGCAAGCTGATCGACGCCAGCCCTGGCCGGCTGGCCGCCTGACCTGGAATGCCGCCGAACGATACATCCATTCACTCACTGGAAAACACCATGAACCTATTGCCAGCCCTCCTGAACCGCCGCCTGTGCAAGCTGGGCGCCGCCTTGCTGCTCGCAGCAGGCATGCTGCATGCCGCTCCCAGCCACGCCGACGCCATCGACACCATCGCCAAGAGCGGCAAGGTCAGGATCGGCGTCTTCATGGACTACCCGCCGTTCGGCTCGATCGGCCCCGACATGCAGCCGCTCGGCTACGACATCGACATGGCCGAACTGATCGGCAAGGCATTGAAGACCAAGGTGGAACTGGTGCAAGTCACCGGCGACAACCGCATGGCTTATCTTGCCGGCGGCAAGGTGGACCTGCTGCTGTCGGTAGGACAGACGCCGGAGCGCGCCAAGGTGATTGATTTTTCCGACGCCTACGCGCCGTACTACCTGGCCGTCTTCGGCGGGCCCAAGCTGGCCATCAAGAACAGCGCAGACCTGGCCGGCAAGACCATCGCCGTGGCCCGCGGCACGCTGGAGGACTTGAGCATCTCGAAAACAGCGCCGGCCGGCGCCACCATCAAACGCTTTGACGACGCCAACGGCGCCATCTCGGCCTTCATGTCGGGACAGACACAGCTGATGGTGGTCGGCAACGATGTCGGCGCCACCATCATGGCCAAGAATCCGGCCGCCGGCATACAGCAAAAATTCCAGCTGTTCAGCTCGCCGGATCACGTCGGCTTCAACAAGAACGAAGCGCGCCTGACGCAGCAGATCAACCAGGCCATCGTGCAGGCCAAGAAAGACGGCAGCCTGAACAAGATTTCGCAGAAATGGCTGCGGCTGCCATTGCCCGCCGATTTATAACTGTAACGCTACGCCACCGCTAAAAAAAATGAAACGACTTGAGAGTACTGAAATAGGCAAAACCGGCGCCGGCCCATCCAAAAGCGGAGCGCTGACGATCGCCCCTGCAAGCACAAGCTGTGGCGAAGTGCTGGTCAAGCTGCTGGAAAACTACGGGGTCGAACTGGTGTTCGGCATTCCCGGGGTCCATACCGTCGAGCTGTATCGGGGCTTGGCGCAATCCAGGATGCGCCACATCACGCCGCGCCACGAGCAGGGAGCAGGCTTCATGGCCGACGGCTATGCACGGGTAAGCGGCAAGCCCGGCGTCTGCTTCATCATCACCGGCCCCGGCATGACCAATATCGCCACCGCGATGGCGCAAGCCTATGCCGACTCGATCCCGATGCTGGTCATTTCCAGCGTCAACGCGCGTCAGCACTTGGGAAATGGCAACGGCATGCTGCATGAATTGCCGTCCCAGCGCAGCGTGTTTGCCGGGATGACGGCGTTCTCGCATACCTTGATGAGCGTCGACGAACTGCCGGCAGTATTGGCGCGCGCCTTCGCCGTGTTCGACAGCGCCCGTCCGCGGCCGGTGCATATCGAAATGCCTTTGGATGTGATCGTCGCCCCGGCCGCGCATGTGTCCGTCGCCATGCCGGCGCGCAGCGCGAAACCGTGCGCCGATCCGCGCAGCGTAGCCGCCGCGGCCACAATGCTGCAGCAGGCCAGGCGTCCGCTGATCCTGGCCGGCGGCGGCGCCGTCAATGCCGGCATTGAACTGCAACAGCTGGCAGAGCGCCTGCAGGCTCCGACTGCGCTCACCATCAACGCCAAGGGCTTGCTGCCGCCGCGGCATCCGCTGCTGCTCGGCTCGAACCAGTCCACCGCCGCGACCCGCGCACTGGTATGCGAGGCCGACGTGGTGCTGGCAATCGGCACCGAACTCGGGGAAACCGACTATGACACCGTGTTCGACGGCGGCTTCCGCATCCCGGGCAAACTGATCAGGATCGATATCGACGCCCAGCAGCTGGCGCGCAACTATCCGCCATCGCTGACGCTGCTGTCGGACGCCGCCGGCGCACTGCAGGGATTGATGCAGCAACTGCCGTCGCCATCCGAACCGGCACGGCCCGACGCCTCATGGGGCGGCAGCCGCGTGGCTGCCTTGCGCGGCGAAATCGACGCCAGCCTTGACCACCCGGCCCGCATGCAGCATCGCATGCTGGAGGTGGTGGCGAACGCGCTGCCGGATGCGATCTACGTCGGTGATTCTACCCAGCCGGTGTATACCGGCAACATCACCTTCGACGCCGCGACGCCGCGCAGCTGGTTCAATTCCTCGACCGGATACGGCACCCTCGGTTATGCGCTGCCGGCTGCGATAGGCGCCAAGCTGGCCATGGCCGCCCGGCCGGTGATATGCCTGATCGGCGACGGCGGCTTGCAATTTACCTTGCCGGAACTGGCCAGCGCAGTGGAGGCCGGCGTGCCGGTAATCATCCTGCTGTGGAATAACAACGGCTACGGAGAAATCAAGAAGTACATGCAAAACCGCGCCATCGAACCCGTCGGCGTCGATATCTACACGCCCGATTTCCTGGCGATTGCACGCGGCTTCGGCTGCGCGGCGCAGCATGTGGCGACAGCGGCGGAACTGGCCGGCGCCCTGCGGCTGGCGGCCTCAGCCAACAGGCCGACCCTGATTGAAATCGGGGAAATCGAATGGACCGGCCAGGAGCAACAATGCTGAACCAACCGCCGTACCAGCTATACATCGCGGGCCGCTGGTGCAACGCCCGTTCCGGCCGCACGGAAACCGTGTTCAATCCGGCGACCGAAACAGCGCTGGCCGAGGTCGCCTTCGGCGCCGCGCAAGATATCGACGACGCCGTCGCAGCCGCTGCAGCCGCCCAGGCAGGATGGGGCAAAAATTCCGGCCGCGCGCGCGGCGCCTTTTTACGCGCAATCGCCGGCGGCGTGCAACAGCAGCAGGAACAGCTGGCGCACCTGCAAACCGCCAACAACGGCAAACCCCTGAGCGAATCGCTGATCGATGTCGGCGACGTCATCGCCACCTTCAACTATTACGCCGAACTGGCGGAACAGCTAGATGACCGCCAGGATCAGCCGGTAGCCCTGCCCGGCGCCGGCTTTACCGCAACCTTGCGGCATGAACCTTGCGGTGTCGCGGCCCTGATCGTGCCGTGGAATTTCCCCATGGTGACCACCGCATGGAAAGTGGCGCCGGCGCTGGCGGCCGGCTGCACGGTGGTGCTCAAGCCGTCGGAGATAACGCCATTGCCGGAGCTGGCGCTGGCGGCCATCATCGACCAGGCCGGATTGCCGGCCGGCGTCTTCAACCTGGTCACCGGCGACGCCGAGGCCGGAGCGGCGCTGGCCTCCCATCCCGCAGTCCGCAAGGTTTCCTTCACCGGCAGCACGGTTGTCGGCCAGGCAGTGATGAAAACCGCCGCCGACGACCTCAAGCGCATCAGCCTGGAACTGGGCGGGAAATCGGCGGCGCTGTTGTTTGCCGACGCCGACCTGGAACTGGCGCTCGATATCGTCTGCGGCGGGATATTTTTCAACGCCGGACAGATGTGCTCGGCGACCTCGCGCCTGCTGATCGAGCGCAGCATCGCCCAGGATTTCACGGCGCGCCTCAAGCAGCGCGTCGAATCCATCCGGGTCGGCGATCCGATGGATCCCGCAACGCAGATGGGTCCCTTGAGCAGCCGCCGGCAATATCAGAAAGTGCAGCAGTACATCCAGCAAGGGATGGCCGCGGGACTCAAGCTGATTACCGGCGGCGCGCCTGCGCAAGACAAGGCCAAGGGATATTTCGTGGCGCCGACGATCTTCGCCGACGTGCCCTTCGACAGCCCGCTCTGGCGCGAGGAAATCTTCGGCCCGGTGTTATGCATCCATGCCTTCGACAGCGAGCAGGAAGCGATTGCGATCGCCAACCGAAGCGACTACGGCCTGGTGGCGACCGTCCTGACTGCGGACAGCGAACGCGCCAGCCGCGTGTCGGCGGCGCTGGAAGTAGGCCTGGTCTGGGTCAACAGCCCGCAGGTGATTTTTCCGCAAGCGTCGTGGGGCGGCATGAAGAAAAGCAGCCTGGGCCGCGAACTTGGCCCCTGGGGCTTGCAAGCATTCCAGGAGATCAAGCACGTGGTCGTGGCCGCGCCCGGATAAATCAGTGCAGGAACCTGCCGCTCTTGGCCACCATGGTCAGGTCGACGAATTCCGAGCCGTTGTGGTTGCTCGGGCTGAAGGTGACAAAATAACCGCCGGCGTCGTAGTGGTTGATGGTCTCCAGGGCCTTGACCAGGCTCTCGCGCGACAGGCTGCTGCCGGCGCGCTTGAGGCCTTCCACCAAGACCTTGGCCGCAATGAACCCTTCCATGCTGACGTAATCCCACTCTCGCTTGCCGTCCTGCAGGTAGTACTTGCGGTACTCCTTGACGATGCCGTTGACTTCATCCCAAGGAGCCGGCATCACCTGTGCAATCTGCACGCCGCTGGCATCCTTGCCCAGCGCATTGACCAGCTGCTGGCTGCCGACAAATGAAATGTTCCAGAACGACGGCGGACTGCCGGCTGCAATCATGGCCTTGATGAAGGCCGCGCTGGAGTTGTAGGCCGACACCATGATCACCGTCTGCGGCTGGCTTTGGCGGATCTTGGCGACGGCTGCGCTGACATCGACGCTGTTGCGCTCTACCGTGCCCAATCCGGCAACCTCGATGCCGCGCTTCTTCAGCGCCCGCGTCACGCCTTCCAGGCCGGCCTTGCCATAGGCGTCGTTCTGGTAAAACACCGCAATCTTCTTCAGCGACAGGGTGGTGATCTGCTGCACGATTTTTTCGGTCTCGGCAAAATAGCTGGCGCGGATATTGAAGATGTTCCGGTTGAACGGTTCGCGCAGCGACTGGGCGCCGGTAAACGGCGCGAAGAACGGCACCTTGGCCTTGGTCAAGGCCGGAATCGAGGCATTTGAAGTCGGCGTGCCGACATAACCGAACAAGGCCAGTACGTCGTCCTGCTCGATGAACTGCCGGGTATTCGCCGCCGCGCGGTCGGGTTCATAACCATCGTCCAGGGTCTTGAGGACGATTTTCCTGCCGAACACGCCGCCGCTGGCGTTGACCTGGTCGAAATACGCTTGCGCGCCGTCATGCATGCCTTTGCCCAGCTCCTTCGCCGGACCGGTGAACGCCGCCGACTGTCCGAGCGTGATGGTAGTGGCGGTGACGCCGCTCTCCGCGCGGCAGAAGGCGCTTGCCAACAGCAGAGATGACAAGGCAAGTATTTTGTGAAGTCGCATGCAGAATCCGATCGTTCGTTGAGACAAGTTGATAAATATTCAAATTCCTACGCCATCGATGTTAGCGCTACCGAAAACCATCGATTAAATTTGTTGCGGTGCAGAAAATTGCGCCAAGTAAAACGCAAACCGGGCAATGCTGTCAAGCAAGCCACACTATTTTTGCCAACCGGCGAGGGAATAAAGTGGCATCTGAGCAAGAATGGGGCCAGCATGGCCTCTCCACCCCTGTTTTGTTCGCCAAGCCGTGGCCGTGAATGTATATAATGAGAATGATTATTGATCATGGCTTTTGTATGAGACTTTGTGACTTGACGCCGTTTACCCCCGCAGTGATCGAATATGTAGAAGACGTGCTGGAGCAGGACCCGATCGCCAAGCGCCTGCGCGAGCTGGGATTTGTCCATGGCGAAGCCGTGAGCCTGGTGGCGCGCGGCCCGGTCGGCGCCGATCCGCTGATGATCCAGATCGGCTTTACCCGTTTTGCCCTGCGTCGCGCCGAAGCGCACCGGGTCCACGTCAATCCAGCGTCCTGAATCCCGGCCTCATGTCTAGTGCATCCTCCCTCCGCATCGCCCTGGTAGGCAACCCCAATTGCGGCAAGACCGCCCTGTTCAACCAGCTGACCGGCAGCCGCCAGAAAGTGGCGAACTACGCCGGCGTCACGGTAGAACGCAAGGAAGGCCGTTTCACCGCACCGTCCGGGCGCGTGTTCCAGCTGCTCGACCTGCCCGGCGCGTACAGCCTGGAAGCGACCAGCCCGGACGAGATGATCACCCGCAAGGTCTGCCTCGGCCAGATGCCGGGCGAAGCGCTGCCGGACCTGGTAGTGTGCGTCGCCGACGCCACCAACCTGCGCCTGCACCTGCGCTTTGTGCTGGAAGTCAAACGGCTGGGCCGGCCCATGGTGCTGGCATTGAACATGATGGACGCCGCCCGCAAGCGCGGCATCACCATCGACCGCGTGGAACTGCAGCGCCGGCTCGGCATCCCCGTGATTGAAACCGTGGCGGTGCGCAGCGGCGGCGCGCGCGGCCTGATCCAGCACCTGGACCAGGCCGGCGCACCGGCAGCGGCAACCGGCAGCGTCGGCGACGATCTGCACGCCGAGGTGCGCAGCATGCTGGCGGCGGCTGTCGCCATGCCGCGCAATACATCGATGATCGACGACGCCATCGACCGCTGGGTGCTGCATCCGGTGTTTGGACTGGCGCTGCTGGCGGCCATCATGTTCTTCATTTTCCAGGCGGTCTTTTCCTGGGCGCAGCCGCTGATGGAAGCGATCCAGGCCGGCGTCGGCGCAGTCGGCGCCTGGGTTGCGGCCGCCATGCCGGAAAGCCTGTTGCGCAGCCTGGTGAGCGACGGCATTTTCGGCGGCCTGGGCACGGTGCTGGTGTTCCTGCCGCAGATCCTGATCCTGTTTTTCTTTATCCTGGTGCTGGAAGAATCCGGCTACCTGCCGCGCGCCGCTTTCCTGCTCGATCGCATGATGTTCAAGGCCGGCCTTACCGGCCGCTCCTTCATCCCGCTGCTGTCGAGTTTTGCCTGCGCGATTCCCGGCATCATGGCGACCCGCAGCATCCAGGACCCGCGCGACCGCCTGACCACCATCCTGGTGGCGCCGCTGATGACCTGTTCGGCGCGGCTTCCCGTATACACCTTGCTGATCGCCGCTTTCATTCCGAGCCGCAGCGTGTGGGGCCTGTTCAATTTGCAGGGCGTCGTCCTGTTCGTGCTGTACGTGGCCGGCATCGCCAGTGCGCTGGCGGTATCCTGGATCATCAAGCGTGTGCGCAAGGATAAAAGCGAGCACGCGCTGCTGATGGAGCTGCCGTCATACCGCCTGCCCGGCGCCCGCAATATCGCCATCGGCCTGTGGGAACGGGCGCTGATTTTCTTGCGCCGGGTGACCACCATCATCCTGTCGCTCACGGTGCTGCTGTGGTTTTTATCGACCTTCCCCGGCCCGCCGCCAGGTGCAACCATGCCTGCCATCGATTACAGCCTGGCGGGCCGGATCGGCCACCTGCTGGAATACGTGTTTGCCCCGATCGGCTTTAACTGGCAGATATGCATTGCATTGGTGCCGGGCATGGCGGCGCGTGAAGTCGCGGTATCGGCACTGGGAACCGTGTATGCGATGTCCGGCAGCGAGGACGCCATCGCTTCGCAACTGGGGCCGATGATCGCCCATCAATGGTCGCTGGCGACTGCGCTGGCGTTGCTGGCCTGGTATGTGTTTGCGCCGCAATGCATGTCGACGCTGGCGGTGATGCGGCGCGAAACCAATTCCTGGAAGATCGTCGGCGCCGCCACCGCCTACCTGTTCGGCCTGGCTTATCTTGCGGCTTTCCTCACCTATCAGATTACGAGGTTCTTGACATGACGCCCTTTCTCGTGCTGCAAGCCATCGTGATCGGCGCCGCCGTGATCGCCAGCCTGGTCTATGCCTGCCGCCGCCTGATGCCGGCCACCAGCCAGCGCTGGCAAGGAGCCCTGGCGAATTCCCTCAGCAGCGACTCGCGGCCGACAGCACTGCGCGCGATCGGCAAGCGTTTGCAACCGGCGGCCTCAACAGGAGGCTGCGGCAGCGGATGCGGCTCGTGTTCCACCGGCTGCGGCCCAACCCCGGCAGCCGACGAACAGCCGCTGCAATTCCGCGAGCGCTCGCGCGAATAATCGATCCGAAAGCACAAGTACCCCGCAAGCAGCCAATTAGGGTCAGAGTCAAATTGTTTGCGTTTATTAGGGTCAGAGTCAAATTGTTGACCGGTCAACAATTTGACTCTGACCCTAATTACTCGTCCTGCAGCGCGTAGCGGGCGCAGTATTCGTCGGTGATCAGGCCGGACCACCAGCCGCCGCGCAGCACGGCGCGGATTGCTTCTGCTTTCTTGACGCCGCCTGCCATGCCGATCACCGGGCGCGCCGGCGGCGACGTCAGCGGCAAGCTGGTGACGCGGTCTTCAAGCGGCGATGCGATCAGGCGGCCGTCGCCGGCGATGGCGTGGCCGATCATCTCTCCCACTGCGCCATATCCCTGCAATTGCGCCACTTCTTCGGCGGTGATGAAACCGTCTTCGTGCATCGGACAGCCTGGGGCAATGGTGCCGACGCCGATGAAAGTGACGTCGGCATGCTGCGCCAGGTCGGCCACGATGCGATACACGCGGTGGCTGCACCACTGGCGCATGTCGTCGGCGCTGTCAGCCACCAGCGGCGCCGGCAGGAAAAAGAAACGAGCCTGGATCTTGTCGGCGGCGGTAAGCGCCACGTCATAGCGATTCGATGAGCCGTCGGCGGCAATCGCTCCCACCATCGACACGATCCGATGCTGCGGCCGTTCCATTTCAGTGACCGCTTCCAGCACCGCCTTCAAGGTCCGTCCCGAACCGACGTTGACCACCAGCGGCGTCTCCTGCTGCAGATAGCGCTCCATCACCTCGGCGCCGACCACGGCCAGCATCTGCTGCACGCGGGCGTCGTCGACCACGTTGCCGCCCGCGCCCGTGCTCGGCACCACATGGCATTGCTCCAGGCCGTAGCGCTGCTGCAATGCTGCGGCCAGCTCCAGGCAAGTCGATACCGGATGCTCCACCCTGACCTTGACCAGCCCCGACTCACGCGCATAAGCCACCAGCCGCTGCGCCATCTGGCGCGAGATTCCCAGGTGGTCGGCGATTTCGTTCTGGGTATTGCCGGCCACGTAATACATCCACGCCGCGCGCGCGGCGAGATCCAGCTTTTCATTTGCCATCTGATTTCCTTTTTTGGGCACGGTGCGCCCGGCATGCGTCTCCACGACATGCATCGCCTGGGCCGCTACTGCCTTGTTTTTGGCATTCGACCCAGGAATTGTCCCAGATAGTGCAGCGCAGCAGAACTAAATCTTGACACGCTTTGAATCATGCATGATTATTTGCTCAACGAAAAGTCTTTTGCTCAACATTCGAAACAGCAAGACATGGCTCAAAAGACAACGTTAAAGAATTTTCCAGGCGACCACTATCAACGCCGCCTGAGAAAGTGATAACGCGAAGCCGCGCAAGTCGGCATGGCGTATTGATCATTCCTACAATGGAGACAAACATGAAACGTCGCAGCATCCGCGCAAGCTCGTTTTCAGCCGCCCTGGCCCCACTCAGCCTGCTGGCTATGTTCTGCAACAGCGCCTGGGCCGCGCCAACCACCGTGAACATCGCAACGATCAACAATCCCGACATGATCGAATTGCAAAAACTTTCCTCGAATTTCGAAACCGCCAATCCTGACATCAAGCTGCGCTGGGTAGTGCTGGAAGAAAACGTCTTGCGGCAGCGGGTCACCACCGACATCGCCACCGGCAGCGGCCAGTTCGACCTGATGACCATCGGTGCCTATGAGGCGCCGATCTGGGCCAAGAAAGGCTGGCTGGCGCCGATGGAAGGCTTGCCTGCCAGCTACGACGAAGGCGACCTGATCAAGACCGTGCGCGAAGGCTTGACCGAAGGCGGCAAACTGTACGCGCTGCCGTTCTATGCCGAAAGCTCGATGACGTATTACCGCAAGGACCTGTTTGCGGAAAAGGGCTTGAAAATGCCCGAGCACCCGACCTTCCAGGACATCGCCGGCTTCGCTGAAAAACTGACCGACAAGCAGAACGGCATCGCCGGCATCTGCCTGCGCGGCCGTGCAGGCTGGGGCGAGAACATGGCGCTGGTCGGCACTATGGTGAATACCTTCGGCGCCCGCTGGTTCGATGAAAAATGGCAGCCGCAGCTCAACTCGCCAGAATGGAAAAACGCCGTCACCACCTATGTCGACCTGCTGCGCAAGTACGGCCCGGCAGGCGCCACCTCCAACGGCTTCAACGAAAACCTGGTGCTGTTCTCCAGCGGCAAATGCGGCATGTGGATCGACGCCACGGTGGCCGCCGGCATGATCTACAGCAGCAAGGAATCGAAAGTGGTCGGCAAGGTAGCGTTTGCGCCGGCGCCGGTGGCGGTCACGCCTAAGGGCGCGCATTGGCTGTGGATCTGGTCGCTGGCGATTCCGAAATCGTCGAAATCGCAGGACGCCGCCAAGAAATTCGCGGCCTGGGCGACTTCCAAGGAATATGTGCAGCTGGTCGCCAAGGAAAAGGGCTGGGGCCTGGTCCCTCCAGGCACCCGCATGTCGACCTACGCTTCGCCTGAATACAAAAAGGCGGCGCCTTATTCCGACTTCGTGCTGAATGCGATCCAGTCGGCCGACACCAAGGATGCCACCTTGCAGAAAGTGCCTTACACCGGCATCCAGTTCGTCACCATTCCCGAGTTCCAGTCGCTGGGAACGGTAGTCGGCCAGGCGATTGCCGGCGCGCTGGCGGGCAAATCGACCGTCGAAGCTGCGTTGCAGACATCGCAGGCGCAGGCGGACCGGGTGATGCGTCAAGGGCGGTATATAAAATGACAGCGCAAGTAATAACACGCAGTCAATAAAAACAGCAGGCCCGCAGGCGGACGCTATGCCCGCCTGCCCTCCCTTGCCGCTGCCGGACCATGCCCTTGCAAGGTCCATCATCCGCAGCGCAAAAACGTAAGAGGTAAATCATGTCGACTCCTTCCGCCCAGGTCGCCAGCGCGGCCCTGCCGGTACGGCCAAACACCAGCAAATTCAAGCCGGTACGGCTGCTGCAAACGCCCTCGGTGTTCCTGCTGCTGCTGTGGATGATCGTGCCGCTGGCGATGACGCTGTACTTCTCGGTCATCCGCTACAACCTGATGATGCCGGACGTCACCGGTTTTGTCGGGCTGGACAACTATGCCTTCCTGTTCAACGATCCGGCATTCTGGCCGTCGATCCTCAATACGCTGCTGCTGATCGGCTCGGTGCTGGTCATCAGCGTGGTCGCCGGCACGCTGCTGGCGGTGCTGTTCGACCAGCCGTTCTTCGGTCGCGGCATCGCTCGCCTGCTGGTGATCGGCCCGTTCTTCGTGATGCCTACCGTGGCCGCCCTGATCTGGAAAAACATGATCCTGCATCCGGTCTACGGCCTGCTGGCCTGGGCCATGCGCCTGGCCGGCCTGGAGCCGATCGACTGGCTGGCCGAATATCCGATGCTGTCGGTGATCATGATCGTCGCCTGGCAATGGATCCCGTTCGCCTTCCTGATCCTGCTGACGGCATTGCAGTCGCTCGACCTGGAACAGAAAGAAGCCGCGCAGCTGGACGGCGCCGGACCGATCCGGGTGTTCTGGTATGTCGTGCTGCCCCATCTCAAGCGCGCGATCACGGTAGTGATCATGATCGAAACCATTTTCCTGCTGTCGATTTTCGCCGAAATCTTCACCACGACCGCCGGCGGTCCGGGCACGGCGACCACCAACCTGGCTTACCTGGTGTATTCGATCGGCCTGCAGCAGTTCGATATCGGCATCGCCTCGGCCGGCGGCATCATCGCCGTGGTCCTGGCCAATATTGTGTCGTTCTTCCTGGTGCGGATGATGGCCAAGAACCTGAAAGGAGCGAACGAAAAATGAGCGCTAAAAACAAAAACCGCCTGTGGTTGGGGCTGGTGGCGTGGGCCTGCGCCATCGTGCTGTTCTTCCCTATCTTCTGGGTTGCCATCACCGCCTTCAAGACTGAACACCAGGCTTACGTGCCGACCCTGATCTTCTGGCCGACGCTGGAAAGCTTCCATGAAGTGATGGCGCGCAGCAATTACATGAACTTCGTCGGCAATTCGCTGATCGTCTCGCTCGGCTCCACCATCCTGTCGCTGCTGATCGCGGTGCCGGCAGCGTATTCGATGGCGTTCTTCCCCACCGCGCGCACCCAGAAACTGCTGCTGTGGATGCTGTCGACCAAGATGATGCCGGCGGTAGGCGTGCTGATCCCGATCTACCTGCTGGCCAAGAATACCGGCCTGCTCGATACGGTGACCGGCCTGACCATCATCTACACCCTGATCAACCTGCCGATCGCGGTCTGGATGGCGTTCACCTACTTCAACGACGTGCCCAAGGAAATCCTGGAAGCGGCGCGCATCGACGGCGCCAATGCCTGGCAGGAAATGGTGCACCTGCTGCTGCCGACCTCCATGCCCGGGCTGGTCTCGACGGCCCTGCTGCTGATCATCCTGTCATGGAACGAAGCGTTCTGGAGCATCAACCTGACCAGCGTCAGCGGCGCGCCGCTGACCGTTTTCATTGCTTCCTACTCGAATCCGGAAGGACTGTTCTGGGCCAAGCTGTCGGCCGCTTCGCTGCTGGCGATCGCGCCGATCATGGTGCTCGGCTGGCTGGCGCAAAAGCAGCTGGTGCGCGGCCTTACTTTCGGCGCGGTGAAATGAGCAAAACAATGGATAGCCATATCAGCCACCTTATCTGCGACTGCGACGGCGTTTTGCTCGATAGCGAGAGCATCGCCCTCGCCGTCCTGCATCGCGAGCTGACGCCGTATTTGCCGCCGTCCATGCTGCAGGCCGGCCCGGCGCTGCACAGCGCAATCGCTGAGCGGCTGGGAATGATGACCAATCTGCTGCTGGATGAAGTCGACAGCGAATTCAAGCTGGGACTGGGCGCGGCGGACTACGATGCGATCAACCTCGCGGTCGGCCGCGCCTGCAGCGAAGAAGTCAATCCGGTTCCCGGCGTCAGGGAAGCACTGGCGGCGATTGCCTTGCCGAAGGCGGTCGCCAGCAACAGCAGCCTGGACCGCATCCATGCCGGGTTGCGCCGCTGCGATCTGCTGGAGCTGTTCGACGGCCACATCCACAGCGGCCACCAACTGGGCAGTCCGAAACCGGCGCCGGACGTCTACCTCGCCGCCGCCGCCGGCTTTGGCGTGGCGCCCCGGCAATGCATCGCGATTGACGACAGCATCACCGGCGTCCGTTCGGCGGTTGCCGCCGGCATCCGCGTCATCGGCTTCACCGGCGTCGCGCACGACCGCCAGCGGGCCGGCGCCCGGCTGCTGGCGGCCGGCGCCGAACGCATATTCGACGACATGCGGCAACTGACCGAGCTGCTCAGTAAACAGACGGCGTAATGCCACGCATTTTCACTGGATCGCCGCCATCCGCGGCGGCAATCCAAGAACAAAACAGAAGGAGACCATCATGGCAGGCGTAACGATCAAGAACCTCATCAAGAGCTACGACGACAATGAAGTCATGCGCGACATCAACCTCGACATCGAGGATGGCGAATTCGTCGTCTTCGTCGGCCCCAGCGGCTGCGGCAAATCCACGCTGCTGCGCATGATCGCCGGCCTGGAAGATATCACCAGCGGCGACCTGTTCATCGGCGACACTCGCATGAACGACGTGCCGCCGGCCAAGCGCGGCATCGCCATGGTGTTCCAGTCCTATGCGCTGTATCCGCACATGACGCTGTACGACAACATGGCGTTCGGCCTCAAGATCGCGGGAAAATCGAAAGCCGAGATCGACATCGCGGTCCAGCGCGCCGCCAAGACCCTGCACATCGATCATCTGCTGGACCGCAAACCGAAAGCCCTGTCGGGCGGCCAGCGCCAGCGGGTGGCCATCGGCCGCGCCATCACGCGCGAACCCAGCGTGTTCCTGTTCGACGAGCCTTTATCGAACCTGGATTCGGCCCTGCGGGTCAAGATGCGCCTGGAATTTTCGCGGCTGCACGACCAGCTCAAGACCACCATGATCTACGTTACCCATGACCAGATCGAAGCCATGACCCTGGCCGACAAGATCGTGGTGCTGTCCGCCGGCCGGGTAGAACAGGTCGGCTCGCCGCAGCAGCTTTACCATCACCCGGCGAATCGTTTTGTGGCGGGCTTCATCGGCTCGCCAAAAATGAACTTCATCGACGGCAAGGTAGCAGCCATCGCCAATCACGGCGTGCTGGTGGAACTGGCCAGCGGCGGCCGCCAGTCGGTTACGGTCGACGGCAGCAGCCTGCAGATCGGCGCGCCGGTCAGCATCGGCGTGCGTGCCGAACACTTGATGCTCGATTCGCACAATCCGATGCTGAAGGCAAAGTTCACGGTGCTGGAGGCGCTGGGCGATTTCTCCTATCTGTACGCCGATTCAACCGCATCCGAAGAGCCGCTGGTGCTGCGCGTAGCCGATACGGTGGACATGCAGCGCGGCAGCGAAATCGGCGTGTCGGCCGATCCCCAGCGTTGCCACCTGTTCGACCAGGGCGGCCGCGCCTTGCGCCGGCTGGATGCAACCGTCTCCGCAACCGGACAGAACCATCCAGCCACTGCACAGACGGCATAAGACATTATTTACCAAAGCGGCGTCAGCCATCATTTATCCAGGACTCACCATGCAAGCCACCTCCTCTCCTACTGACGCAGCCGGCAATACCTGGCTGCACATCGGCGCAGGCTCCTTCCATCGCGCCCACCAGGCGGTATACCTGCATCACCTGATGGAAACCGGCGACACCAGCTGGTCGCTGGCGCTGGCCAACATCCGCGACGACATGACGCCGCTGCTCGACGCGCTGGAACGCCAGGGCGGCGCCTATACGCTGGAAACCGTGACGCCGGGCGGCGTGCGCAGCTACGAAACGATCCGTTCGATCAAGACCATCGTGCCGTGGGACGCGGCGCTGCTGGAACTGACCGCGTTCGGCGCCAAGGCCAGCACCAGGATCATTTCGTTCACGGTTACCGAAGCCGGCTACTACCTGGACCATCACCACAAGCTGGACACCGGCAATCCCGACCTGGCCGCCGACCTGCAAGGCGAACTGAACACCGTCTACGGCGCCCTGACCGCCATCCTGCGCGCACGCGCCGCAGCCAGCAACGGCCCGGTCACCCTGCTCAATTGCGACAACCTGCGCCACAACGGCGAACGCTTCCACGACGGCTTGCTGCAGTTCCTCGCATTGCGCGGCGAAACCGACTTGCAGCAATGGGTGGCGGACCACACCAGCAGCCCCAATTCGATGGTCGACCGCATCACGCCGCGCCCCACCGAGGAAGTCAGGACACGGGTGGCGCAAGCGCTCGGCCAGGCCGATCCTTGCGCATTGATGGCAGAGTCGTTCATCCAGTGGGTGATCGAAGACCGCTTCGCCGCAGGCCGCCCGGCGCTGGAAAAGGTCGGCGTCGAAATGGTGCAGTCGGTGCTGCCCTATGAAGAAGCCAAGATCCGCATACTCAATGCCACCCATAGCTGCATCGCCTGGGCCGGCACGCTGGTTGGCCTGAACTATATCCACGAAGGCTGCGCCCGGGCGGATATCCGCAAAATGGCGTACGACTATGTCACGCAAGACGTGATTCCCTGCCTGACGCCGAGCCCGCTCGACCTGGCGGACTACCGCGATGTGGTGCTGGAGCGCTTCGGCAATCCGAATATCCAGGACAGCAACCAGCGCGTCGCCGCCGACGGCTTTTCCAAGATTCCCGGCTTCATCGTGCCGACCCTGCAGGAATGCATCGCCCGCGGCGCCGTGCCGCACGCCACCCTGGTCCTGCCGGCGCTGTTCTTCCTGTTCCTGCAACGCTGGGCGAAAAACGAACTGCCCTATGCCTACCAGGACGGCATCTTCGATGAAAACGCGACCCGCGCCATGCTCGGCAGCCCCGACCCGGTGCGCGCCTATTGCGCCGATCCCGCCTTATGGGGCACACTAGCTGGCAGCCCGCAGCTGGAGCTGCCGCTGCGCGCGGCGCTGGTGCATGTCCAGGACTGGCTTGCCCAGCAGACCTGACCGGATGCTGCGCTGGCAGCATCTGTTGCTGCAATAATCACCCATAAAAATACAATAGGATGGAGATATGTATCTCGGCATCGATTTGGGCACTTCGGAAGTCAAGATCGTCCTGATGGATCAGTCCGGCAAGCTGCTGGCCGACGCCGGCAGTGCGCTCACCGTGTCGCGCCCGCAGCCGCGCTGGTCGGAACAGGATCCCGGGCAATGGTGGCAAGCCACCGGCGAAGCCATCGCCAAGCTGCGCGCAAAAGCGCCGGCAGAATTCCGCGCCGTGCGCGCCATCGGCCTGTCGGGCCAGATGCACGGCGCCGTAGTGCTCGGCGCGCAAGACCGCGTCTTGCGTCCGGCGATCCTGTGGAACGATTTGCGCAGCATCAGCGAATGCGTCGAACTGACCGAACGCGCGCCGCAATTGCACCAGATCGCCGGCAACCTGGCCATGCCCGGTTTCACCGCCCCCAAGCTGCTGTGGCTGGCGCGCCACGAACCGGAAGTATTTGCCGCCATGCAGATGGTGCTGCTGCCGAAGGACTGGCTGCGCCTGAAGATGACCGGCAACAAGGTATCCGAACCATCCGATGCGGCAGGCACCCTGTGGCTCGATGTCGCCAAACGCGACTGGTCGGACGAACTGCTGGCGGCGACCGGCATGCGCCGTTCGCACATGCCGCGCCTGGTCGAAGGCGGAGAATCGTCAGGCACGCTGTTGCCTGAAGTGGCTGACGCCTGGGGCTTGTCGCCGGAAGTCATCGTGGCCGGCGGCGGCGGCGATGGCGCCGCCAGCGCGGTAGGCATCGGCGCGGTGAATCCCGGCGACGGTTTTGTCTCGCTCGGCACCTCGGGCGTGCTGTTCGTCGTCAACGACCGTTTCCGCCCTAACCCGGCCCAGGCGGTGCACGCCTTCTGCCACGCCCTGCCCGGCCGCTGGCACCAGATGAGCGTGATGCTGTCGGCCGCCAGCTGCCTGCGCTGGTTCTGCCGGCTGGTCAGTGTCGACGAAACCACATTGCTGGCGGAAATCGCCGAACTGGATACGGCTGCGCTGGAAAACGCGCCGCTGTTCCTGCCCTACCTGTCGGGCGAACGCACCCCACACAACGATCCCTATGCGCAAGGCGTATTCCACGGCCTGTCGCACGCCCACGGCCGTGCCGCGCTCGGTTATGCCGTGATCGAAGGCGTCACTTTCGGCATGGCCGACGGCCTCGCCGCCTTGCACACCGCCGGCACCGAGGTCACGGAGCTGTCGCTGGTAGGCGGCGGTTCGCGCAGCCCTTACTGGGCGCAACTGATCGCCGATGCGCTGAATGTGCGCATGGTGACCCACGTCGGCAGCGAAACCGGCGGCGCGCTGGGCGCCGCCCGCCTGGCCTGGCTGGCTGCCAACGACCAGCCTGGCAAGGAAGCCGTCATCTGCGCCAAGCCGCCGCTGCGCGAGGCATTTACGCCGAATGCGCAGCGCCACGCAGCACTGCAGCCGCGCCTGGCGGCTTATCGCGAGATTTACCGCTGCCGGCCTGAGCGAAATGCGGATGCCGCCTTGCCTGGGCATTGAATTGCTTTAATTTCGCGGTTGATTGCTGCTAGAATATATTCGTACTCTTGCATGGGCTTTTGCAAAAGTAGTGCCGGTGTAGCTCAGTTGGTAGAGCAATTCATTCGTAATGAAGAGGTCGGGGGTTCGACTCCTCTCTCCGGCACCACGAAACATTTCAAGAAATCGCAAAAAAACGCTGCAAACCACGTAAATACATGGTTTTGCGGCGTTTTTTTCATTTCAATCTCAATCTGTTGATTTGTGTCCAAAACTAATAGTCATCTAGCAGTCCTCTCTCGGACTGGACCAAGATTGATCGAGAATCCAAGTCGCTTGCAGAGCGTGTTGTGCTTCGAATTGGTTAGGTGATTGATAGCCCGGCGCTGGCGCGGGTTCACCCCAAGACACTCGTGACTGCGCCATTTTTTTCGCTGTCTTGGGGCACCATAACGACCATGTGCCTATTGGGTGTTTTTCACACGTGCGATCGATCCTCTATTCGCATCTTCCTTATAAGCATAGACGACCTTGCCGTTGGCGATTTCTCCCATGACGATCATGTTTAGGGTTATCGCTTCATGATCGGTCGGCGAAAAAGGCTTGTAGTAGCGCGAGACGATTGTAGATGTTGTGTGCACCTGCAAGTTCTCTAGAGCATCCTTTATCTTCGAACCGTCCACCGAGTTGGCCTGGAATAACGCCAGCGTCAGCAAGCGCAGCGCATCATAGGTCTGGGCGGCAACCATGGCAGATGGAATGTGGTTAACCTTGTTAATGTTTCGATAGGTCAGCGAGAATTGATTACTCACTGAACTTAGGTCGTTTTCAATGAACGTCACTGAAGTACGCGTACCTTCAGCGGCCGCACCTGACTTGTCTATGAATGTCTGTTGCGATAAAGTCCACGGCCCAACCATCGGCAGTTTCAATTTCAGTTTTTCTGCGCTTTTCACTACCATTGCCCCTTCCGGGCCAAGGCAATACAGTACGATCGCCTGAGCACCGTTTTCTTTCGCATGCTGCAGTTGTATTGTCATATCTATGTCGCCAACCTTGAAGCTCTCCACCAGCACTGGCTTGATCTTGCGCCGTTCCAGCTCCGCCAGTATGTTTTGCTTGGCGAACTGGCCAAAGGGGCTGTCATCATGCAACAGCGCAATTTTATCGATCTTGCGGCGATCGATCACATCGTTGAGAATCACGATCGGCTGCAGCGCATCGTTGGTGCCAGAGCGGAACACATAGCTGACCGGATAGGCCGGCGGCATGAAGGATTTGGTAATCGCCGCGCCGGTGGCGCCTGTCACGATCAACGGGATCTTGGCTTCCTGGAATATTTTCGCCGCAGGCAGCGCAACACCGGTATTGCCGAAACCGACCACGGCGACCACTTTTTCCTTCTCGATCAATTCTTTGGCCATGGCAACCCCGAGCTCCGGTTTAGCTTGGTCGTCACGCTCGACCAGTTCGATCCGTCGTCCCATGACCCCACCGATCTGATTGATGTCGGCAAGGAATACCCTGGCGCCGCCGACAATACTTTGCCCCATGTCCTCCGATGACTTTCCTGTGACAGGACCAATGATTCCTATCTTGATCGGCGGTAATTCGGCAAATGCGTTTGTGTAAAATCCTAGTGTCATCAGGCAAAAAATGACACTGGACATCCTGTTTCCTTGCATCGTTGTCTCCATGGAATTTGAACATTCTTTTTGTTTTTGTTAGTCGGGAATTTCAGAAAAAACTTTGTGCCCTCCCTTTATCCAGTTCTCCAATTAGCATATGGTGAGTAAATTTGACGAAAAATGTAATCAGGAAACCCTTAGTTCTGCGTGGGGATTTCCTTCAGTGTTGCGGACAATGACGCATGTCGGGCAATCCTCGTCAACGTATCAAAGCCGCCAGGCGTGAAATCCGGCAAGCAACGGCGCAGCCCGAAACAGATTCACGAGGATCTGTTGGAATCGGGTTTCAAGGGGTCTTGCGACAGGGTGGCGGCGCTCGCCAGGCAATGGAGGGGACGGCTAGATGATTATCAATTCGGCGCGCAAACGAACAGCTACCTGGCTAGATCGTTTTTATCAGCCGCAGCGAGAGAAAACTCACGCACCTTTACAAGCAACGGAGAAGCATCAAAGCATTTCTTATACTGCTGATTTTGGACTGATCGAGGAGCGGCGGCTGCAAGATTGATACGAGCGGGTCGCAGAGTCAGCAATTGCCTGGAGAATGTCCCCCTGAACTAACGAAACAATTGCATCCTCATTGCGTGTTTGGTTGCAGTACAAATTTGTTTCAAAATAGCGACAAATTTTAACGGAACGGTTTGATTTATCCCACAGTGGCGCCGATGCTGCCGATCAGCGTACAGCCGCATTCGGTCTTGTGACCTTCCAGCGCAACGGGAATCCCGTCAAGGATAAACGTCGAATGCCCTTCGATGATCTTGTTGACGCCGTGCGGTTTACCGCCCGGATAGACCAGCGGACATTCGACCAGGTCGCCCAGCCGTGCAATCGGCTTGTCCAGCACGTTATGCGTGGGAGAACCGCTGATCACATGACCGCCATGACTGGTTTTGTCGCCCACCACGATGATTTTTAGAGCCATGATTTGTCCTGAAAAAATAATCCAACTACATTAAGCCACGCAGGCAGCATTCGCAATTTCGCGGCCACATCCGATCCGGAATTCATCTGTAAGAAGAACCAGAATACATGGACAGCACGTTCATCGCCACCACAAGTCCGATACCCACAAACGGAAAGGCGATGGCGCTGCCCACCGCCAGGTAAGCCTCTTTCCGCCATTGCCTCCTAGCGCAATACCATGCGGCGATTATCAGCGCAGGCAGGGCCAGATAAAAAACATAGACGATATTCACCGACGCCAGCCAGAAAAACAGGAACAATCCGACTGCCACCAGCAGCCAGATCCAGGTGTTCGGGCGCGAGGCCGGAGTGGCGGGATCCGCGCTCTCCGGCGCCATCCTCATCATGCGGCGCCATCCTATGAATAACAGGGTAAACAGCGGCGGAATGAAGGGAGCGACGGCAGCAGAATTGATGGAGCGGCCCAGGAGGACGGTTAATACAATAAAGGCGACACTAACCAATAACGACAGGCCGATGCCGCGCAGTATCCAATCCCACGCGCGGGTGCCGGCATTTGCATCCGGAGCATTCGATTCCTGCTTTTTTGCCGACCTGGCGATTTTGACGATCCACACAAGCAATGCCAGCACCAACAGCACCGGTACAACTGGCAATAAACTCAGCCAGCTGGCCTGGGCTTCACTCGTTTCCATCATCGTGTTTTTCCAATCTAAAAATTGCGGAGTCTGCCGCTCGTCGAACTTAACCCGGCAGCTTTACATTTGATCCGTCTAATTTATCAACACGTCCTTTATACGGCGCCAGTGTCGTTAAATCTTGCGTTTCGACCTGCGTATTCGTGAAATCAAGCCTTTCGAGGATCTTGGTATTCTTGATATCGAGCCTGCTGATGCGGCTTTCCTTGAAACTGGCTTCCTGGATAGCGCAATTATCGAGAATCAGGTTTGCGGTATTTATATGATTCGATGCCAGCACAGGAATCTTGCAATTGTGAAGACGCAGGGACTGGTTGACGCGCGCTATTTCCTTCTTGCTGGAAAAGCCTCCACCGATAAACACCCCTTCGCTGGCTTTTCCAAACGTGACATTATCAATGTCGATACGCACGATCTTGGCCGGCGAAGTCTGGAATACGTCTCGTCCGTTCCCCTTGATCTGGCAGTTCCGTATGGTCAGGCTTGCCGCCGATCCAAACAAGGCATTGACATAACCCGCATCCAGCGATTCCATCAGCACATCGCCCTTGACCGTGGCTTCGGACAGGTCGATGTTATCGATGGCGGTATTGCGAATGGTGAGGGATAAAAATGCGGCAGGACGCATATCAAAATTTCCGCGCAGCTTGGAGTTCTCTATAAGAACTTCAGAACCGCCTGTCGCCGCATCTATCGGGCAATCAACATTTTCAAATTGACAGTCCCTGATAGTCAGCTTGGTATCGCCATAGATGCTCATGTACTTGAACTGGCAGCGCGTGAACTCCGTTTCGCCTTCGGTCCCTAATGCGCCAAAATGGTTTTGATCGGCGCCGTCACCCTGGAATTTACAGTCTTCGAAACGGACTTTCGTACTGCCCGGATCGCCGATCAGATTCAGCTTGCCGACACCCGCGCATTTGGAAAACTGGACCCGATTCATTTTGCCGAATCCCAAAATTCCGCCAAAGCGGCAACCGTCGAATTGCAGATCTTCACTGCCCTTCAATTTGATGGCATATGAGCTTGCAAAATCGCAGTCGACGAAACGGATGTTGCGCCATGCCTGGCCATGAAATTCAGTGCCGCCAAATGACGCGCTATTGATTGTCATGAGGGCGTCGCCATTTTCTTTCTGGCGGAGCTCCGGATTTTGCAGGTAGTCAAAAACTTTTCCAAATTCGCCAATTGGTTTTTTGCTGCTCATGGCATCACATCCTGTTATGTTGGTTAGACTTAAAGCAAAAACACTGACACGGCGCAGAAAACTCCGCCGTGAAGTTATGATTATCATGTTCAGCCTTTAATGACTTTTTGAGGATCCGGATAGCTGTTTCCTGGGCCGTTCCGGTAGGTTTTAAATAACCATCCCCAATCTGGCACTTCGCCCCGCTCTCCGGCTGGCCTGCCGATAAGCGGCACGGCTCCGATTTCCGTTATTCTAAATTGAATCTCCAGCGGAAATACCCACGAATCGCTGAAGTTCATGTCTTTGCCCCAATCGGGCTGGCCGGCGGCAACGGTTGGTTTCTTCAACAAGACTTCGCAAAAAGCTTGCGGGATTTTTGTCCCGCCATTTGCCCTGAATGCGCTGTCCAGCACATTCAGATCCGATGCGCTAAACGTCAGGCGCTTTTTGCTGCCGCTGGAAGAGCCAAACAACTGCTTTGGCGCATCCGAGAAAGATGGCGTGAGCCGGTGCCAGGTTTTTTTTGCGTCGCCTGTTTCTTCATCCCGTCCCCCGACAAATACCCATATGTTCATTCCAGTTATACACGCCAACCCTGTCATCTGGTCGCTAAGAGTGACATCCACGGTACGGGAAAAAAGCGCCTGCCCAGGCTTGAAGTCGGTACACATGAAATTCAGCGGCATGGCTATGTCGCTGTCGCCACGGCTCATGACAGCCAGATAGTCGAGCGCCACGCACAAGCGCGGCTGCGTGTTCTTTTTAGGATCGCTGGTCTTGACTTGTTTAATCGCACCACCCTTAGCATCCAGCAAGGTTCCGCTAGGCGGACGCAGGGTCCAGCCATTGAGCTCCCCATACAGGTTTTGCACGCCGATCGGGCCGCCGCAGCTGCTGACGATAAAATTGGTGTGCTGGTCCGAGCTTTTTTGCTCCCCGTGCAGCCCAGGGTCGCGTGAATCGGCAATATTGGCCCGTCTCAACATGTTAGGGCGGTCTTCTGGCGTCGGCCGGTACAGTCCCGAACGATGGCTATGGCCGGACAAGTGATGATTGACACGCCGCGTATCGTCGACAAAGACACAGGTATCGAAATACCACTTGAGATTCTTTTCGCAAGTGCCGAAATTGGCATCATTAAAAGCTGGCGTATCGACGACGCGGACCTGCCCTTCCGACAGCACTCTGTCAAACGGCGTGATGCTGAGCTTGGCATTCAGCGGCGATTTGTTGTAGTTGATGATGGTGAAATGCGTCGCCACCAGCAGCTTTGCCTTGGAGTTCTGCTTGTAAAGCCCGGCAGAATTAAGAATATGCTTCTGCTGTTCATTGATCGAATGCGTGGCACGGGGCAAGACCGTGCTGCCTTGCGCATCAGGGCTGCTGCTCTGGCGCCAGATCCTGTCGCCCGCCATCCCCTTTACTTTTTCCATGCTCAAGTTGATGTAGACCTCGCCATTGCCCCATTCCAGGCCGCACAGCACCTGCTTTGCATCTTTGCCGGCCGGGTCTTCCGGTTTCGCGCCGTATGGGATGACAAAATCCGACAGCGGCGTGAACAGGGCGCTGAACCAGTCGAAATTGTCCGCGTGAAAATTCCTCGCCGTGTAAATTTGCGCATAGGTTGGACCGTAAGCCAGCGTCGCTTCATAGATGGTCATGTTATGGTCGGCGGCAATCCCTTCGTTGGCCTTGCCGGCAATCCACTCGCTGGCTGCCTCAACGTCCTTGCGCAGGTCCGCTATCTGCTCTTCTCGTGAAGAGGTCTTGAACCACCATCCGTCGCGCTTGATCGTTGGCATCACCGGCGACATGCCGGTTGCCATCTCTTCCATCCGCCCCATCTTGTTAGCCCAGGTGCTCAAACTGGAGTCGGCGCGCGGGCTGACTCCGTATGGCACGTCATACGCCTCGTGATTGCCGGTCGTCATGAAAACGGGGAGCGTCAATTCCCGGTAAGAGTGCCGCACCAGGCTGTACATCAGCATATCGTCCATGCCGCGCTTGTACAGGTTTTTGTCATCGAGCTTGCCGAGCACGTTGAAATTTCTCCATTGGTCGCCAATGGTTCCCCCGGCCTGGTCCGGGTCGATATTGCGGTTGAAGTCGATCAGGTCGCCGGTCAGAAAGATCGCATCGGCACGGTTCTCGCCCTTGCCGAATTGCTCAAACAGATCCTTGAGAGCCATGAAACTGTTGCACACCTTGCCGCCGACCTTGTCCGCCAATGCGCCTGCCGCATCGTCTTCGATCACGCGGGCCGGAGATTGCGCCAACGCATTGTGGCGCACATTCACATGCACATCTGACAGATGGCCGATCTTGAGCGTGTCGCTCTTGCCGCGAATGACCGGATGCCAGCTCATCAGCCGGTCAGTCCTCTGCGCCGGCAGGCCAGTTGCCTGGAAATTATCGAGATTGAATTCATAGGGCCGCGCAAAATGATTGGCGGCGGCATTTTTCTGGTTATGCAGGAAATCGTGGATGTACATGTCCTGTCCTTCGACATGGGTAACCCCTTGATATTCCTGATGACGGGCATGTTCCTCATCGATTTCCACCATCCAGGCAAACGTTTTGAAGGCATCGGTGCCAATACTGGTAAACGGGCCTTGCGTCAGGTCTATCTCGATTTCGTAGACATGGCTTAGCCCCCGGTACACTTCGGCGGCCTGGGTTGAAATCGTGGCAAACGGCTGGCCGTGCCGGTTCTTGATCAAGGCCCCGGCAGCGAAGTCACCCACCAGCCAGCCGTTGATGGCTGTCTTGGCCTTGGAAAATGTCTTGCCATCCCCAAACAAGGTGCCCTGGGTGGTGTCGGTCTTTGTGTCCTTTTTCTTGATGTCATACAGGCGCAGATGGCGGTCAGTCGCGCAATGGATGGTATGCGCCTGCTTGGTCTTCTCATCAATGGTGAAGTGCGTACGCGCTTCCGCAGCCGCTCCCAGGAAAATGCTGCACTTGGTTTGCCCCGGCGCCAGGATCAACGGCGTGCCGAGGCTGGGATAAAGAATGACAGCACTGATAGGAGGATCTTTTTCGCACTCGGTAACGCCGGGAGTCTGGTTCTTGCCGCTGGAGGCATTTGCTACGCTTGAAGAGATATCAGCCATGTAATAGTCCGGATAAAAGTATTAGGCCAATGACGCTAGCGGATGGCTGGAAACGTTTCCAGCGCGGCGCAGGCGTAACGGGGTCAGTATTTTTTCTGAGAGAAGCGCCAGGCTGCGCGGCGCATCGGCCTGCTGCCCTTCCCAATACGCCGCGGGCATACGCCCGATGACGGCAGCGATCGATTCCTTCGCAGCGGCGCTGGCGCGCAGCAAGGCGTTTAGCTGCGGCTCGTCGCAAGCGCGCGGGTGCATGCGCAAACCAAGCGCGATCAGCAGCCGCTGGTCGCTCCATTCGTTCAAATCCAGCTGCTCGGCCAGCTGCAGCTGGAGATGGGCGATCACACGCAGCACGGGCGCGGCGATGTGGTCGAGCTCGCCGGGATCGGTATCTTCTTTCAGGACCAGGGCTTGCAACCGCTCGGCGTGGTTCAGGCGATCCAGCGCCAGCTGCAGTTCGGCGCCGATTGCCAGCGGTTCGCTGAGCGCGGCCGGCTGCGGCTGCGCTGCGCCGCGGATGACGCGCGGCGCGAACAAATGGTCCCAGCTTGCCCACCATTGCATCGCGCTGAGGAATTGCTGGCGCACCGGTTGCGGCCAGCATTGGGCCATGTCCAGGCCGATGCGCGGGTCGAAATAACGCATCAGCACTTGCGACTTATCTTCCAGCAGGCCGTTGAACCAGCTGCGCAGATGGACGCACAGTACGTGATTGCGCAGCGGACTGGCGATCACGCTGAGCGCCTGTCTGTTGCCGGCGTCGGTGGCAAGGCGCAGCAGCAAAGCATCCGAAGGCTGCGGCGGCAAGCGCAACAGCCATGGCCCCTGGTCCACGTGCGCATCCTCCGCCGTGTGCGCAAACAAAGGCTCCGCATCAAGTTCGTAGTCAGCGATGAGCTTGGCGATGCTGCCCGGCGCACATTGCCCCGCGTTGACCAGCGCGTAACACTGGGCAGTGCGCGGCGGCCGCAGCAGGATGCGCAAATCGTGGCTCAGCGCCTGCGCGACTTCATCCAGGAATTGTTGCGGATCATGCGATGGCGTTGATTCTGCCGAATCTGGAACTGCGTGTAACGGAGCGTTCATGTGATATCCATTCAGAGCCGCTTGGTCAGCGTGGAAGCCTGCTGATTCGCTTCCTGCATGCAGCTGACGCAGATATCGGGCTGGGTCTTGACCGGCAGGCTTTTCGGCCCAGGCCAGCTGCGGCTCGCCGCATGCACCAGATGCGGACCGTTGGTGCCGTATTCGATGCCGCCGGCATTGTGCTTGACATAGCTGCCGCCGCCGTTGATCAAGACTTCTTCCTTGGCCGTGATGGTGACGCGCTCGGCAGTCACGCTGATGTTCAGCTTGGCCAGCAGGTTGATGTTGTTCGACAGCGCCTTGACGTCGATGTCGCCTGCCGCTGCGATCATTTTCATGCCGGCCTTATGGACAAACAGGCGGAAGGTCTGGGCAACGCTGGCAAACAGGCTGTCGCCGCTGGCGATCGACAGGCTCTTGCCGGAACTGATCGCGGTATGCTGGGTGCTGGCGATATGCATCGACTGCGCCGTCGTCGTTTCGATCCCGGCCGGGCTGGCCAGCACCAGGTGCGGCGCCGCCAGCTCAGGGAAACCGTCCTCGCCTTCGGCAGCGCCGCCCTGGATTGCCTGGTTCTGGCTTGTGAGCGCCTGCGCGACATTGGTTTGCTGTGCAGGTGCTTCCTGGGCGCCGCTCTGCTCGGCCAATTCGGCCAGCGCCTGATGGCCGTCCGTCGCCGCCGACAAGCGCTGCACCGTTTCGCCCATGTCCTTGATATGCGAAGCCGCGCCGGAGCGCGCCTCGGTCGTGATCAGCATGCCCTTGGCGGAACGGGCGACGCCGTGGCCGTCGGTGCGCAATTCCCAACCTTCGCCGCGGAAATCCTTGCGCCCGGCATTGTCCTCGATGCGCGTGATGTTGCCGAGGGAAAGCTGGCTGTGCTGATGGTCGCTTTTCAGCTGCGCCTGGATCTTGCCGTTGCTATCGTCCAGGATCAGGTGGTTGCTGCGGCCGCTGCCGCCATTGCCGAACTCGCGGCTGCGCATGCCGGTCAGTACCTGCTGGCCGGCCAGCTGCCATGGCGGCATGTTGCTCTGGTTGTAGACGGCGCCGGTGATGATCGGATGGTCCGGATTGCCGTCCAGCCACTGGACGATGCATTCGGAGCCGATGCGCGGGGTGGAGATGGAGCCGAGGTCGCTGCCGGCCCAAGGACTGGCGACACGCACCCAGGCGGAACTCTTTTCATCATTGGCGCCGATGCGGTCCCAATGGAATTGCAGCCTGACCCGGGCGAATTCGTCGACGTAGACATCCTGCCCGGCCGGCCCGACCACGGTCGCCGTCTGCGGCGCCTGGATCCTGGTGTCGACGCTATTGAAGCCGCGCGCCGGACGCCACGGGATGCTCTTGCGGATGCAGACCAGGCGGTTGTCATAGGCCGCCGCCTGGTCAGCCTGCTGCAGGTAATTGTTGCTGGCGCTATGGACCACGCTGACGATCAGGAACGCATTCTTGTCCGCCCCCCCCGCCTGGCCGGAGGCGCCGACGTTGAAGTGTCCGGTCAGCACGAACGAACGCCCCGGCACGGCAAAGCGGCTGTTGCCTGCCGCCGCCACATGCTTGCCGCTGGCTTCAATCTGCTCCATCTGCCGCTTGGCCATGGCGTCGCCATCCTGGCGGTCCTTGAAGCCATATGCGCCTGCGTATTCGTACGACTCGACATCGAGCACGTCGCCTTGCTGGTTGATGGTCGGGATGTCGAGGTTGGCCGGGATCGGCGCCTTGAAATTGAATCCCGACAGGGCGACCCGGCCCGGGACGATCTGCCGCACCGGCGTCCATTCGCCGATGGCGTCTTCTTCCTGCGCGCCGGCGTGGCGCTGGAAACGGATTTCCGGACTGCTGCCGGCGATCGGTTCGGCCTGCGTCGAATCGTCCGACAGGACCAGCTGATGCCCCTTCTCGGAATGCTCATACCAGTAGTGCCAGCCGGCGGCTTCCCAGCGCCGGTGCAGGTAGTTGTGATCGGATTCGTCGAACTGGCAGGCCATGGTAAACGGCAGGTCGCTGCCCTTGACGCGTGAATCCCAGTCGGCATGCGCGCCGTAATCGCTGAAGATGTTTTGCGTTTGCTCGTTCAGCGTCTTGCCATGGAACAGAAGATTGTTTTTCCGCAGCCGGAGATAGGCTAGCCACGGCTTCAGGACCATTGAGTAAAACGCCACGCTGCCGTCGGTCCTGGCCAGCCGGAATTCGAAGACATAGCCGTTGAAATAGCGCAGGCTGCCATCGCCGCGCACCAGTTCCACTGTCACCATCTTGCCCTGGATATCCTTGAGCGGGATGCTGGCGTCGTCCGCCAGCACTTCAACCCTGTATTCGAAATCGCGCGACAAGCCTTCTTCGGCTTCGAGGCGATTCGCCACCAATGTCGTGCGCGGCCCGTCGCCATGGGGGAAAGACAGGCGCAATATCCGGTTATGCTGGCGATCCTGCACCAAGGCCAGGATGGATTGAGGCAAACTGCTCATGCGGGGTTCCTCGAAATTGAACCGTTACTGATAAATGTTATTTAAACAATATTTAACGTTATATTTTACCTGAAGGCAAATCTTATCAAATCATAACTGCCAGCACTGTTAATTACCAACGGGAAATATTATTAATCCGGATACTTTGCAAGAATTAACACTCTTGTTGGAATTCAGAGACAGCATCCGGCATGCGTCCCGGACCGGCCGCCGCCAAAGCGCCATTTGCGGGCACTCCGCGGCCATCTGCATGCAGTCCGCCACATGCCGATTCGGCAGAATCAGGCAATCCTCGCACAGCATTGGTCTACCCTGCCCGATGCCTGCCCGCCTAAGATGAGATCAACGTTTTATCCATCAACGGAGATCCCATGAAAACGGTAGACCATATCTATATCAACGGCAGATTCATCAAACCCCACGGCACTGAAATATTTGAACTCGTCAATCCATCGACCAGGACGGTGATCGGCAAAGTCACGCTCGCCGATGAACAGGATGCACAAGCCGCGATTGCAGCGGCGAAGGCTGCCTACAAGAGTTTTTCGCAAACCACCAAAGAACAGCGCATGGCGTATCTGCAGCGCTTGCACGATGCCGTAGCAGCCCGCTCGGACGAACTGCGGGAGACCATGATCGAAGAGTACGGCGGCCCGTACCGCACGAGCAGTGCCACCACGCAGCGCGCGGCCAACAGCTTTCTTCAGGCCAGGGAACTGCTGAAGACATTCGATTTCGTCAAGCATGTCGGCATCTCCAAAGTGGTGCTGGAGCCGCTCGGCGTGGTCGGCCTCATCACTCCCTGGAACGCCAACTACGGTTTCATCTGCAGCAAGCTGGCCATGGCGATTGCCGCCGGCAGCACTGCCGTGATCAAGCCCAGCGAACTGAGTTCCCTGCAAACCCAGCTGCTGACCGAGTGCCTGCATGCCGCCGGTTTGCCGGCCGGCGTGTTCAACATCGTCACCGGCCGCGGCGCCACGGTGGGCGCGGAAATCACCCGCCATCCCGACATTGCCAAGATTTCGTTCACCGGCTCGACCGATGTCGGCAAAACCATCGCACGCGGCGCGGTCGACACCATGAAGCGGGTAACCCTGGAACTCGGCGGCAAATCTCCAAACGTGATCCTGGATGATGCGGACCTGGAACAAGCCATCCCTGTCGCAATAGCGGCGGCGACCGTCAACAGCGGCCAGGCGTGCATGGCAGGCACCCGCCTGATCGTTCCTGCGAGCCGCCTGGATGAAGTCAAGCGCCTGGCAGCAAAAGCGATGCAAGCCTTGCAAGTGGGGGATCCGCACAACCCCGACACGGCGATCGGGCCGATGGTCTCGCAAACCCAATATGACCGCGTGCAGCGCTATATCCGCCTGGGCGTGGAAGAAGGCGCGGAATTGCTGGTCGGCGGCGCCGGCCATCCGGCCGGGCTGGACCAGGGCTATTTCGTGCAGCCCACCGTATTCGCGAACGTCACCATGGACATGCGGATTGCAAAAGAAGAAATTTTCGGGCCGGTGCTGGTCATCCTGAGCTATGCAACCGAGGAGGAAGCCATCGACATCGCGAACGATACTGTCTATGGCTTGCACGCTTTCGTCAGTTCGGCGGATGTCGGCAGGGCAAACAAGGTGGCGGCCCGGATCGTCGCCGGCCGGGTGTTCATCAATGGCATGTATGATGAACCCAGAGCCCCGTTTGGCGGATTCAAGCAATCCGGCATCGGCCGGGAATTCGGCACATATGGACTTGAAGCCTACCTGGAGCCGAAAGCCGTCATGGGTCACGGTGAAACAAGCAATGAAAATGCGCAATAGCGGCAATCCTCCGATACCTTCCTCCGGCCCGCTGGACCTCCTGCGGGCGGAGGTGCTGAGCCATTTCGAAAACATTCCTGAAGAACAGCGCGACGTCTCCACCGCGCTGCCTTATCTCTCGTTCATCCGCTTCACCCGCCCCACCGAACTCAGCAGGGGCATGCTGGAGCCGTCGATGTGCCTGGTGCTGCAGGGGACAAAAAAGGTCTTGATCGGAACCGAGATCACGCACTACGGCAGCGGCAGTTATGTGCTGTCCGCAATCGACATGCCGGTTTCAGGCCAGGTGGTGGAAGCATCTGCCGCGCAGCCTTATCTTGGGATAAGGATCGACCTGGACGCCAGGGAAATAGCAGCGCAGGTCATCGAAAGAAATATCCCGGTCCCAAAGAATTCCCGCTCGCGCGCCGGCGCCTATGTGGAGGAATCGGATGCTGAACTGCAGGATGCATTCCTGCGCTTGTTGCGGTTATTGCGGAAACCCCGGGACTTGGCCGCACTGGCGCCCCTGGTCAAGCAGGAAATCCTGTATCGCCTGATCACCGCCAAAGACGGCGACGTGCTGGGCCAGACCGTGCTGGCCCATTACCAGGAAAAAGGAGTCAACCAGGCGATCCACTGGATCAAGACCAACTACGCCGAACCGATGCAGATCGAGAAGCTGGCCAAGACGGTCAGCATGAGCGTATCGAACCTGCACCACCGCTTCAAGGCCATCACCGTCATGAGCCCCTTGCAGTATCAAAAGCAGATACGCTTGCTGGAAGCGCGCAAGCTGCTCTTGGGCGGCAACATCGAAGCCGCCACGGCGGCCTTCAAGGTGGGCTATGAAAGCCCATCGCAATTCAGCCGGGAGTATCGCCGGCTGTTCGGAGCCTCGCCGCTGCAAGACATGGAGTATTTGAAACACCATGAACTGGATCGGTAAAACAGGCTAGCTGCTAGAATTGCAGGCTCGTCAAACCAGCAGGATTCCCATGCCATCCTACGCATTCCGTCTTCTCAATGTCTTTGCAGAATCCACTTTCGGCGGCAACCAGCTCTGCGTGTTTGAAGACGCCCGCGGCATGGACGACGCCACCATGCGGGCGCTGGCGCTGCAATTCAATCTCTCGGAAACCACGTTTATCCTGCCGTCCGAGCACGCCGCTGCCCGTGTACGGATTTTTACGCCGGGTTATGAAATGCGCTTTGCCGGCCATCCGACGCTGGGCACCGCGCACGTGGTGCGCGATCTTGCCGGCGCCGGCGCCGGCGACAGGCTGTCGCTGGAATTCGCAGCCGGCGTGGTCCCGGTGTCCGCCGACGGCGACGTCTGGACTTTCACCGCGCCTCAAGGCGGCGGATTGAAAACGGCGCCGACAAACCTGACGCAAGCCGAGATGGCAGCGCTGCTCGGCTTGAATGAAGACGATCTGCTGGCCGCACCGGTATGGATAGACACCGGCGCCGACCAGTTGCTGGTAGCGCTGCGCAGCATGGACGCCGTGCGCCGCACCAGCCCTGACAGCGCACATCTCGATGCCTGGCCTGAGAGCAGCCTGGAGCGCAAGACCGTCTACGTGTTTGCCTTCGATCCGGACCGGCCGGGCCAGGTGCTGTCCCGCTACTTCTTTTCCAAGCAGGGCGGCGGCGTATCCGAAGATCCCGGCACCGGATCGGCTTGCGCCAATCTTGGCGGCTGGCTGATCGCCAACGGCCATCCCTTGCCTGCCGAATATCAGATCGCACAAGGCGAAGCGGTGCAGCGCCCTTGCCTGCTGCGGCTCAAGGTGACGGCTGACCGCGCCATCCAGGTGGGCGGCAAGGTCATCGAAATCGGCCGCGGCAAAATCAGCCTGTAACGTTTAATTCCGGCTCAAGCCCGCGCCTGCGACCAGCGCCGGTAGCGCCGCGTCAGCCGGCGCGTACGCAACTGGTCGATGACCAGGGTCAGCAGCGCCGAATGATTCCCTGCCGCCGCCCGGCTGGCGCCGAGCGATCGCAGGCGGCGCTTGACCAGGGCCATGCGCGCCAGCGCCGCCATCATCTGGTCCTTCCATTCCACCGCCGGACCGCGCGCAGCCTGGTCGCCGCCGGCTAGCCATTGCGCAGGCAAGTCGGGCGCGATCGCCAGCGCCGTCGCCATGCCCGCCACCGCTACGCCGCTAGCCAGCACCTGCTCCGCCACCGCCTTGCGGCCGATGCCGCCGGTAGTCATCACGGGCATGCGGGCGACGGCGGCCAGTTCTTTGGCAAACTCCAGGAAATAGGCTTCACGCGCCAAGGTACGGCCATCCGCAGTCTGGCCCTGCATCGCCGGGCTCTCGTAGCTGCCGCCGGACAGCTCGACCAAGTCCACCTGCAATTCGTTGAGCCAGAGAATGACCTGCCTGGCGTCGTCCTCGCTGAAACCGCCGCGCTGGAAATCGGCAGAATTGAGCTTTACCGCCACACTGAATCCGGCCGCAACCGCGGCCCGCACCGCGCGCACCACTTGCAGCAGCAAGCGCGCCCGGTTTTCCAGGCTGCCGCCCCACTCGTCCTGGCGGCGATTGCTCAGGGGCGACAGGAATTGGGAGATCAGGTAGCCGTGCGCGGCGTGGATTTCAACTCCGCTGAACCCGGCCCGTTCGGCAGCGGCGGCGCTGGCGGCAAAGCGCTCGATGACTTCCTGGATCTCCGCATCGCTCATCGCTTTCGGTTGCACAAACAGCTTGCTGTGCTTGCCCATGTCCAGCGCCAGCGCCGACGGCGCCCACGCCGTGCCGCCCATGGCAGCCATCACCTGGCGCCCCGGATGGTTGAGCTGCATCCACACTTGCGCGCCCTTGTGTTTCGCCGCTTCTGCCCACTGCTTGAAAGGCTGCAGGGGGGTATCGGCTTCCAGCACGATGCCGCCCGGCCCGGTCAGGGCGCGGCCGTCGATCATGACGTTGCCGGTGATGATCAGGCCGGCGCCGCCGTCGGCCCAGGCGCGGTAAAGCCGGTGGATGGCGGCGCCGGGCAACTGGCCGCTGTCGGCCATGTTTTCTTCCATGGCGGCTTTGGCGAGGCGGTTGGGCAAGGTGCTGCCGTTCGGCAGTTGCAACGATGAAAACATGGTCGAAGTCATGATGGATGCGCTAGCAAAAGGAGGAAATACGGTATGCTAAGCTTGAAGTCAACTTGAAGGTCAAGCGATATGAAGATTGGTGAATTGGCGGACAAAACCGGCATGGCGCCCTCGGCCATCCGCTATTACGAACAAAGCGGCCTGCTGCCCAAGCCTGAGCGCGGCGCCAACGGCTACCGCGACTATGCCGAGGCTGCCATCGAACGCCTGCGGCGGATCCAGATGGCGCAAAGCCTGGGATTTTCGCTGGACGCTATCCGCAGCGTATTCGCCAGCAACGAGGAACTGTCCAAGGACGACCTGATAGGCAAGCTGGATGGCCGGCTCAAGGAAATCGAGCAGCTGATGGACACGCTGCGCGAGCAGCACCAGCACCTGCGCAACCTGCGCGCCACGCTGCAGGCAACCTGGGCGGAAGGAGAATGCCTGAACACCTCCAGCCTGGAAAACGGCCGGATTGCCAGGCCCGGGAAACACTAGGCGTCCTTGTATTCGGAATACTTGCGCGCATCCCCGCGCACTTTATCGGCAGGATATTTAAGCCGGTTGAGGACCATTTTTTCTGACACGGCTGCGCGCAGGTCAATGTCGAGCTTGTCGGCAAGGCGCACCAGGTAGACCAGCACGTCGGCCATTTCATGCCGGACCTGCTGCAATTTGCCTGGGGCGAGCTCATCGCCGCTGCCGGTTGGCAGCCATTGGAAATGTTCCAGCAGCTCGGCCGCCTCGACGCACAGCGCCGCCGACAGGTTTTTAGGGGTATGGAATTGATCCCAGTCGCGCTCGGCGACGAACTGGCGGACTTCCTCCCGCAAGCTGGCAAATTCACCGTTTCCTGACTGTTCGACCATGGCAGCGCTCCGTTTAAAATTCCCACCATGATATAGGCTGCGGCGGCTGCAAGCAGCCGCTTCGATGCCGCGGTCATGATCGTGCTCTGGCAGCGCTCCGGGCGGCGGTTAAAATGTCAATTTCGCAAGCACTTACATCGCAAAGGCCTACGTGATATAAGAGTAGCTGTTACTTTGCTTTCAGCAACCTGCTCTTGACTAGAGCCTGTTAACAGGCCCTAGTGTTTTGTGAACAGGCGTGCCGCCGTTTAATGATGGAACCATCATCTCGGTAAGGATGCATATGGACATGAGCGTAAAAATCGGCGGGCAGCCGGAAGCAATCCGCCGGGTGACAAAAATCTATTCACGCTTGCTGATCGCGGGCTTTGCGCTATCGCCGGCTATCCTGATCGCCTACCTGTATTTCTTCCAGGATCCCGGGCTCAAATTCGAAGACCACCTGTTCCACGAAATCGCGATTGCCGCCGCTACCCTGGAGGGCATTTTTGTCACTTACGTCAGCTGGCGTTGTTACCTGTCCTCGGGAGAGCCGCTGCTGCGCTGGCTTACCCTGGGGTTTTTAGGGTTCACCCTGATCTACGCCCTGCACGGCATCTTCACCGGCATGGCACATCACAATATCTGGCTGTTCCTGCTGTATGGCCCGGCGTCCCGCCTGGCGATGGCGATCCTGCTGCTGGTCGGCTTGTTATCCTTCAACCAGGAACCCGACGCTCGCGAGCTGCGCACCAATCCGCGTCCATGGCGGATATGGATCGCGGCATTTCTGCTGATCGATATCGCAGTGGCGTCCATCGCCTATTCGGCGATTGCAGGCAGTCCTGCCGTGCGGCTGACAATGGAGGGCGGCGCCCTGTTTTTCTGCGCGGTCAACATCATCCTCATGCTGGCCGGCCGGATCCGCTCGCCGCTGATGACGATCTTCGGCATTTCGATCGCCCTGTTCGGCCTGTCGTCATTGGCGTTCATTCTCGGCCGCCCGTGGAATCACATGTGGTGGCTGGCGCATGCCATCTTCGCCGGCGGATTTTTCTTCCTCAGCTACGGCATCATCCAGGCCTTCCATACCACCCGTTCATTCGCCACGATCTACAACCAGGAAGAAATGGTGAACCGGCTGGCGATGGCGATGGTCCGGACCGAAAGCGCGCTGCAGGAGCTGCAGCACAGCAACCGCATGCTGGAGCACCTGGCCTCGACCGATCCCCTGACCGGCGCCGCCAACCGCCGCTATTTCATCGAGCGGGTAGATGCCGAAATCGCCAGGTCCAGGCGGGATAACCTGTCGTTTTCCCTGCTCGCCCTCGACCTGGATAATTTCAAGGCCATCAACGATCACTACGGCCATCAGGTGGGCGACGACGTACTGCAGGGTTTCGTGCAGAAATGCCTGGAAGAGATCCGTCCCTATGACAGCGTAGCGCGCATGGGCGGCGAAGAATTCATGGTCTTGCTGCCGCAAGCCTCGCTGGACGTTGCAGTGGTGATCGGCGAGCGCATCAGGTCAGCCACCGAAAACGCCGTGTTCGACAGCATCGTCATACCTAAGGTGATACTCACTGTCAGCATCGGCGTATCGCAGTTCGGCCGCGACGGCAGCACCATCGACACGATTTTCCGCGCCGCCGACGAGCGCCTCTATCGCGCCAAGAACCAGGGCCGCAACTGCGTGATTACAACATGAAGCGGCAGCGCCGCGACCTGCCGGCTCAACCGGCGCCGGTGTTGCGGTATTTGCCGATGCCGATGCCGAATATGCTGGTCTGATGGCTCCTGCTTTTCACCACCCTCAATTTTTTGCTTGGGTCAAGCAGCGTAAAGCGTTCCCTGATGTCAGCTTCGCTTGGCAATGAATTTGCGCGCCAGCGGATGATATCGATACCGGCCTTTTTCAGTGCCTTGTACTTTCGTTCATCCTCTTTGCTGACGGTCTTGCTGTTGTGATTCTTGTTGTCTATCTCGATCACCGCGACCACATCGCTGGCTTTGTCGCAAATCACGAAATCCAGGTTCTTTGCCGTCAGGCTGTCGAGACCGGCGCTGTCCTTGGTGCCGAGGCAGCGGCTCAGCCCGACTTGCGCCAGCACCATGTGGTCCGGCAACGCGCCTACCAGCCGCCAGTACATGATCTGTTCATTGTTCGACATCGGTTTTTTCTTGACGTATTCGCGTCGCTTTTGCAGCTTCGCCTGCTTCTCCCTGGTAACCACAGCAATCACAGCCATGATAATGAGCGTTAGCACCGTGAGTGCAATGACTGCTTTCATTATTCAGTTCCTCTAGTTGAGTGCAGCGGCCATTATATTTCTATATGGAAATATAATGAAGTCAAAAATGCAGTACTTATGGATTGTTTATCGCAATCGCCGGCAGCGGGGCCGTCAGGATCTTGGAAAAGAACTGGCCGGGAAAGGCCGGCAGATATCGGCGCACCGCGAGAAAAGCGGCACAGGATGGGGGGAGCAAGGGACGGCGGACATCTGGTCCGCCCAACCCTGCCAGCTCGCTGAGCCGACAGTAGCTGGCTATATTTACAGGCCGGAATTACTCGGTCAGCCCGAAAATCGCATCGTAGCCATTCTTGGCGCGATCTGCTTCTTCCAGTTCATTGCTCAAACCCAGGTCTTCCAGCTCTTCCGCGGCATTGTTGAACTGCTTGCTGCTGGAGGCGCCGATGACACGGTAGATTTCCTGTTTCGCATTGCGGATGCCGAGCAATATCTGTTCTTGCCTGACGACGTTCAGTTCTGTCGACGTGATCAGCAGGTTGGCCATGATGTCGTGGTCGAACTCGGGGATGTCTTTATCTCCGATTAGTGCTGTTTTCAATCTGTTCCTCTTGTCTTTATGGATAAATTTTGCCGCAAGTGTGCGATTTTATCAGTGTAGTGCTTTGTAAGTAATGGAGCTTCAGAAATGGTGTATTTTTGTGCCAGGCTAGACGCAAACCGGAGCGATAGCAGTGCTATCGCGAGGATTTGCAACGACGCATGGCGCGAAAAGACGCCGTTTATGAAGTTTCATTATTTGCAAAGTACTACACTAAGTCTGGCGTTTTGCCGTCATGGCGCTCCGCGAAGCGCCTGGGCGCTGCATCTGCGCCGGGCTTCGCGGAGAAGGCTCCTGCTTATTCCTGGTGATAGCGGGTCACCAGTTCGACTTCGCTCTTCGAACCGAGGAAGACCGGCACGCGCTGGTGCAGCTTCTCCGGCTGGATATCCATGATCGCCTGCTTGCCGTCGGTGGCGGCGCCGCCGGCCTGCTCGACGATGAAGGCCATCGGGTTGGCTTCGTACATCAGGCGCAGCTTGCCTGGCTTGTCCGGTTCACGCGCATCGGCCGGGTACATGAAGATGCCGCCGCGGTTCAGGATGCGGTGGACGTCAGCCACCATCGATGCGATCCAGCGCATGTTGAAATCTTTCTGGCGCGGCCCGCTGCTGCCTGCCAGCATTTCGTTGACATAACGCGTGACCGGCGGGTGCCAGTGGCGCGCGTTGGAAGCGTTGATCGCAAATTCCTTGGTCTCGGCCGGGATTTGCATGCCGCGCTGGGTCAGGACCCACGAACCCATTTCACGGTCCAGGGTAAAACAATCCACGCCATTGCCGGTGGTTAGCACCAGCATGGTCTGCGGGCCGTAGACGGCGTAGCCGGCAGCGACCTGCTTGCGGCCCGACTGCATGAAATCCTGTTCGGTCGGCGATTTCATGCCGTCCGGTGCTTTCAGCACGGAGAAAATGGTGCCGATCGAGACATTGACGTCGATGTTGCTGGAACCGTCGAGCGGATCGAACAGCAGCATGTATTCGCCTTGCGGATAGCGGTTGGGAATCGGGTGTATCGATTCCATTTCTTCCGAAGCCATGGCCGCCAGGTGGCCGCCCCACTCATTGGCTTCCAGCAGGATTTCATTGGAAATGATGTCCAGTTTCTTCTGCACTTCGCCTTGCACGTTCTCGCTGTCGGCGCTGCCCAGGACTTCGCCCAGCGCGCCCTTGCCGACGGCGTGGCTGATGGTCTTGCAGGCGCGCCCGACCACTTCGATCAGCAGCCGCAGTTCGGCCGGGATGCTGTTGTGCAAGCGTTGTTGCTCTATCAGGTGCTGGGTAAGACTAATACGTTTCATATTGCTCTTTCTTTGTTGTAGCCTTCCCCGGCCGGCAGCGGAAACCTTCCCGCTGCCGGTTGGGAAACGGCAAAAAAATCAGTTGGCGAGTGCTTTGCCGATGACTTCCAGTACGTCTTTCGACAAGTCAGGCGCTGCGGCGACGCGCTGCAAGGCCGCGCGCATCTTTTCCTGCAGCGCCGGCGCATATTTGCGCCAGCGGTCCAGGCTGCGCGCCAGCCGCGCCGCCACTTGCGGATTGACGCCGTTGAGTGCGATCACCTGGTCGGCCCAGAATTCATAGCCGCTGCCGTCGGCCGCGTGGAAATTGGCCGGGTTGCCGCTGCAGAAACTGAAAATCAGGCTGCGCGCGCGGTTCGGGTTTTTCAGCGTGAACGCCGGATGCTCCAGCAAGGCGCGGATCGCCGCGACATCGGCCGTGTAAGCCGTGGCTTGCAAGGCGAACCATTTGTCGATGACCAATGCTTCCTGCTCGAAATCCTTATAGAATTTTTCCAGTGCGGCAGCCTTGCCTGGCGCACTGCTGTTAGTCAGCGCCACCAGCGCGGCCAGGCGGTCGGTCATGTTGTTGGCGTTGTCGTATTGCTGCTGGGCCAGCGCATGCGCCGCCTCGTCGTCGGCCTGGATCAGGTACGACAGGGCGACATTCTTCAATGCGCGCTTGCCAGACGCTTCCGCATCCGGGCTGTATGCGCCGAGTGTCTGGCTGGCATGGTAAGCCGCCAGCAGGTCATCCTTGAGCGCCAGTCCCAGCTTGCCGCGCAGGTATTGGCGCGACTGGTGGATCGCTTGCGGATCGATCACTTCGGTCTGCTCTGCCAGCAAGACTTCCGACGGCAGGGTCAGGGCCAGTTCGCGGAAAGCCGCGTCAAGCTTCGCATCGTTGAGGATCAGGCCGAACGCCGTGCCCAACGCTGCGCTGTTGGAGGCCGCATTGTCCAAGACCTCCTGCAGCGCCACCACATGGCCGGCTTGCCCTGCATCCTGCACCGCTGCAGTCAGCGCCAGCAAGCTGCGCGTAGCGAGACGCTGGCCGGCTTCCCAGCGGTTGAACGGATCGCTGTCGTGCGCCAGCAGGAAAGCCAGTTCGGCATCGCTGTATTCGACATCCAGCACCACCGGCGCCGAAAAATTACGCAAGATCGACGGCACTGGCTGTTCCGCCACATCGACGAAACGGAAGGTCTGCTGCGCCTTGGTCAGCTCCAGCACGCGGGTGGTTGCGCCGCCGGCCTGGCCCTTGCCGTCTGCCTGCAAATGCAGCGGCATGTCCTTGCCTTTGCTATCGAGCAGACCGACTGCAACCGGGATATGGAATGGCAGCTTCTTGGCCTGGCCCGGGGTCGGCGCACAGGTCTGCGTCAGTGTCAGCTCGTAGGTTTTCTTGACGGCGTCGTACTTGCTCTGTACTTGCACCCGCGGCGTGCCGGCCTGGCTGTACCAGCGCTCGAACTGGCTCAGGTCGCGGCCGTTGGCGTCGACCATCGCGGCGCGGAAATCGTCGCACTCTACCGCTTGGCCGTCATGCCGCTCGAAATACAAGTCCATGCCTTTGCGGAAACCGTCGCGGCCGAACAGGGTCTGGTACATGCGCACCACTTCGGCGCCTTTTTCATAAATCGTGACGGTGTAGAAATTATTGATTTCGACATAGGAATCAGGCCGCACCGAGTGCGCCATCGGACCGGCATCCTCCGGGAACTGGGCCTGGCGCAAGACGCGTACGTCATCAATGCGCTTGACGGCGCGGCCGCTGTCGGTGCCGACCATGTCCGCCGAAAACTCCTGGTCGCGGAATACGGTCAGGCCCTCTTTCAGGGACAGCTGGAACCAGTCGCGGCAGGTGACGCGGTTGCCGGTCCAGTTATGGAAATATTCGTGGCCGACCACCGCTTCGATATTGGCGTAGTCGATGTCGGTAGCGATGCGTGGATTGGCCAGAACATATACCGTGTTGAATATGTTGAGGCCCTTGTTTTCCATCGCGCCCATGTTGAAGTCGCCGACGGCGACGATCATGAAGCGGTCCAGGTCGAGCTCCAGGCCGAAGCGTTCTTCGTCCCAGCGGATGCTGTTGACCAGGGAATCCATGGCGTGCCGGGTCTTGCCCAGGTTACCGTCTTCGACCCATACCTGCAGCAAGACTTCGCGGTCGGATTTTAGCATGTGTTTTTGTTCCTGGCAGACCAGATTGCCGGCCACCAGCGCGAACAGGTAGGACGGTTTCTTGAACGGGTCTTCCCACTTGGCGTAGTGGCGGCCATCTGTTAGTTCGCCTTCGTCGATCAGGTTGCCGTTCGACAGCAGCACCGGATATTTCTTCTTGTCGGCGCGCAGCATCACGGTGTATTTGGCCATCACGTCGGGACGGTCAGGGAAATAGGTGATCTTGCGAAACCCTTCTGCTTCGCACTGGGTGAAAAAATTGCCGTTGGATACATACAAACCCATCAGCGAAGTATTTTTTTCCGGTCTGGTCAGCGTTTCGATTTCCAGCACCACCTTGGCCGGCGCCGAAGCGATGCGCAACTTGCCCGCTTCCAGCTGGTACTGGCCGGGTTTCAATTGTTTGCCGTTCAGGCGCAGTTGCAGCAGTTCCAGCTCTTCGCCGAACAGGACGATTTCCTTGCTGCCGCTGGCCGGATTGCGCCGCATCGTGATGCGGGTGGCGATACGGGTGGCTGCCGGATCAAGGTCGAAGCCCATGTCGACGCTGTCGACCAGGAAGGCGGGAACGGTGTAATCCTTACGAAGAACGGTTAATGGCGTGGCAGAGATGTCTGTGCGCATAGAGTAATGTGGAATGACGGTTGATAACTATGAACTATGGTTGGCAACTAAGTCTATGTGCCAAGATTGACGAACTGCTTAATCACCTAGCTGGCCGTCTCAATCGTTCAGGCAGATAGTGATTCTACCAATCAAAACACAAATCATCATGCGATTTATAGTGGGTTGTCAGCCCATGAATCATGCCAAAAATCACAAAATTTATACTCATGCCTGTCAAAATCGGATAGACTCATCTAGTCTAAAACCGCATAGCGAATTGGACAGTAAATTTACTTTCAGCAGGTCCTCAATAATTAATGGAGAAACTCATGGAACAAAATAAAATCGTTGAACAAGTTGAAGAAGATATGTTTGCTCAAATTGCTGTTGCGATTAATGATAGCGAGTTGGTCGAGTCCTATGCGGGCGTTCTTGACATGTCCTTCATGACATAAGTTTGAAAAGAAAAGGAGGGGGGGGGTAAGATTTTTATTTCCCCTTTTTTTCATTAACAAGGTGCTGAAAAGTTATTTCAATTTAGATCCGTGTGATTATGTGCACATTCGCAGCTGGTCGCTCTTCAATACCCAGCATGTTTTAATTATTATGCTCGTAGGTATAGCATATTTCATATGGCAATAAAATGCATACTTCAGAAACATTGATTAATGTAAGTGCGTTTCCATCGACAAATAATGCGCAGGTTCTTTACCTAAATTATCAACGCCGTGTTTTCAATAGTTTGCTCCATGTGGCAAAAGCAGCAGCTGGCCCTTTAAATATTGATATTTCAGGTATCAAACGTTTGTCAGATCGCTTTGTAAATACCCCTGCTTCATCATATCTTTTTGCAACAAATTGCCTTTGTGTAGAGTCAATAAAAAAATGCAATGGAATTGATGGCCTTAAATCTGCTCTCATTAATTTCAATGAAACTGCAGAAGACGATTTGATTTTTGTTTTTCCAATCATCCGAAATATTTCAGATGTTCAATGGGTAAAGGGAGAGGATGTCGCAGATGTTGCAAACAAGGCTTTTGAAAAAAATAGAAATTTTTATACGCTGACAGCAAATATCAAGCCAGTAATGGAAGAGTCATTTATTTTCCATAAAAATTTTATTAATAAAGCATTGGTATTATTAAAAAACTCTCCTGCACACGTTTATTTTGACGAACTATGCAGATATATTTCAACTATAGGTTTATACGATGGAATAGGAATTTCTGGATGGTCTTCAGAGCAACATATCGGCGCCATTTTTATTCGTAATTCAACTGGATCTGGGGAGTTACGTGAAGGTGTTGAAGCAACGGTTGTTAATGCCCCACCTCTTGTCTACTATGTGGAACAATTAATTCATGAAACGGCCCATGTTCACTTGGATTTGCTCATGGAAACTCACAAACTTTTTCTGAATGACAATGAAGCGAAATACGTTTCACCAATTCGTTTTGATTTAAGGCCGATGCGGGGGGTATTTCATGCGGTATTTGTACTTACTCGGATCTACAACGTTCTTCGGTCAATTAATTTCTCTGAGGAACGAGATGAAAATTATCGTCTCGCCAGATGTAAAGTTATTGAAGGGAAAGTAAAATCTGGATTGAAAGAGATTCATAAAAATGCTGTGTTAACAGAATCAGGAAGGTTTTTGTTGGAAGATATGGCGAAATTATTAAGATTTCCATAATTCATGACATCCCCACTGTATAGCAGCAATGATCGAAGGATATTTTTGAACTTATTGCGCGCAATCGTCTGCGCTCGCCCAGATCGTTGTGACAGTAGTTGGTCAGTGCATGTCGGTTGAGCTAGACCCACAAATATTCTGCGAGGTTCAAATCCAGTGCATACAGCGGCAGTATATCTTCACGCACCAGTCGGCCACGATGCGCTCTCAAGCCTTCGCAGATAAGCAGCATCGGTTTTTCAAATGGGTCTTGAGCACCTTGAAACTCAACAACCTTTCCCTCTTCTTGATGCTACCGTTGTGCAGCCAGAACAATCCAATAGTACCCGTAAGTTCTGCGATATCCCTATGTATGGTTCCGCTTGAGGTGAAAGCTGCCTTCGATACGTTCCATAACCCCATTTTGCACGACGGTGAACGACACATCCAGAAATACCCAAGCAACGAGGCAATCGTGGCGAAACCAAACAGTCGGTTGCTTTCAACTCGCTGCGACGATCGCGCAAGCATGCTGATACGGTACTGCTTTTTATCACCAATCCACCTGTTCTCTTCCCCAACAATGTAGCTGAACACGCTGAGCATATGCCCAAGGTCAAGCAGAAAATACAAGGCAATCGCATACTTGATGTTTTACGCAACGTTTTTAACGCTAATCCTGTTCAGCCTACCTTCTGCTGAATAATCAAAATTTCGAGAGAGTCCGCCTATGTTTCACCAAAGACACATGGATCAACTAGCCTCAATCATTGAAAAATCAGTTGTAACTCATCGCATGACATCTATTGGAGAGATGTATGTTGCAGGCACCGGGATTCACGTCAATACGAATGGTTCCGCAGCTCCGTATTTTGTGGGTGGGTTTTCCTGTAAAAAAACTAGGGAAGAAGCAGTACTCGTCGCCCGATTTGAATGTAAAGAACGGGCGTTTGCGATGTTCGACTTTAGGAATGATACCAGCGACGGATACCCTCTTTACTCATTTTCTCAGAATATAGTCAAAGGAATGGCGACTCCCGATGAGGTCATGCTACGCCCTGGTTCGGATGCTGTTGGACTTGCCATCCGTGTTTCGCGGAAGGACGCAATAGTACACGCCGCTAATGAGATACTTGAGCGTGCTTTACTTGGGAAAATATTTTACTGTGAGCTTCCCATAGCTCTTATATCTAAAGAAACCATAGGAGATCATCTCTGTTATTTTTACACGACGGCAGATAAGCAACAAACCGGATTTGTGATGGCTGTCTTGGTGGGGCGCGACCATAAATTTCTGACATTGGGTGCAAGCAGAGATGATTCAATTAGACATGCCATTAATAAAAGTCGGGCGGAAGCAATTATGCTCGCGGACAATATCCTAGCTGGAAAGAGTACTAAGCATATCGTTAATAAACACACTCGCCAGCGTATGGCATCTCAAACTGATGCTGCAATGATTCTCAAGCGTCTGGATTTTCTCGAAAACGGATGCGTCAAATCTATCCCTGTACCGACTGATAGTTGTTCAATTGAAGGCGTGATTTCGCTATGTGGAGGTAGCGATATTTCCTATTGTGTGCTGGCCGAATCGGAATCAATGGCTGTCGTACGCGCAGTCGCAACTGATTTCCCAACCTTAGCTGATCTAAGACTTAATAATTTAGGCTCCATGGAGGCCAGTATCGACTTTGTTTGCTGATGCACCATTTTGACCTCCCTTGAAGTATGTCCGTTGAATCATAGCCAATTGTCAAAAATGAAAAAATTACCTGGTTATTGTTTACTCTCCTTTGAAGTTATTTACACTGCGTGGGAGTGGATGTTTCTTCTTGCCGCGGCATTTTTTCTTACATCAATCGAGCATGGTGGATTAATTTCGAGCATTCTTTTTTTCACAACAGCCGGTGTGAGGGTTCTAGGCGCAAAGAGGATTGCGGCAGAGATTGCAAATCGGTCGATCATTGCTAAATTCAGTTTAGCGCTTATTGCAAGGTTTGGACTTTTTATTTTAGCATTGTGTCTATTTTTTTTGAAAGATGCACCAAATTATATTTGGATAGTATGGATGATACTCGCAGCTATTCTCTTCATTTCTGACGGATATGCGAGTATAGATTTTCGTTACATCCTGTCCCAAAACGAGCATTTTTCCTTTGGTCGTATCGGCTCATTTCTCAACATCGGGAAGCGAGGAACAATTGCAATTACCTCCCTAATTGCTCTACAAATTCCGTCGGGGGATTGGAGAACTTTGGGGTTGATTTTGTGTGTGCCGATCTTTTTTGGCATAGTATCCATGGCTTGGCTACTGTTTTTTGTTAATACAAACCCTTTCCTGCTTCTAGAGAGACAAACGTCTGTTTCAGAGAAAAGCACAGAAATCTGGAGGACAGGCAAGGAAGTCAGGGCGCTGGCGCTATATTTATTCGCATTTAATTTATTCTTCGGAGCAAATGGTCTAATGGTAATTAAGGCCATTACAAGTTATAAATTGGAACTGTATGCAATCAATCCACTCACTATTTTTTACGCCTCCTTTGTATTTACCAATGTAGTCACAATGATTTATCCGAAGTTAGCAGAGCGATTTTCTGATTGGAGAAGTATTTGCTTACTTTATATATTGACAGCAGGGTTTTGCATTGGCTATTGGGGGTTGAGGAATAATGTTTTTATGTTCATGGTCGCCGCCTTGTGCTTTGGTATGGCGTATGCTCTCCAAACAACCTGTGTCTTTGTCAAATTGTATAAAGAAATAAAAGGGAACAATCAGGCAAATCATCTAGCTCGGATCGATACTGTGAGCAAACTCGGCTTTATCGTATCTCAACTCTCCGTTGGATTATTGCTTGACGCTGGATTTGACCCTCTTTTACTGAGTGCCACGTTTGGTTTGGCATCTGTGATTGCTCTTGGCATATATATGGGAATATGCCAAGGTTTGATCCCACAGCACGCCAAAATGAGGCAAACCCCAGGTCCAGCCCCCCACCAAGAGGAACCCCCATGAAATCCATCATCACTCTCTGTCTGGCCGCATTCACATTGCTGCTAGGCGGTTGCGCCACGGTCATCCGCAGCGACGTCACCGCCTTCAACGAATGGCCGGCCGATTTGCCGGACAAGTCCTATGTGTTCGAAACTACGGCGGCGCAAAACAATGACCTGGAATATCGCAATTACGAAAACCTGGTGCGGCAGGAGCTGCAGCGCCTGGGATTCGTGCCAGCCGGCAGCGCCTCGCCGCAGCTAAAGGTCGCGCTTAACTACGGCATTGCTGCGCGCGATGTCCATGTGGTCGAACCGGTAGTGGCGGATCCCATGTGGTACGGCCCTTACGGACCTTATGCCTGGGGCGGCCCAAGGTTCTACAGCCCGTATTACGATCCGTTCTGGTACGCACCGCAGGTGATCGGCCAGCGCGAATACAACTACCAGCTGTTCCAGCGCCGCCTGAACATCGCGATCACGCGCGCCGGCAACGGCCAGAAACTGTATGACGTCACGGTCTCCAGCGAAGGCAAGATGAATTCCTTGCCTGCCGTGATGCCGTACATGGTGCGCAGCGCATTCACCGACTTCCCTGGCAAGAGCGGCGTGCCGCACCAGGTTGAATTGAAAGTCGAAGACCAGAAATAACAAGCCTGTCGGCGGCAAAACGGCCTGTGTTCCCTTTCACCAGGGACCACAGGCCGTTTTTCATCGGGCGCGGAGTCAGCTATAAAACCATTCGCTGGCAAACGTGATGAAGCCGATCAGCATGACCGCCAGCACCAGTACGATCAGCAGGCGGCCAAACTTGGGTGAACCCTCGCTGCCGCTGGCCTGCTCTTCCGGGTGGTTCATCGGATTTTGCGCATCCGGCTGCTGTTTCAAGGGGTCGTTCATGCATGCCTCAGGGAATCAGGATGGTGGAACCGGTGGTCTTGCGCGACTCCAGGTCGATATGCGCTTGCGCCACGTCTTTCAAGGCATAGCGCTGGTTGATTTCAATCGTGATTTTTTTGCTGTCCACCATCTGGAACAGGTCGGCCGCGGCCGCATCCAGGTCGGCGCGGCTGGCGATATAGCTCGGCAGCGACGGCCGGGTAATGGTCAGCGAGCCGCGCGACGCCAGTTCGTTCAGGCTGAACGGCGGCACCGCACCGGAAGCGTTGCCGAAACTGACCATGGTGCCGAGCGGCGCCAGGCTGTCCAGCGAACCGATGAAAGTATCCTTGCCGATCGAATCGTAGACCACCGGCACGCCTTTGCCGCCGGTGATTTCACGTACCCGCTCGACGAAATTTTCGGTCTTGTAGTTGATCACATGGGCGCAGCCGGCTGCCTTCGCCAGCGCTGCTTTTTCATCGGAGCTGACCGTGCCTATCATGGTCACGCCCAATGCCCTGGCCCATTGGCTGGCGATCAGGCCGACGCCGCCGGCAGCGGCGTGGAACAGGATGGTTTCGCCGCCGCGCAAAGGAAAGGTGCGGCGGAACAGGTACTGCACCGTCAAGCCTTGCAGCGTCATCGCGGCGGCGGTATCGAAACTGATGGAATCCGGCAATTTGACCAGGAACGCGGCAGGCATCACGCGCGCCTCGGAATAAGCGCCATTCGGGCGCGTGGCGTATGACACCCGGTCGCCTACCTTGACATGCTGTACGCCGGCGCCGACCGCTTCGATCACGCCGGCGGCTTCCTGTCCCAGGGCGCCCGGCAAGGGCTGTGGATACAAGCCGCTGCGGAAGTAGACGTCGATGAAATTCAGGCCGCAAGCGACATGCCGTATCCGCACTTCGCCCGGTCCCGGGTCACCGACTTCCACGTCGACATATTCCATCACTTCCGGGCCACCGGTCCGCGACATCCTGATTGCTTTTACCATGATTGCTCTCACCTCCAAATATGCGTCAAATTGCCGCTTTTTTTAATTGTGTTGCTTTTTTAAATCCCTATGATTTCTTTTTCGAAATCAGGTAAATACCCGCCAACACCAGCCCGGTCCCGGTCAGCTGGATCGCCGTAACCGGTTCCGCCAAAATCAAGGCCCCCAGGAACAGGGTGGAGACCGGCCCGACCATGCCAGCCTGCGCCGCAGTCGCAGGGCCGATGCGGGCCACCGCGACCATGGTCAGGAATACCGGCAGCACCGTGCAAAACACGGCATTGATGACCGACAGGCCATATACCGCCGGCTGCTGCTGCAACAGGACCTGCCACGGCCGCAACAGCAAGAACTGCAGGATGCAGGCGGCGCACGATACGCACATTGCATACGCCACCAGCCGCATCGCCCCGACCCGGCTAACCAGTTCCCCGGACAGCATCAGGTACAGTGCGTAACTGACCGCCGCGCCCAGCACCAGCGCACTGCCGAGGCCGACATTCGCGCCTCCCAGGCGCACATCGTGCAGGAACACCAGCACCGTCCCCAGGTAGGAAATCAGCAAAGCCCCCCACTCCAGCCAAGTCACCCGGCGCCCATAAAACAGGAACGACATCAGCAGCACGAACGAGGGCGTCAAGAACAGTATCAGGCGCTCCAGCCCGGCAGAAATATACTGCAAGCCGAGAAAATCCAGAAAGCTCGACAGGTAATATCCGATCAATCCCAGAACCACGATCCGCACCCGGTCCTGGTTCGCCAGCGGCGCTTCGCTGCGCGCCTTCCACAATGCCACCGCGGCGAACAGGGGCAAGGCGAATAGCATGCGAAACGTGATCAGCAATACGGCGTCGACCGGATAACGGTAAATCAGCTTGGCGACAATGGCCTTGGCAGAAAACAGGATGGCGCCGGCAATTGCAATTGCCAAGCCGCCAAGAAAAACCTGGCGGCCGCCAGGCTGCAACTTGCCGCTCATTGTTTGCCCATGGTGGAATTGTAATGGGTATGTGAAGATCGCGTTGCTAAGGCAATGGTTAGGAAAAAAACTGCCTCCTGCCGCGGCCCCTGAACGCGATCATTGGTGATGGTCAATCTCACTTATTCTTCACTTCTTCTTCAGCAAAGATCCCAGCACGCCGCGTATCAATTCGCGCCCGACCTGCGATCCGATGGTGCGCGCAGCGGACTTGACCACTGCCTGCACCAAGCTGTCCTTGCGCCCCGAACCGCCGCCGAGCAGGCCGCCCAGCACGCTGCCCCATGAGCTGCCGGCAGAGTCCGCACCCGCTCCGGCGCCGTCCTTGCCGGCCGGAGCGGCCGCCACCCGCCCTTTCAGCTTTTCGTACGCGGATTCACGGTCGACCGCAGTTTCATACACCCCGGCGACGATCGACGATGCAATCAGCTGCTTGCGTTCGTCGTCGCTGATCGGCCCGATCTGCGACGCCGGCGGCAGGATGAAGGCGCGCTCGACGATGTTCGGCCGCCCCTTCTCATCGAGGAAAGACACCAGCGCTTCGCCGACGCCGAGCTCGCTGATGATTTGGGCGGTATTCAAATCGGGATTGGCGCGGAAGGTCTCGGCGGCGGCCTGCACCGCTTTCTGGTCGCGCGGCGTATACGCCCGCAGCGCATGCTGCACCCGGTTGCCCAGCTGGCCCAGCACGGTATCGGGAATATCCAGCGGATTCTGCGTCACGAAGAACACGCCGACGCCCTTGGAACGGATCAGGCGCACCACCTGCTCGATCTTTTGCAGCAGCGGCTTGGGTGCTTCGCTGAACAGCAGGTGGGCTTCGTCGAAGAAGAACACCAGTTTCGGCTTGTCCAGGTCGCCGACTTCCGGCAGGCGCTCGAACAGTTCCGACAGCATCCACAGCAGGAAGGTCGAATACAGGAGCGGCGCGTTCATCAGCTTGTCCGCCGCCAGGATGTTGACCACGCCCTTGCCGCTGCCGTCGGTCTGGATCAGGTCGTCGATGTTCAGCATCGGTTCGCCGAAGAACTGCTCGCCGCCCTGTTCGCCGATGCCGATCAGGCCGCGCTGGATGGCGCCGATGCTGGCAGCGGAAATATTGCCGTATTCGGTCTGGAAGCTGGCGGCGTTGTCGCCGACGTGCTGCAGCATCGCCCGCAGGTCCTTCAGGTCCAGCAGCAGCAAGCCATTGTCGTCGGCAATCTTGAACGCCAGCTGCAATACGCCCTGCTGGGTATCGTTCAGGTTGAGCATGCGCGCCAGCAGCAGCGGCCCCATGTCGGAGATGGTGGCCCGCACCGGATGCCCCTGCACGCCGTACACATCCCAGAAAGTCACGGGCGTGGCGGCCCATTGCGGCTCGGCCATGCCGAGCGCCTGCAGGCGCTGCTTGAGCTTGTCCGACGCCGCGCCGGCCTTGGCCATGCCGGACAGGTCGCCCTTGACGTCCGCCATGAAAACCGGCACGCCGCTATCCGACAGCGCTTGCGCAATCACCTGCAAGGTGACGGTCTTGCCGGTGCCGGTGGCGCCGGTGATGCAGCCATGGCGGTTCACCAGTGCGGGCAGGAGCGCCAGGTCATGCTGGGCGTTTTTGGCAATCAGGAGAGGATTTGACATGGTTTGGCAGACGTTTTAAGTGGATTTCAATGGATTTCACGAAAGTGCAATATGGTAAAATTGCGCTTTGATTATAGCTAACTCACGCACGAAAGAATCATCATGGCTGGACACAGCAAATGGGCCAATATCAAGCACAAGAAGGCCGCCACCGACGCCAAGCGCGGCAAGATCTGGACGCGGCTGATCAAGGAAATCACGGTTGCGGCCCGCATGGGCGGCGGCGACATCGACGCCAATCCGCGCCTGCGGCTGGCGGTTGACAAGGCGTCCGACGCCAATATGCCGAAGGATAACGTCACCCGCGCGATCCAGCGCGGCAGCGGCGGCCTGGAAGGCGTCAACTATGAGGAAGTGCGCTACGAAGGCTACGGCATCAACGGCGCCGCGATCATTGTCGATTGCATGACTGACAACAGAATCCGCACCGTGGCCGAAGTTCGCCACGCGTTTTCCAAGTTCGGCGGCAACATGGGCACCGAAGGTTCGGTGGCTTTCATGTTCAAGCATTGCGGCCAGCTGCTGTTCGCGCCGGGCACCAATGAAGACGCCCTGATGGAAGCAGCGCTGGAAGCCGGCGCCGAGGATGTCCTCACCGACGACGAAGGCGGGATCGAAGTCATTTCCGCGCCGCATGATTTTGCCGCGCTCAAAGGCGCATTGGAAAAATCCGGCTTCAAGGCTGAAATGGCGGAAATCATCATGAAGCCGGCGACCGAAACCGTATTCTCGGGCGACGACGCCATCAAGATGCAAAAGCTGCTCGACGCCCTGGAAAACCTGGACGACGTGCAAGAAATTTACAGCAACGCAGTAATCGAAGACTGACTCGGATCGTTTATATGAAAATTCTGGTAGTGGGCTCTGGCGGCCGTGAGCATGCCCTGGCGTGGAAAATCGCCCAATCACCGCGTATCCAAACCGTCTTCGTGGCGCCCGGCAACGGCGGCACCGCGCTGGACCAGCGCCTGGAAAACATCAACATCACCGATCCTTCGGCGCTGGCCGATTTTGTTGAACGCGAACATGTCGCGCTCACCGTGGTCGGGCCGGAAACGCCGCTGGCGGCCGGCATCGTGAATGTTTTCCGCGACCGCGGCTTGAAGATTTTCGGACCGACGCGGGAAGCCGCGCAGCTGGAAAGCTCCAAGGATTTCGCCAAATCGTTCATGCAGCGGCACCACATCCCGACCGCCGAATACCAGACCTTTTCCGACGTCAATGCCGCCCACCGCTACATCGACCAGAAAGGCGCGCCGATCGTCATCAAGGCCGACGGCCTGGCTGCCGGCAAGGGCGTGGTGGTTGCGATGACCATCGACGAGGCGCATGGCGCGGTCGACATGATGCTGTCCGATAACCGCCTCGGCGATGCCGGCGCGCGCGTGGTGATCGAAGAATTCCTGGCCGGCGAAGAAGCCAGCTTCATCGTCATGGTCGACGGCAAGCACATCTTGCCGCTGGCCACCAGCCAGGACCACAAGCGCCTCAAGGATGACGACCAGGGCCCGAACACCGGCGGCATGGGCGCTTATTCGCCGGCGCCTATCGTGACGCCGGCGCTGCACGCCCGCGTCATGCGTGAAATCATCACACCCACCGTGCAAGGCATGGCCAAGGACGGCATTCCGTTCAGCGGCTTCCTGTATGCCGGCCTGATGATCGACGACAAGGGCAATCCGAAAACGCTGGAATTCAACTGCCGCATGGGCGATCCGGAAACCCAGCCCATCATGGCGCGCCTGAAAACCGACCTGCTGGCGGTGATGGAACACGCCGTCAACGGCACGCTGGATACGATCGAGCTGGAATGGGACCGCCGCACCGCGCTCGGCGTGGTGATGGCCGCAGCCGGTTATCCCGACGCGCCGCGCAAGGACGACCTGATTTCCGGGATTCCCGCCGAGACCGCCGACGCGGTCACCTTCCATGCCGGCACCACCCTCAGCGGCGAGCGCCTGACCACTTCCGGTGGCCGCGTCCTGTGCGTGGTCGGCCTGGGCGACAGCGTCAAGATGGCGCAGAAGCAGGCATACAACGTGGTCGATGCAATTCATTTCAACGGCGCCCAGTTCCGCCGCGATATCGGCTGGCGGGCATTGAAGAAACATGCCTGATCGAGCGGGCGGCTAGCATTTTCTGCGGTATCAAGAAGTTGGGGCCAGCGGTTTTCGTCAGGCAAGGACGGACAACCCTGGCCCCAATTGATTAAACAAGATTCACTACATCACTCCACGATGAGCTCAAACATCACCACCGGCAATCCGGCCAGCGCCGTCAAATCCTATCTGCTCGACCTGCAGGCGCGCATCGTCGCGGCGCTGGAGCAGATCGACGGCAAGCAGTTCGGCAGCGACCAATGGCAGCGCGCCGAAGGCGGCGGCGGCAATTCGCGCATCATCGAAGAAGGCAATGTGCTGGAACGCGGCGGTGTCGGTTTTTCGCACGTGATGGGCAAGAGCCTGCCGCCGTCGGCCGCCGCCAACCGGCCTGAACTGGCCGGCCGCCAGTGGGAAGCGATGGGCGTGTCGCTGGTGATGCATCCGCGTAATCCGTTTGCCCCCACCGTGCACATGAACGTGCGTTTCTTCATCGCCAGCGCAGAAGGCCAGGAACCGGTCTGGTGGTTCGGCGGCGGCATCGACCTGACGCCGTATTACGGTTTTACCGAAGACGTCGAACACTTCCACCGCAGCTGCCGCGACGCCCTTGCCCCTTTTGACAACGAGGCCGGCCAGCAGCTGTATCCGCGCTTCAAGCAATGGTGCGACGACTACTTCTACCTGAAACACCGCAAGGAACCGCGCGGCGTCGGCGGCATTTTCTTCGACGATTTCAACCAGCTGGGCTTCGACCGCAGCTTCGCCATGATGCAAAGCGTGGGCAATGCCTTCATCCCGGCATATACCCCGATCCTGGCGCGCCGCAAGGATATTCCCTACGGCGAAACCGAGCGGGATTTCCAGGCATATCGCCGCGGCCGCTATGTCGAGTTCAATTTAGTGTATGATCGCGGCACTTTGTTCGGTCTGCAATCCGGGGGACGTACCGAGTCCATCCTGATGTCGATGCCGCCCGTGGTCAAGTGGCGTTACGACTGGCAACCGGCGGCAGGTAGCCCGGAAGCCAAGCTGTACACCGATTTTCTGATCCATCGCGAGTGGGTGTGATGGGCAGCTCCCCTGTGACATCCAGCCAGCTTGTTCATCCCGAGGCCCAGCTCCGGCCATGCATTGCGGTTCTCGGCGGCAGCTTCGATCCGGTCCATAATGGCCATGTCGCGCTGGCGAAGTACTTCGTGACCTTGCTGGCGCCGGATGAATTGCGGGTGATTCCTGCCGGCAACCCATGGCAAAAGCACGGGCTGGAAGCCACGCCGGAACAGCGGGTGGCGATGGTAGAGCGTGCATTCAGCCGGCAAAGCGTGCCTTTGGTGATCGACCAGCAGGAAATCCGGCGGCACACCGCGACGTATACGATAGATACGCTGCAAGCCTTGCGGTCCGAACTTGGACCGCAGGCGTCTATCGTATTCCTGATGGGCGCAGACCAGTTGCAGCACTTGAATACCTGGCAAGGCTGGGACCGCCTGTTTGACTATGCCCACCTGGGCGTTGCTTCGCGGCCCGGGTTCGCCATGGATGCATCGCAGGTTCCGGCCGAGGTCACGCGCGAATTCACACGCCGCGCCGCCACCCCGGAACAGATTCGCCAGAGCGCGCACGGTTTGACCTATCTGGCGCAGAACCTGGCTGTAGACATTTCGGCAACGGAAATTCGTGCCGCGCTGCACAACGCAAAAAGACCCGACACGCTGGTCCCGGCCGCAGTACTGGACTATATTGAACAACATCATCTCTATAAGAATTAAATGGATATCAAAAAACTACAAAGTCTCGTCATCGATGCACTCGAAGACGTCAAAGCACAAGACATCCGCGTCTACGACACGGTCCACCTGACCGGCCTGTTCGACCGCATCGCGATCGCTTCCGGCACCTCCAACCGCCAGACCAAGGCACTGGCCGCCTCGGTACGCGACAAGGTCAAGGAAAACGGCGGCACCATCCTCAGCGTCGAAGGCGAAGACACCGGCGAATGGGTGCTGGTCGACATGGGCGACATGGTAGTGCACATCATGCAGCCGGCGATCCGCGCGTATTACCGCCTGGAGGAAATCTGGGGCGACAAGGAAGTCAAGTTCGGCGCCGCCAAGCGGATTTCCACCCGCACCGCAGCCGAAGAAGAAGCGCCGAAGAAGATTTCGCGCCACCTGACGACTTCGCAGGCACTGAAACCGGAAGACGACACACCGAAAAAGGCGCCTGCGCGCAAGAAACCGGTCAAGACTGACGGCGCCAAGAAGGCGGTCGGCAAAACCATCAAGGTGGCGCCGTCGAAGAGCTCGATCCCGCCGAAGAAGACTGCGGCGCCAAAGAAAGCGCCAGCCAAGAAACCCGCTGTCAAGCGCGCTCCGGCAAAAACCAAGGCAGCTGAATAAGCTGCCGCGGCCATAGCATCCCCATGCAGCTCATCATCGCTGCGGTCGGCCATAAAATGCCGGCATGGATAGAAAGCGGATTCGGCGAGTATGCGAAACGCATGCCGCCGGACTGCCGCATCGTCCTCAAGGAAATCAAGCCGGTCGAACGTTCCGGCAGCAAGACCGCGGAAACAGCCATGGCGCTGGAACGCAGCCGGATCGAGGCGGTGCTGCCGAAAGGCGTGCGCATCGTCGCCCTCGATGAACGCGGCAAAGACCTCACCAGCGTCCAGTTATCGCAGCAGCTGACCCAATGGCAGCGCGACGGGCGCGATGTCGCCTTCATCATCGGCGGCGCCGACGGCCTCGATCCTGAATTCAAGGCCGGCGCCGACAGCCTGCTGCGCATCTCCAGCCTGACGCTGCCGCACGGCATGGTCAGGGTGCTGCTGGCGGAACAGCTCTACCGGGCCTGGTCGATTACCCAGAACCATCCTTATCACCGCGTCTGAGCCCCTCAATAAGCCCCCGATACGCAGGTAACTCTGTAATAATCGCTGGAATCATGAGACCACGCACCCGCCGTAGCCGCCAGCAATGAAAAATCCTTACCAGAAAATCTACCTTGCCTCGAAAAGCCCGCGCCGACGGGAATTGCTGCGACAGATCGGCGTCGCATTCGAATTGCTGCTGCTGCGCGACCAGACGCCGCGCGGCCCTGATGTCAGCGAGGAAGTCTTGCAGGGCGAAGCGCCGCAGGAGTATGTCGCCAGGGTGACCATGGAGAAAGCACACGCCGCGCAGCAGATGATGGTGTGGCGCAGCCTGCCGGTGCGCCCTATCCTGGCCGCCGACACCACGGTCACGATCGACGGCCGGATCCTCGGCAAACCGGCCAGCAAAGCCGAGGCAAGCGCCATGCTGCGCCTGCTGTCGGGGCGCAGCCACCAGGTCCTGACCAGCGTTGCCGTCATCCATGGCGAGCAATCCTGGCAACTCACGCAGGTTTCCGATGTCTTGTTCCAGGAGCTGCCGGAAGCCATGATCGAAGCCTACTGCGATACCAGCGAACCTTACGACAAGGCCGGCGCTTATGGCATCCAGGGCCCGGCAGCGATTTTCATCGAAAGCATACGCGGCAGCCATTCAGGCATCATGGGCTTACCACTTTTTGAAACCGCGCAACTATTACAACAGGCAGGCATCCGCATTTTATGAGCGAAGACATCCTCGTCAATATCACCCCCCAGGAAACCCGCGTCGCCCTGATTTTCCAGGGCGCGGTGCAAGAGCTGCACATCGAGCGCACCTTGTCGCGCGGCCTGGCCGGCAATATCTACCTGGGCAAAGTAGTCCGCGTGCTGCCCGGCATGCAATCGGCGTTCATCGATATCGGCCTCGAGCGTGCGGCATTCCTGCACGTCGCCGACATCTGGGAGACCCGCGCGCACGACGGCCAGGCGGCGCAGCAGACGCCGATTGAAAAGCTGCTGTTCGACGGCCAGTCGCTGACCGTGCAAGTGGTGAAAGACCCGATCGGCACCAAGGGCGCCAGGCTGTCGACCCAGATTTCGATTGCCGGCCGGATGCTGGTGTACCTGCCGCAAGACCGGCACATCGGCATCTCGCAGCGGATCGAAAATGAAGCCGAGCGCGAACTGCTGAAGGATAAAGTGCAAAAGCTGCTGCCGCCCGAGGAAAAAGGCGGCTTCATCATCCGCACCATGGCCGAAGACGCTTCCGAGGCCGACCTGCAGATGGACATCGAGTACCTGCGCAAGACCTGGTCGTCGATTACCCAGCTGGCAAAAAGCAAACCGGCGCCGACCTTGCTGCACCAGGACCTGAGCCTGGCGCAGCGCGTGCTGCGCGATTTCGTCAATGACGAGACCACCACCATCCAGGTCGACTCGCGCGAAAATTTCCAGAAGCTGCAAGAGTTCGCCGCCAGCTACACGCCGTCGGTGACCGCGCGGCTGATGCACTACACCGGCGAACGGCCCCTGTTCGACCTGTACGGCGTGGAAGAAGAAATCCAGGAAGCATTGAGCCGCCGCGTGCCGCTCAAATCGGGCGGCTACCTGATCGTCGACCAGACCGAAGCCATGACCACCATCGACGTCAACACCGGCAGCTTCGTCAACGGCCGCAATTTCGACGACACGATTTTCAAGACCAACCTGGAAGCGGCGCACGCCATAGCGCGCCAGCTCAGGCTGCGCAACCTGGGCGGCATCATCATCCTCGATTTCATCGACATGGAGAACAGCGAGCACAAGAGCGCCGTGCTGGCTGAGCTGCACAAGGCCCTGCTGCGCGACCGCACCAAAAAATCGGTATCCGAATTCTCGGCGCTGGGCCTGGTGGAAATGACCCGCAAGCGCACCCGCGAATCGCTGGCGCACATCTTGTGCGAGCCCTGCCCCGCCTGCAACGGCAAGGGCCAGGTCAAGACCGCGCGCACCATCTGCTACGAAATCCTGCGCGAAGTGCTGCGCGAAGCCAAGCAGTTCAACCCGCGCGAATTCCGCATCCTGGCGTCGCAGGTAGTGGTCGACATGTTCCTCGAGGAAGAATCCCAGCACCTTGCCATGCTGGGCGACTTCATCCGTAAACCGATTTCGCTGCAGGTGGAAACGGTTTATCCGCAGGAGCAGTACGACATCATCCTTATGTAAGGCATCCATGAATAGCCCTTTACCGATTTCTCCTGCAGCCGCCGACGGTTCTTTCCATATCGCCTTTTGCGTCGACGACCACTATTGCCGCAGCATGGGGGCGACCATCGCCTCCGTCATTGCCAACAGCCCGGGCGTAACATTCACCTTCCACGTGTTTGCCTTCGCCCTTTCCGAAGACAACCGCCGGCGCTTCAAGGAACTGGAACAGATGTACCAGCTGAAGACGCATGTGCATATCATCGATCCGGCGGTATTCAAGCCGTTCGCGCACATTTCGCAGTTTTCCTACTATTCGCCCACCATCTTCACGCGCCTGCTGATCCCGTCCACTTTGCGCGGCATCTGCGACAAGGTCCTGTACCTGGATGCGGATATCCTGTGCGCCGGCAGCATGGCCGAGCTGCTGGACATGGATTTCGGCGACAGCGCGGCGATTGTCGTGCCGGACGCCGACGAAACCACCAGGAGGCGCTGTGCGGCCCTGCAGCTGGCATCGCAGAAGTATTTCAATTCCGGCGTGATGTACATGCATGTCGATAACTGGATGGCCCAGGAAATCACCGAAAAAACCATCCTTGCGATCCTCGAAAACGGCAAGGACTACAGGTTCCCGGACCAGGACGCGCTGAATGTGGTGCTGGAAGGGAAAATCCAATATATCCCGAGGAAATGGAATTTCCTGTACGACCTGATCCATGACCTGGAAAAGGACAAGCGCCAGATGCGCGATATCGGCGAGGTGGTCTTCATTCACTTCGCAGGCGCCGTGAAACCCTGGAACGACTGGTGCCTGCATGCGTCGCGGGACATGTTCGTCAAGTACCAGGCGTTGTCGCCATGGGCCGACCTGCCGCTCGATCCGGCGCCAAGAAACTATAAAGAGATGCGGATGTATTCCCGCTTCCTGATGAAACGCGGCCAGATGCTGGACAGTTTCAAGTGGTACATGAAATACCTTTCCGCCAGGTAAATATGCATGAAGGGTAACAAAAAGTGAGAACCTGGCCGGCGACCCTGGCCGCCAGCTATAATTTCTGCAACTTATCGTCTATACAGCCTTAACCGATCCAATAATGGCAATAACCAGCTCCCATCTCTTGATATGCCGCACCGACAACATCGGCGACGTCATCCTGACATTACCCATCGCCGCTTTCCTGAAGCAGCACTATCCGGACCTGAAAATCAGTTTCCTGTGCCGGGGTTATGCCGCGCCGGTCGTCAGGCAGTGCCGCAGCATCGATGAGGTGGTGGAACTGGAAAGTTTCCTGCTGGACCCCGCTGCCTATTTTGCCCACGCTGACGTCGATACGATCATATTGGCGCAACCGAACAAACGCCTGGCGGTTATCGCTTTCAAGGCCCGCATCCGCAACCGTATCGGCAACGCCCGCCATAAGCTTTACCAGATGCTGTATTGCAACCGCCGGGTGCGGTTCAAGAAAGGGAACTCTGAATACCATGAGGCACAATTCAATTTTGAGTTCCTGCGCCCTTTCGGCCTCACTACCATTCCCGAACCTTCGGCCATTCCAGCTCTTTACGATTTCGATGTCCCGCAGAATCCGGAAATAAACCGGCTGCTTCAGCCCTATCCGTTCAACCTCATCCTTCATACAAAATCGAATGGGCATGGGCGCGAATGGCCGGTCAGCCATTACGCGGCGCTTGCCCGGCAGCTCAGCAAATATCCCGACGTCCGCCTGTGGCTGACAGGCAGTCCCGCCGAAGGACAATGGCTGGCCGAACATGCCGAGGAACTGCTGGAATTGGAGAATGTGAGCAACCTGTGCGGCAAGTACAGCCTGGATCAGCTCAGCTCGCTGATTAACGCAGCCGACGGCTTGATTGCAAGCGGCACCGGCCCGCTCCATATTTCCGCCGCGCTGGGCCAGCGCACGCTCGGCCTGTTCCCGCCGACGCGGCCGATGCATCCGGGGCGCTGGGCGCCGCTCGGGCGACGGGCCCAAGCCTTGTCCTTGCCGGTCAGCTGCACCGGTTGCAAGGATAGCCAGGCGGCCACTTGCGCCTGCATGGAAAACATCACGCCTGAAAGCGTCGCCGAGATCGTTTTGCGATGGCGGCAAGAAGCGCAGGCAGAAAAAGCCCCCGCCCCTGCTATCAGCGCTTCAGGACGGCAATAACCTGCGCAACCGTAATCGCCTTCACCCAGTCCCGACGATTTGCGGTGGTAATGACAATGCTGTTCTCTTTATCGATCGGCGCCCATTCGGGATTTTTCTGACGCATCAACGCAATCACGGGCACCTGTACCGCGTTCGCCAGGTGCATCACCGCGGTTTCAACCGAGATGATCAAGTCGCACTCGCGCAGCATCGCCGGCAGCTGGAAAAAGTTCTCCTGGGCGCTGAACAGCTGCAAGCGTTCAACCGCATGACCGTCGAAAAACGTCTTGGCCTGCGCCATTTCTTCCGGCACGACATTCACGATAAACCGGGTATCTTTCCAGGCATCCTGGGTCCTGATCGCTGCCACCAGTTCCACCACCCGTTCCAGCGGCCAGCAGCGTTTGTGCGTCTTGGCGTACGGATTGACGAAAACCAGCTTGGCCGGATTGACAGATTGCCTGCGGTCGCGATTAAAGCCCCACAGTTTCAGCTGCTCCTGTGCGTACCGGCCCCATTGCTCTGGAATGCGCACGAAAGGCTGGCGTGACGACGCCGCGCTGTCCATGCCGAACAAGCGGTTGAACCAGGCAGCATAAACCTCGCTGATGTGCACTCCCGGCTGCGCTACGCGGTCAGGATCGAAAGCGGCATCCAGCTTGCGGTAAGCCAGGCGCTTGTGCAAGGCAAGGACTCCAGCCGGCTTTTTCATCCCGACCACAAAACCTTGCGGACTGATTTGGCGCGCCAGCGTTGCATACATGGGCGGCCTCAAGGTCGACAGCGACACCACCAGCGGGTACTGCTGCTTTTGCGCCTCGGCGATCGACTCTTCAAACAAGGCGGGGTTGTATGTTTGCTGATAGACCTTGGCGACGAAAGGACATTCGGCCAGCCAGTCATACAAGGCGTATTTCTTCAGGAAGGGCCACGCCGCGGTGTTCTTGGTGCGACGCACCTCATCCACCCATATATGGATCTTGATATGCGGGAAGGCTTGCGCAAAGGCTTGGAAACAATTCTGCAGATAAGTGAAATCGCCGAGGGCAAGGTGGGCGATGAACAGGATCTTATCCGTTTTTTTTAACAGTTCGGCTGGAACGAGTTGTGCTGTCATGAGATTTTCTTTTGATTTTTTTCAGGCGACATTTCCAGAGGGAGCAGGCCGGCGATCTCAGGCAGCAAGCCTGAGATCCCGCACATTACATCTCTATATTCACCGCATCCTTGGAAAACTGGAGATGATACAAATTTGCGTATGCACCCTGCTTGCCGAGCAATTCATCGTGGGTGCCGATTTCGACAATGCTGCCGTTCGAGAGCACGACGATGCGGCTGGCGCGCTCGATAGTCGAGAGCCGGTGCGCAATCACGAAAGTGGTGCGGCCTTGCATCAGCTGGTCGAGCGCCGCCTGCACTGCCCGTTCCGATTCGGTATCGAGCGCTGAAGTCGCCTCGTCCAGGATCAGGATGGGAGCATCCTTGTAGATGGCGCGCGCCATTGCCAGGCGCTGGCGCTGGCCGCCGGACAGGCGCGAACCGTTGTCGCCGATTTGCGTTTCGTACCCTTCTGGCAAAGCGGCAATCATGTCGGCCAGGTAAGCGGCCTTGGCAGCGGCTTCAATCCGTACGCGGTCCGGCGCCCGGTCGCCATAGGCGATATTGGCGGCGATCGTGTCGTTGAACAGCACGACATTCTGACTGACCATGGCTATCTGCGCCCGCAGGCTGTTCAAGGATATGTCCTCGATAGGCAAGTCATCCAGCAGGATACGGCCTTCAGTCACCGAATAGAATCCGGGAATCAGGTTCACCAGCGTCGATTTGCCGCCGCCTGACATCCCCACGAAGGCGATGGTTTCACCCGGCTCGACGTTCAGGTTAATGTTCTTTAGCGCAGGCTTTTCCTGGCCTGGATAAGAAAAACCGACATTGGAAAATGCGATTTTCCCGTTTGCACGCTTGTCCAGCTGTACTCCCCCGGTGCGCTCGACCGGACTGTCGATCAGCTTGAACACCGCTTCTGCCGCAGCCATGCCGCGCTGCAGCGGGCCGTTCACTTCAGCCAGCTGCTTGAGCGGTACCTGCAAGGCGATCATCGCCGCCAGGAACGACACGAAATCGCCCGCGGTAAGCTGGCCGTGGCTTGCCTGCACCAGCCCCATCGTGATCATCGCCGACATGGCGCAGGCCATCATGATTTGCGTGACCGGCACGGTGGCGGCAAAGGTGCTGGTCATGCGCATGCTGTAGTGACGGATATGTTCTGCCGATTCTTCGAATCGCTTCCGCTCGTAAGTCTCGCCGCCAAACACCTTGATGACCTGCTGCGCGCGCGCGGTTTCTTCAATGACCTGGGTCAACTGCGCATTGACGTCGAGTGAATCCTTATTCAGCCGTTTCAAGCGCTTGGCGGTGGTGCGCACTACCAGGATCATCAGCGGCATCAACACCAGCGCCACGATCGTCAGTTTCCAGCTGATGAACAGCATGTAGCCCAGCAAACCCGCTACAGTCAGCACGCAACGCACGATCGAAGTAAACAGCTTGCTGATCATTTCTATGATTTGCTGCACTTCAAACATGATCGAATTGATCACGCGCCCTACCGTATGCGTAGCGTGGAAATCAATCGACACATTCAGGATCCGATTGAACATCTGCTGCCGCAATGTCGTCAGCACCCGGGTCGACACCCAGTTGGTCATGTAGGTTGTCAAAAAGGTCGAAGCGCCGCGCGCCACAAATGCGCCAATCACGGCGACCGGCACCAGCCACAGCGGGAACGTAGGTTTTTCGACAAAACCGTTGTCCAGCAGGATTTTGAAAATGTAAGCTACCAGCGGCTCCGTCGCCGCGGTCACGACCATGCCAAGAAGACCAAGGACCAGTCTTTTTTTGTATGGGCGATGCAATAGTGCAAGGCGCTTGAAAATTGTCGTATAGGAAAATGCGCTCATAAGTCAGTCTGCTTTAAGTTCTTTTTTGCGCTTTACCGTCATGAAAAAAATCTTTCCTGAAAGTAGTGCTAAGTAATATGGGGATGCAGAGCCAATTGGCAAAAAGCGACAGCTGTGCCCTAGTATTCCACGGCGACAGCTTCCTTCCCTACTTTTTCCACCAGCGCCAGCTGCAAGCCATCGCTGGGAGACACTCGCCATGCATCGCCCAGCACTATTTCGCAAGCTACCCCGTCGCCGGTATAGCGCAGCGTCATCGGCAGGCCGCTGTCGGACCGGTGCGACGACAGCATTTCCCTCAGCTGCACCGCATCGATTTTCTGTGACGGCGACGATAGGGACAGCACGATTTGACGGCCGTATTGAATTCGCGCAGTGGCGATATCCATCACCCGTTCAGCGGACACCCGCAAGCCGCCGTTGAAACGGTCTTCAGAGACCTTGCCATGCACCACCAGGAATTCGTCTTCCTTGAAAAACGCCTTGTTGGGCTCGAACTGTTCGTTATAGACGGTAACGTCGACAGTCGCGCTGCCGTCGTCCAGCGTGACGATCATCATTTTTCCACGCTGCGTCATTTGCGCCCGCAGGCCGGAGATGATGCCCGCCAGGATGCGCGGTTCGCGCGACGGTTCCAGGCTGCCCAGCGGCGTGCGCGCGAAGCGGCGCGCTTCGGCGGCATAGGCGTGGAACAGATGGCCGGACAGATAGAAGCCCAGCGCGCTTTTCTCTTCGGTCAGTTTTTGTTTGTCGGTCCATGGCGCGGCCTGCACATATTCGATCGGCGCTTCCAGGTCGCTGTCGTCGCCGCCAAACAGGCTGACCTGGTTAGCCGAGGCCAGCTTCTGGTCCGCAGCTTCCATCGCCCGCGGCACCGACGCCAGCAGGATGCCGCGGTCGACCTTGAAACAATCGAAGGCGCCGGCGCGTATCAGCGACTCGATGGTGCGGCGATTGATCTGGCGCTTGTCCACCCGCAGGCAGAAATCGAACAGGTCGACAAACGGTTTTTCCTGGCGGGCGGCAATGATGGCTTCAATCGCGTTCTGGCCCGAGCCTTTTACCGCACCGAGGCCGTAACGGATGAAGGTGGCTTTCTTGCCCGGCTCGCCTTCCGGCGTAAAACGGTAATCCGAGAGATTGATGTCCGGCGGCAGCAAGGTCAGCTTGCACACCGTCAGCGAATCTTCCACCAGGATCTTGATCTTTTCGGTGTCGTCCATCGCCAGCGACAAGTTGGCGGCCATGAACGCGGCGGGATGATGCGCCTTCAGGTATGCGGTGTGATAGGACAGCAAGGCGTAAGCGGCAGCATGCGACTTGTTGAAGCCGTAGCCCGCGAATTTTTCCATCAGGTCGAAAATCTCGTCGGCCTTGGCTTCGCTCAAGCCGTCCTTGGCGGCGCCGTCGCGGAAAATCTGGCGGTGCTCGGCCATCTCTTCCGCTTTTTTCTTACCCATCGCCCGCCGCAGCAAATCCGCGCCGCCGAGCGAGTAGCCGCCGACCACCTGCGCCATCTGCATCACCTGCTCCTGGTACACCATGATGCCGTAGGTTTCCGACAAGATGCCTTCGGTACGCGGATCGGGATAGTCGAAGCGCTCGCCGTGCTTGCGTTTGCAGAAATCCGGGATCAGGTCCATCGGACCCGGCCGATACAACGCCACCAGCGCGATAATGTCTTCGAAGCGGTCGGGCCGTGCATCTTTCAGCATGCCTTGCATGCCGCGGCTTTCCAGCTGGAACACGGCGACCGTCTTGGCCGCGGTCAGCAATTCGTACGACGGCCGGTCGTTGAGCGGCAGCTTCTCCAGGCTGAAATCGGCCATGGCCGGATCGAGCTGCTTGATGTAGCGCACCGCGCGGTCAAGGATCGTCAGCGTGGTCAAACCCAAAAAGTCGAACTTGACCAGGCCGACGGCTTCCACATCGTCCTTGTCGTACTGCGATACCACGCCGGCGTCGCCGCCTTGCGTATACAGCGGGCAGAAATCGGTCAGCTTGCCGGGCGCGATCAGCACGCCGCCGGCATGCATGCCGATGTTGCGGGCGATGCCTTCGACTTGCTGCGCCAGGTTGAGCAGCTGCTTGACCTCTTCTTCGTTCTCCAGGCGTTCGGCCAGCATCGGCTCTTCCTGGATCGCATCGGCAATCGTGACGTGCTTGCCCGGCTTGAACGGAATCAGCTTGGAAATGCCGTCGCAGAAATTGTAGCCAAAATCGAGCACCCGGCCGACGTCGCGGATCGCACCCTTGGCCGCCATCGTACCGAAGGTCGCAATCTGCGATACCGCATCCTTGCCGTATAAATCCTTGACGTGCTGGATGACGCGGTCGCGGCCCTCTTGGCAAAAATCGATATCGAAGTCGGGCATCGATACCCGCTCAGGATTGAGGAAGCGTTCGAACAGCAGGTTGTATTTGAGCGGATCCAGGTCGGTGATCTGCAACGAATACGCCACCAGCGAACCGGCGCCCGAACCCCGCCCCGGGCCTACCGGCACGCCATTCTGCTTGGCCCAGCGGATAAACTCGGCAACGATCAGGAAGTAGCCGGGGAAACCCATCTTGATGATGGTGTCGGTTTCAAATTTCAACCGGTCCTGATAACGCTGGCGCTGCTGCTCGCGCCTGGTTTCATCCGGGAACAGGTGCAGCAGCCGCAGCTCCAGTCCCTCTTGCGATTGCTGTATCAGGAACTCGCCGATGGTCATGCCGTCCGGCGTCGGGAAATCCGGCAATTGCGGTTTGCCCAGCTGCAGCGTCAGGTTGCAGCGCTTGGCGATTTCGATGGAGTTTTGCAGCGCCGCCGGCATGTCGGCGAACAGTGCGGCCATCTCGGCCTGGGTCTTGAACGATTGCTGGTCATTGAAGCGGCGTACGCGGCGCGCATTGGCCAGCATTTCGCCTTCGGCGATACAGGTGCGCGCTTCATGCGCGATGAATTCTTCCTTGTCCAGGAACTGGATCGGATGGGTGGCCACCACCGGCACATTGAATTTGGCCGCCAGCGCCACCGCCTGGCGCACATGCGTTTCCATGTTGGGCTGGTCGGCGCGCTGGATCTCGACATAGAAATTGTCAGGGAAAATCTCCGCCCAACGCGCGATGCAGCGCTCCGCCAATCCTGTATTGCCATTGTCGATCGCAATGCCGATATCGCCGAAGTGGGCGCCGGACAAGGCAATCAGGCCGTTGCCGCCGCCCTGCGCCGCCAGTTCGGCCAGCCATTCGGCGCGGATTTCGGCGCGGCCGCGGTGCAGGTTTTCCAGCCAGGCCCGAGACAGCAGTTCGCACAGCTGCAGATAACCGCCGCGGTTCTTGACCAGCAGCAGCAAACGCGACGGCTTGTCGCGATCGTCGTCATTGGTGATCCAGACATCGCAGCCGATGATCGGCTTGATGCCTTTGCCGCGCGCCGCTTTGTAGAATTTGACCATGCCGAACAAATTGGCGAGGTCGGAGATGCCAAGCGCTGCCTGCTTGTCGCCGGCGGCTGCTTTCACTACATCGTCGATGCGCACCAGGCCGTCGACAATGGAGTACTCGGAATGGAGGCGGAGATGGATAAATTGCGGTGTCGTCATGGCCGGTATTTTACCCTGAGGCCCTGCCGCCTACCGGCAAAATTGGGCAATCCCGCGGCCGGCGTTTATAATACTGATAAATCAACGACTTACCGAGAATTTCACCATGCAGTCCAGTCATCCTTACGTCAACATCGCCGCCTATAAATTCATCACGTTTACGGACACCGAGCAAAAGCGTCCGGAATTCCTTGCAATGTGCAAAAAATTGCAACTAAAAGGAACGATTTTACTTACACCGGAAGGCATCAACCTGTTCCTGGCCGGCCTGCGCGAGCAAATCGACCAGTTCCTGGCCTGGCTGCGCGCGGACGAACGGTTTGCCGACCTGGAAGTAAAGGAAAGTTATTCCGAGAAACAGCCTTTCACCCGGATGCTGGTCAAGCTGAAGGCCGAAATCATCACGATGAAACACCCCCTGATCAAGCCGGAACTGGGCCGTGCCCCGGCGGTGCAAGCGCAGACGCTGAAACGCTGGCTGGACCAGGGCTACGATGACAACGGCCGGCCGGTGGTCATGCTCGATACCCGCAATGCATTTGAAGTCGATGTCGGCACCTTTGAAAACACCATTGACTACCGGATCGAGAAGTTCAGCGAATTTCCTGCGGTGGCCGCTGCCCACAAGGATGAGCTGGCCGACAAGACCGTCGTCACTTTCTGTACCGGCGGCATCCGCTGCGAGAAGGCGGCGATCCACATGCAGAATATCGGCTACGACAGCGTCTACCAGCTGGAAGGCGGGATTCTCAAGTATTTCGAAGAATGCGGCGGCGCCCACTATGACGGCGACTGTTTCGTGTTCGACTATCGCACCGCGCTCAATCCGCAGCTGCAGGAAACCGCCACCGTGCAATGCTACGCTTGCCGCGCAGTGGTGACGCCGCGCCAGCAGCTGTCGCCGCAATACGTGGCCGGCAAGTCCTGTCCGCATTGCCAGCCGGAAGCTGCGGCGGCGCCAACGGAAGCCACCGGCGCGTACTGAACGCAACGGCCTGGACCAGCAAAAAAGCCCGCTTGCAATCGCAAGCGGGCTTTTTACTTTCTGGAGCGAACCTCGGTTCGCCCTCCTGCAAGAAAGTTACTTCTTGAATTTCTGCGCAGTCTCTGCAACACGCTTGCCAAACTGCTTGGCGGTTTCCAGATCGCCGGCCGCAGGGCCTTCTTCCGGGGACGAGTCCGACGGGCTTTGCGCCAGGGCGCCGGAGAAACCACCGACGAAGTTCACGTCGTTACGTTGTGCAGCCTTGCTGTTGGCAGGCATCAAGCCCGTGCCGACCCAGACCATGCTGTGCTGCATCGCGAATGTAATCAAGTAGCTCATGGTGGTGCCCTTGTCGCCATTCATGGTCGCGGAATTGGTAAAACCGGCAGCTACCTTGTCCTTCCATTTCTGTCCGAACCATTGCTTCGACGATGTATCGGCAAATTTCTTGAACTGCCAGGAAACCGTGCCCATGTAGGTCGGCGTGCCAAAGATGATAGCGTCGGCCGCTTCCAGCGAAGCCCAGGCAGCGTCGCTGAGATTGCCTTCGGCATCGATGGCGATCAGCTCAGGCACCGCGCCGTCCGCCCGCAGCACGCCAGCGTGCACGGCTTCCGCCTGTTTTTTGGTATGGCCGTAGCCGGAATGATAAACAATAGCAACTTTAGTCATGGCAATGCCCTTTTGGTGTGGGAATCCGGTTGAAAAATGAACAAGCAACGCAATAAATCAGACAGCATCGGCAGCAATAGTCAGGCCAGCTACTTTGCCGCAGACACGATAGCAGGCGAACCTAAAACGAAATCCAGAGTCAAGCCAACCATGACCGGCCTGCATTGAGCCGCAATTCGATCCTGGTATATCCGAAAATTTAATTCGCTATAGGAATCCGCTATATGAATCCATTGGATTACTTGGCACTATAGCCGTAAGAAATGACTTAAGACAGACGCTAAATTCCAATATATCATTCAAATTATCTGAATGAAATTTTCACAACATCCCCATTCTCCAGGCAACAATGAACCTGACGCTGGAAGCACTCCAAATCCTCGACACGATCGCCCGCAAAGGCAGCTTTGCCGCCGCGGCAGTGGAACTGGACCGCGTGCCGTCAGCGCTCACCTACAGCGTGCGCAAGCTGGAAGAAGACCTGGACGTGCTGCTGTTCGACCGCCGCGGCCACCGCGCCAAGCTGACCGGCGCCGGCCTGGAGCTGCTGACCGAGGGCCGGCACCTGCTGCTGGCGGCGCAGGAACTGGAACGGCGCGTCAAGCGCGCGGCGACCGGCTGGGAAGTGGAACTGCGCATCGTTCTCGACAGCATCATCCCGTTTGACAGCCTGCTGCCGCTGATCGAAGCTTTCGACCGTGAAAACGCCGGCACCCGCCTGCGCATTTCGCATGAGACATTGTCGGGCGTATGGGAAGCATTGCTGTCGGACCGCGCCGACCTGGTTATCGGCGCGCCCCATGGCGGCCCCGACAGCATCCGCATGAGCGGCGGCTTCCAGACCCGCCAGCTGGGGACGATTGAATGGGTTTTCGCGGTTGCCCCCGGCCACCCGCTGGCCAATGCGCCGGAACCGCTCACTGCCGGCCTGATACAGCAATATCGGGCGGTAGCGGTGGGCGACACCAGCCGCAGCTTGCCCGGCATCACGTCAGGTTTGCTGAGCGGCCAGGACATCTTGACCGTGCCCTCCATCGCCGCGAAGCTGCAGGCCCAGCTCCGCGGCCTCGGCTGCGGCCATTTGCCGCGCTGGATGGCGGCCCCTTATTTTGCCTCCGGCGCATTGATTGAAAAGCAGACCATCGAAGCCAAACCCACCGACAAGACACAAATCGCCTGGCGCACGCCAGTCGTGGGAAAATCTCTTAAATGGTTCATCACGCAACTCAGCGAACCTGCGATCCAGCACACCCTGCTTGGCTCGCCGGCGCCGCGTCATCACGAATCGATCAGCCATGTCTAATCAAGCAAGCTATATCGGCCGCTTCGCCCCCTCGCCCACCGGACCTTTGCACGCCGGATCCCTGGTGGCGGCGATGGCCAGTTACCTGGATGCCAAGGCCAACCACGGACGCTGGCTGCTGCGCATGGAAGACGTGGATGAAGCGCGCACCGCAGCGGGCGCGGCAGAATCGATCCTGGCGGACCTGGACGTGCTGGGCATGCACTGGGATGGCGAAGTGGTGTTCCAAAGCCGGCGCACCGCGCTATACGAAGCGGCTTTCGACCGTCTCGGGCGGCTGGCCTATCCGTGCGGCTGCACCCGCCGCGAAATTGTCGACTCCCGCATCTGCGTTGCCGCCGACGGCGCGGCGGTCTATCCCGGCACTTGCCGCACCGGCCTGCCGGTCGGCAAGCCGGCCCGCGCTTACCGCCTGCGCGTGCCGGATCCGGGGCATGTCGATGAACTGATCATTTTTGACGATCGCTGGCTGGGCCGGGTGCAGCAGCACCTGGCGATAGAAGTCGGGGATTTTGTGCTGAAACGGGCGGATGGCTTCTGGGCTTACCAGCTGGCGGTGGTGGTCGACGATGCCGACCAGGGCGTTACCCATGTGGTGCGCGGCGCGGACCTGCTGGATTCAACCGCGCGCCAGATCTACCTGCAGCGCCAATTGAAACTGGCGACGCCGTACTACTTGCATGTCCCGGTCATCACCAATGCCGACGGTGAAAAGCTATCCAAGCAGAACGGCGCGCAAGCCATCGACATCAAGCAGCCGCTGCATGCGCTGAGCAAGGCGGCCTGGTTCCTGGGTTTGGATATCGGACAAGTCGATAGCGTAGCGGCGTTCTGGCCGCTGGCGACCACCGCCTGGGCCAATCTGGAAACGAGCCGCCGCGCTTGATCAGTTCTTTGGCAGGCCGCCCAGCAAAGCGGCCAGCTTCACCTTCGACGGCTTGATCGAGCCGCCTGCCGGCGCTACGCTGGCTGAATCCACCTCGGCTGCGAGCGTCGGTTCGTATGGCTTGAGGAACCACGGGTCGATTTTTTCCTTGCGCGAGGTCGGCGTCGACGTGTAGGCGCTGCGTGTGTGCTGCGTGCTGCGGTCAGAAGACGGAGCGCCGCGGCTGTCGCCACGGCCGTTGCGCGCATCGGCGCCGCGTCCGGAAGAGCGCTCGCGTTCGGCGCTGGCCGGCTTGGCGACAAACCCGGTCAGCTCGGCGCGCACAAACTTGTACTTGATCATCTTTTCGATGTCGACCAGCAAGCGTTCATCCTTGTCGGCGTACAGGGAAATCGCATCGCCGGAAGCGCCGGCGCGGCCGGTGCGGCCGATGCGGTGCACGTAATCTTCGGCGTTGTACGGCAAATCAAAATTGATCACGCATGGCAGTTCGGCGATATCCAGGCCGCGGGCGGCGACATCGGTCGCCACCAGCACTTCGATCTCGCCGCGCTTGAATGCTTCCAGCGCTGCCATGCGTTCGTTCTGGGTCTTGTCGCCGTGGATCGCCGACGCATTGACGCCTTCGTTTTCCAGGTGACGCGCCAGTTTCGAGGCGCCGATCTTGGTGTTGGAAAAAACGATGACCTGTTTCAGCTTGCGTTCGCGGATGATGTGCGATACCGCCTCAGCCTTGGTTTGTTCATTGACGTGATACATGGTTTGCGTCACGTTGTCGGCGGTGGCGTTGCTGCGCGCCACTTCGATCGTTACCGGATTCTTCAGGAAAGTCGCCGCCAGCTTCTTGATCTCGCCTGAGAATGTGGCTGAAAACATCAGGTTCTGGCGCTCTTTCGGCAACAGGTTGATGATGCGCTGCAAATCAGGCAGGAAACCCATGTCCAGCATGCGGTCGGCTTCGTCCATCACCAGGATCTGCGTCTGCGACAGGTTCAGCGTTTTTTGCTGCACATGGTCCAGCAAGCGGCCGGGAGTCGCGATCACGATCTCGATGCCGGAACGCAAGGCAGCGGTTTGCGGGGCGATATCGACGCCGCCGAACACCACGGTGGAACGCAGCGGCGTATGCCGGCAGTAAGCCTTGACGTTTTCCGCAACCTGGTCGGCCAGCTCGCGCGTCGGCGTCAGGATCAGGGCGCGTACCGGATGCCGCGCCGGCGAAGCGCTGGTGTTGGCATGCGCCAGCAGCAGCTGGATGATCGGCAAGGAAAAACCGGCAGTCTTGCCGGTTCCTGTCTGTGCCGCTCCCATGACATCGCGCCCTTGCAGCACTACCGGAATCGCTTCCGCCTGGATCGGGGTTGGATGGACATAACCCTGGTCGCTCAGTGCGCGCAGGATATCCGGGGACAACCCGAAATCTGCAAAACGGACGGTGGGCGTGGTTGGCACTGCTGGATCAGCTTGAATCTCGGACTGGATGTCGGACATGGTAGTTGGCGGCCTTTGGTGCAAGATGCACTCAAACAAAGGCACTATTTGCTCTCAATTGAATCGTGAATTTCGTGTCGGCCCATTGCTGGCGATCAGTGCTTGCCGAGGCAAGCCGCAGCGCCAGCATGCGAACCAAATGATTGTGGAAGTGCCATAACAGGCACCGCAAGCCGGATTACCACTTTGACATCATTGCCGACATGTTTTGTACCACAGTCGCGCATTATACGCCTAGCCGGGAATTTGCTCAGATACCTAGTTCATTCAGCGGCCAGCGCGGCCGTACATTGAACCCATAGGCACGCTGCGCCGCCTGCGGATTGATCTGCAAGCGCATGGCGCCGGCAAAGGCGATCATGGCGCCATTGTCGGTGCAAAACTCCAGTTCCGGGTAATACACCCGGAAGCGCCGCTTCGCTGCCGCGGCATCCAGGGCGCTGCGCAATTGCTGGTTGGCGCCTACTCCGCCCGCGATCACCAGGCGCTTGAGGCCTGTCTGTTTCAGCGCGGCCAGGCATTTGGCCAGCAGCACGTCGACCAGCGCATCGACAAAAGCGCGCGCGATGTTGGCCTTGTCCTGGTCGCAAATATTGGCCGTATGGTTTTTGACCAGCGTCAGCACCGCCGTTTTCAGGCCGGAGAAGCTGAAATCCAGGTTTTTCGAATGCAACATGGGCCGCGGCAACTGATACACCGAAGGATCGCCAAATTCGGCCAGGCGCGAAATCGCCGGTCCGCCGGGATAACCGAGCCCAAGCAGCTTGGCCGATTTGTCGAACGCCTCGCCGGCGGCGTCATCCAGCGTCTCGCCCAGCAAGCTGTATCGGCCGACGCCGTCGACCCGCATCAGCTGGGTGTGGCCGCCCGACACCAGCAAGGCGACAAACGGAAATTCGGGAGGATCGCTGGCCAGCAGCGGCGACAGCAAATGCCCCTCCAGGTGATGCACGCCCAGCATCGGCTTGTCCAGCGCCAGGCCGAGGCCGCAGGCAATCGATGCGCCTACCAGCAGCGCTCCCGCCAGTCCCGGTCCCTGGGTGTAGGCGATGGCATCGATATCCTGCCGCGCGACGCCGCTTTCCGCCAATACTTGTTGCAATAAAGGAATGGCGCGCCGGATATGGTCGCGCGAAGCCAGCTCCGGCACCACGCCGCCGTATTGTTCATGCATCGCCACTTGCGAATAAAGGGCATGCGCGAGCAAGCCGCGCTCGGTATCGTAGAGCGCAAGGCCGGTTTCGTCACAGGAAGATTCAACGCCGAGAACAATCATGGGTGGGGCAATAGGTAAGGAATGCGGCATTGTAAAGGAAAGCGCGGGCGGCACCCGCCACAGGTTTCGATTAATCCTTGCCGAGCTGCCGCATCGCCTGCCGCATGAACGCCAGCTGTTGCGAAAACCTGGTGCAAGCCGTGCAAGTCCACAGGTGCACGCGTACCCGCGCCCGGGTCAGCGGCGACAGATTGCTGTCCTGCGCCTGGGACAGGAGCAGCTGGGTATCTCGGCAATGTGGGATCAGGCGTTTATATGGCATAAAATAAATTTACTGGCTGTGCGAACATTCTGGCATTCATGGTTAGTCGCATCATGAATGCAATACTTACAATAAGACCTGGATTAGCTTTACATTGTGTACGAAAACCGCCAATTCAAGCCTGCGCGCCGAACCAGTTTAACTGCAAGCATTCGCGCAGCCGCGTACGCGCCCGGTACAGCAGCACCCAGGCATTGGCGGCGGTAATGTCGAGCTCCTTGCAGATTGCGTCGGTATCCAGCTCCAGCCATTCCCGCATCATGAAAATGCGGCCGGTCTTGGCGGGCAATTTGTCTATGCATAATTGCAAGATATCGAAGAATTCCTTGCGCTCCAGCGCCTGGTCCGGATTTCCCCAGCTGGGGGCGGCTTCTACCGCATGCCCTGACGCGGTGAACAGGGCGTCGATCATGTCGGCATCGCTGCGGTCGGCGTCCTCATCCGTATTCAGCTGCACCTCGCGCTTGCCGCGCCGCAGCTGGTCCAGCAATTTGTGCTTGAGGATGCCGATGACATAAGTCTTGAACGACGACTGCTCCTGGAAACGGTCGGGATGCTCAAGCACGGCAAGCACGGTTTCCGAGACGGCATCCTCGGCCAGGGCGTCATTGCGCAGCTGCAGCGCGGCAAACCGCACCAGTTGCGGCCGCAGTATTTCAAGCTGGCGAGGATCGAATGCCATATAAGCCCAGATAAGAAAAACCAAGAACAGGCGCCAGGCAGTCCGCTGGACAAGCTGGCCGAATGGCGACGATTTTACCCGATGGCCATGGACCAAGGCCTGTTAAAGTAAAATCGCTGCGGACAGGCACCGCGCCATTCCCCGTTTGCAAACCCAGATCGTTATCCACACATGAATAATATCCAGCCCGCCGAACCGTTCCCCGCCGCCCGCTTCATCAAGGAGATCGGGCGCGGCAAGGACGGCGCGCGCAGCCTGTCGCGCAACGACGCGCACGATTTGTATGCCGCCATGCTGGATGGCCGCGTCTCCGACCTGGAAATGGGAGGAATCCTGCTGGCAATGCGCATCAAGGGTGAATCGGTAGAAGAAATCGCCGGTTTCCTGCAGGCGGCGGAAGCATCGTTTACGCAAATAGCGCTGCCCGGCCAGGCCGGCAGTGCTGCCTGGCAATATGCGCCGATTGTCATCCCCAGCTATAACGGCGCGCGCCACATGGCCAACCTGACGCCCCTGCTGGCCCTGCTGCTGGCGCGCGAGGGCGTGCCGGTGTTGCTGCATGGCGTATTGACGGATCCGGGCCGCGTCACCAGCGCGGAAATTTTCCAGGCGCTGGGCCAGCCGGCCTGCACCAGCATCGAGCAGGTGCAACAATGCTTCGTACAGCGCTTGCCGGCTTTCATGCCGATCGATGCACTGGCGCCGAAAATGGCAAGGCTGCTCGCCATGCGGCGCATTCTCGGGGTGCGCAATTCCACCCACACCCTGGTCAAGATCATGCAGCCGTTCGTGGCGCCGGCCTTGCGCCTGAGCTCATACACTCACCCGGAATACCTGGCCATGCTGACGGCATATTTCACGACGACCGCCGCGGCCGAACGCGGAGACGTGTTTCTAATGCGCGGCACGGAAGGCGAAACGGTAGCCAATGCCAGGAAGGCGCAAAAAATCGACTGGCTGCATGGCGGCCAGCAAACCACGCTGGTGGAAAAACAAAGCATTGCCGACGACATGCCGGTTTTGCCTGCGCAGCGCGACGCAGCCAGCACCGCCAGCTGGATACGGCTGGCGTTGGAGCAAAAAGAATTGGTCCCGAAACCGATTGCCGAACAAGTCGAACAATGCCTGACCGTCTGCAAGGCCCTGCACGCGCAAGACAATCCTGCGGATATCGGCCGGCAATAGCAATTTCCCAATGGAACTAATTTTTGCGGCAGTGAACAAACCAGACTGATTCAAGATAAAAGCCGGATGCATGTACTATGTGGCAGTCGTCAAAACATTGCCATAGGGAATTGCAGCCAAATTGCGGTCTATTCTTAGCTTAGGCAATACCTTAAACAAATCAGATAGCGCAACGCAAATATAATCAACGCAAGGAGAGTGCGCTTAAAACCACGCAAGTCAGTATTTCAGCTATACCCATTCATCTGCCTGTACGGCATCTTGTCCAGCGTAGCGTCTTTTGCTGCAAGACTAATTTTCTGGAGGATCCATGGATTGGACTCTTCCGCCCTTTGCGCTAGCACAGCCCATCCAATGGAATGCGCTGTTACTGTTCGGCAGCTTGCTGCTGTTCGGGCTAGTGGGCGGCCATATAGTAACGAAAAACCCTTGGTTTCCACGCATTACCGGCTATCTGATAGTCGGCTTCCTGCTTGGCGTGGGCGGGCTCGACCTGCTTTCCGGCGACGTGCTCAAGCTGGCGAACATCTTTGCCGACATGGCGATGGCGCTGGTTGTATATCAGCTGGGCCGCTATGTCGACATCGGCTGGCTGCGCCGCGAAAAATGGCTGCTGGCGACCGTTGTCCTTAGCGCCGTATTGTGTTTCACCTTCGTCAGCGGCGCATTGATCTGGTTCGGCACCGCCCGCGTGCCGGCGCTGCTGGGCGGCGTGCTTGCCATCGCCACCGCGCCGGCGGTAGTCATGGTAGTGGTGCGCGAACTCCAGGCTGAAGGCCAGGTGACGCGCCGCCTTGCCGCCATGACGGCGCTGAATAATTTTGTCGCCCTGCTGGCGGCATATGCCTTGCTGCCTGTTGTCGCCCATGAAAGCGCCGCGCCCTTCGGCACGCTGCTGGCGCACACCTTGTATTCGCTGTGCGGCTCGCTGGTGCTGGCGTACCTGACCTACCGCCTGATGATCCCGCTGGCGCGCCTGCTGGGCCGCCAGCCGAGCCGCCAGTTCGTGCTGGTGATCGCCGTCATCACCCTGGCGATCGGCGCCGCGCACGCACTGCAGCTGCCGATATTGCTCACCATGCTGATTTTCGCGATCATGTCGAAGAACCTCGATCACCAGTATGACCTGATGGAACTGGAGTTCGGCGTCGCCAACGAATTGTTCATCGTCATGCTGTTTGTCACAATGGGCGCTTCGATCCGCCTGTCCGACCTGTCGATGGTGGGCGCCTCGGTCGCGGTGCTCATCGCGGCCCGCTTCCTGGCCATGGCCTGCGGCGTCTTTTCGTTTGCGCACTTTGCCAAGATGAAATGGAAACAGGCGGCGCTGATCACCCTCGGCACCTTGCCCATGACGGAGGCCGGACTGGGGTTGATGCAAACCACCGCCTACCTCTATCCCAATACCACAGCCGAAGTCTTGCCGTTGCTGGCCGGCTGCCTGATCGTCCTGGAATTGCTGGGGCCGATAGCGACCCAGTTCGCCCTGATCAGGTCGGGCGAAAGCGGACGCGAATAAGGATATGAATTAAAGGTGAACCCATGACCGAAAACACCCAAGGCGGCATTGCACAGAGCGGCGCAGCAACAGCGGAGATTTTGCCGTTTACCAGTTCGGCCCCGTTTACGATGGGAATCGAGCTGGAACTGCAGCTGGTGAACCGCCGCAACTACAACCTGGCCAGCGATGCGGTCGACCTGCTGACCTGGATCGAGCCGCGCGACCTGCAAAAGCAGATCAAGCTGGAAATGACGCAAGGCATGATCGAGCTCAATTCCGACGTGCACACCCGGGTCGACCACCTGGTCGAAGAGCTGAAAGGCCTGCGCGCGGCGCTGAACCGCGGCGCGCAATACCTGAACATCGACGTCTCCGGCGGCGGCGCCCATCCGTTCCAGCACTGGAACGAACAACGGATTACGCCGAGCGAACGCTTCTATCACCTGCATGAAAAATACGGCTACCTGGCCAAGACATTCACCGTCTTCGGCCAGCATATCCATGTCGGCGTGCCGAACGGCGACGACGCCCTGTACCTGACCCACGCGTTCTCGCGTTTCGTGCCGCATTTCATTGCGCTGTCGGCCGCCTCGCCGTTTTACCAAGGCGCCGACACCAAGTTCGAATCCTCGCGCAGCAACGTGGTGCGCGCGTTTCCGCTGTCGGGAACCGCTCCTACGCTGACCCGCTGGAGCGATTTCGAATCGTATTACGATGAATTGCTGCGCATGGGAATCGTCGCCAGCATGAAGGATTTTTACTGGGACATCCGCCCCAAGCCGGAATACGGCACCGTTGAAATCCGTGTCTGCGACACCCCGCTGACGATCGAACACGCGGCGCACCTGGGGTGCTATGCGCAACTGCTGGCGCGCTGGATCCTGACTGAAAGACCGTTTGTCATCACCAACGATTTTTACCTGCTGTACCAGTACAACCGCTTCGAAGCCAGCCGTTACGGCCTGAACGGCTCCATGGCGTTGCACGGCAACACCCCGGCCACCTCGTCAAAACTGCCGATCTACCAGCACCTGCTGGACCACCTGCAGGATTTACAGCGGTATACTCAGAACGAAGCCGAGCAGCTGACCATCAAGCGCTTGCGTCACATGGCGGAAGATCGCCTCAGCGACGCCGCCTGGCTGCGGCAGACTTTTACCGAACGCGGTTCGCTCAATGACATGATGCGGCTGTCTTCGGAACTGTGGATGGGGCAAGCGCCGCCGCCGTACTTCCAATAGCTTTCAATATCCATTTAATCAAGATCGATGCAAAAACAATTTGATGTCGCCGTCATCGGCGCAGGCGCTGCGGGCATGATGTGCGCCGCGGTAGCCGGACAACGTGGGAAAAAGGTTGTTCTGATCGATCACGCCACCAGGCTTGCGGAAAAAATCCGCATTTCGGGCGGCGGCCGCTGCAACTTCACCAACATCAATGCCGGGCCGCAGAATTTCCTGTCGCAGAATCCGCATTTCTGCAAAAGCGCCCTGTCGCGCTACACCCCGCAGGATTTCCTCAGCCTGATGAAGCGCTACCGGATCGCGTATCACGAAAAGCACAAGGGCCAGCTGTTTTGCGACGACTCGTCGGAACAGGTCATCGCCATGCTGAAAGCCGAGTGCGACCTGGGCAACGTCAGCTGGCGCATGCCTTGCAGCGTCGCCGGTATCGGCAAGGACGGCGACCTGTTCCGGATCGACAGCAGCGCCGGCGAAATACTTGCCAGCAGCGTGGTCATTGCTACCGGCGGCCTGTCTATCCCGAAAATCGGCGCCACCGACTTTGCCTATCGCATCGCCCGTCAATTCGGCTTGCGGGTGGTCGAACCGCAGCCGGGCCTGGTGCCGCTGACCTTCGACGCCGCCGCCTGGCAGCCGTTCCTGCCGCTGGCCGGGATTGCCTTGCCGGTCGAGGTGGAAACCGGCGACAAGAAGAGCCGCGGCGAATTCAAGGAAGACCTGCTGTTTACTCATCGCGGGCTGTCCGGGCCGGCGATCCTGCAGATTTCCAGCTTCTGGAAGAGCGGTGCGCCGCTGCAGCTGAACCTCCTGCCGGAAATCGATGTCACGCAGGCTCTGCTTGAGGGTAAAACGTCGATCAAGAAAAACCTCGGCAACATATTCGCGCAATGGCTGCCGGCACGGCTGGCGCACGGCATCATCGAAGCCGGCAAGCTTGATCCGGGAGCGCGCCTGGCTGACACGCCCGACCGCTTGCTGAAGGAGCTGGGCAACGCCGTCAACCGCTGGGCGATCCGGCCCAGCGGCTCCGAAGGCTATCGCAAGGCCGAAGTTACCTTGGGCGGCATCGATACCAGGGAACTGTCGCAGCAGAGCATGATGTCCAGCCAGGTAGCCGGCTTGTATTTCGTCGGCGAAGCGGTCGACGTCACGGGCTGGCTCGGCGGCTACAACTTCCAGTGGGCCTGGGCGTCGGCAACCGCGGCGGGACTTGCCATTTAGCAATAACGCCAGGCGGCTATCTGGCCGACGGCAGCGACGCGCCGGCTACATTACGGAATCAAACGGGGGATGTTGCAAATAAACGGCAATGTATTTAACCGGTCGGGGATAACACTTCCATTTATCCATTTTCCCGGCTATAATCTCGTTCTTCCCTATACAAACTTGGTTTGAATTTACATGACCACAATTCGTCTTAAAGAAAATGAGCCCTTCGAAGTTGCGATGCGTCGCTTCAAGCGCACTATTGAAAAAACAGGTCTGCTGACTGAGTTGCGTGCACGTGAATTTTACGAAAAGCCAACTGCTGAGCGCAAGCGCAAGCTGGCAGCTGCTGTGAAACGTCATTACAAGCGCATTCGCAGCCAGCAATTGCCGAAAAAACTGTACTAATATTTGCACTAATTCTTCATCGCACTTAGTGCGGCTGATTGAATTGCGTTACAAACCCGCTCCGGTGTTGCTCCGCAGCGGGTTTTGCCGTTTTTCGCACAGGTAGCGTCGCATGGCCGGCACCACCATCCTGCATTTTTGTTTTTCTGATTTTCGATGAAAAACACCACCGAATGGAGAACCGCATGGGCTTGAAAGAACAGATCACCGAAGACATGAAGGCCGCGATGCGCGCCAAAGAGACTGCGAAACTCGGCGCCATCCGCCTGATCACCGCGGCAATCAAGCAAAAAGAAGTCGATGAACGCATCGAGCTGGGCGACACCCACGTGCTGGCCATCATCGAAAAAATGATCAAGCAGCGCAAAGACTCCATCAGCCAGTTTGAAGCCGGCGGCCGCCAGGACCTGGCCGACATCGAGAAAGCGGAACTGCTTATCCTTTCGGCCTACATGCCGGCCGGCCTGACAGAAGCGGAAATCCAGGCTGAAGTAGCGGCAGCCGTCGCAGCCAGCGGCGCCAGCGGCCCCCAGGACATGGGCAAGGTCATGGCGATACTGAAACCCAAGCTTGCCGGCCGCGCCGACATGACGGCGGTTTCGGCGCTGGTGAAAGTCGCGCTGAGCAAAGCCTGATTGTCCGATAGCCTGATAAAAGCGCCGCCTGCCGTCGAATCCGCGTGATTCCTCAATCCTTTATCCAGGACCTCCTCAACCGCGTCGACATCGTCGACGTGGTGGGCAAGTACGTCCAGCTGAAAAAGGGCGGCGCAAACCTGATGGGCCTGTGCCCTTTCCACAACGAGAAATCGCCCAGCTTCACGGTCAGCCCGACCAAGCAGTTTTACCATTGCTTCGGTTGCGGCGCGCATGGCACGGCGATCGGGTTCCTGATCGAATACTCGGGCCTCGGTTTTGTCGAGGCGGTGAAAGACCTGGCGCAAGGCGTCGGCATGACGGTGCCGGACAACGACGACAAGATCCCGCCGGCGCAACGCGCCGAATACCAGGCCAAGAGCATGGCCCTGTCGGATGCGATGAGCGCCGCCTGCGATTTCTACCGGCAGCACCTGCGCAGCGCGCCAAATGCCGTCGACTACCTGAAACGCCGCGGCCTGACCGGCGAAGTGGCGGCAAAGTTCGGATTAGGTTATTCGCCCGACAACTGGGACAGCCTGCGCCAGGTGTTTCCCGACTATGAAGCCACCGCCCTGGTCGAATCCGGCCTGGTGATCGACCGCACGGATGAGGAAGGCAATAACCGCAAGCGCTACGACCGCTTCCGTGACCGCATCATGTTTCCCATACGCAACACCAAGGGCCAGGTTATCGGTTTCGGCGGCCGCGTACTGGACAGCGGCGAGCCGAAGTACTTGAATTCGCCGGAAACACCCCTATTTCAGAAGGGTAGCGAGCTGTATGGCCTGTTCGAGGCGCGCCAGGCAATCCGCGACGCGGGTTACGTGCTGGTGACCGAAGGTTATATGGACGTGGTGGCATTGGCGCAACTCGGGTTCCCGCAAGCGGTAGCCACGCTCGGAACCGCCTGTACGCCGACCCACGTGCATAAATTGCTGCGCCAGACCGACCATGTCGTCTTCAGTTTCGATGGCGACCGCGCCGGCCGCAAAGCTGCACGGCGCGCGCTGGACGCCTGCCTGCCGCATGCGACCGACAACAAGGTCATCAAATTCCTGTTCCTGCCGCAGGAACACGATCCAGACAGCTTTGTGCGGGAAATGGGAGCGGAAGCGTTTGAGCGCCAGATCCACGACGCCATGCCGTTATCGCAATTTTTACTGAACGAAGTCACGGCCGAAGCCGATTTGAGCACATCCGAAGGACGCGCGCGGGCGCAATACGATGCCAAACCGCTATTGCAGCTGATGCCGCCGTCGTCGTTGCGGCTGCAAATCGTGCGCGGCCTGGCGCAGCTGACGCAATCGACGCCGAACGAAATCGAATCCTTGTTTGAACTGGCCAAACCGATAGCCAGCGCGCGCCGCGCACCGCCGCGCGGCAACCGGCCGGCGCCGGTCGGGCTGGAACGGCAAATCATCCGTTTGCTGGTCGCCCATCCGGCGTTCGCGTCGGAATTGGACGATGCCGCGCTGGACGCCGTGGCGCATTTCGCGCCAGACCGGGCAGAAATGCTGGCGCGCCTGATCACCGCCAGCCATGCGATGGGCGAACAAGCCAATTTTGCGACATTGGCCGAGCATCTGCGGGAAGGCGGCGAGGATTTTGAATCGCTGATTGCCGAAATTGCAGCAGAATCGGAATCCGAAACGGAAGCGGCGCGATTAGAACTGGCGGGTGCAATTCGCCAGACTAAAATGAAGATATTGAAAGAAGAACTGGACCAGCTGGCGGCAACCGGGCTTGGCAATGACGATGCGCGCAACCGCTACCGGGAATTGATGCAAAAACAGGAACAGTTGCGGCGCGAAGCCGAGGCCGAAATGAATTTACGCTAGAAAATTGCTTGAAATATGGTCAAGCCGACCTAAAACACGTAAATCGGACTGCGCAGGAAGGCCGTCCGCATTGGAGGAAAGGCCCTCCATATGCTATAATTAAAGGCTTTAGATTCAACACCTTAGGCTTAGCCGAATTGGGCGTTGAATTGATAGTAGCACCAGATTGATTTAGACGGGCAGGAACGTAGTGAAGAAAGCAGCAAAGGCAACAGCAGCAGCAAGAGAACAGGCGCTCAATTGATTCTGTCAGCGGTTTAGGCTTATCAAAATTCAAACGGACAGAGTAAAGGCAGCTGCGGCGCGCAAATCAGTGTAACCAATTGGTATTTGAGGTATTTGATTCCATGGCGAATGCAATGAAGAGACCAGCAAAATCCCTGACACTTTCCGTTAAAAAGCCGGCTGCGGCCAAGGCCAAAGTAAGCACCTCTTCCTCAAGCTCGAAGTCCCCCGTTAAAAAAACGGCTGCTTCATCCAAAACGCCGGCGAAGCCCGTTAGCAAGAAAGTAGTTTCTAAAGCAACTGCAACGACCACAAAAGCATCAAGAACTGTTGCAAAACCAGTATCTGTGAAATCGAAAGCCCCTGTGACAAACAAGAAACCACAACTCAAAGTCGTCAAATCATCCAAAAATGCGGCACCGGCTCCAGTCAAGGCCGACGTCAGCGTGATGATTGGATCAGGCGTAAGTCAAACCACGGATGCCGCTACCCTGGCGGCGATTGATACTTCCGGCTATATCTTGCCGTCGGTGAAGGTGCCAGGACGTCGTGGTCGCAAGCCAAAAGAATTCCAGCCGGAAAACGACGAAGTCGCGGCGCTCAATGCTGTCGAACGCGCTGAACTGAAAGCGGTCGACAAGGCCAAGGCGAAAGACCGCAAGGCCAAGGAAAAGGCATTGCTGAAAGACGCCTTCTCGTCCGATACCGAAGCGAGCGAAGAAGAACTCGAAGCACGCCGTCAAAAGCTCAAGACCCTGATCAAGATGGGCAAGGAGCGCGGCTTCCTGACCTTCTCCGAAATCAACGATCACCTGCCTGAAAACATTATCGATCCGGAAGCCATCGAAGGCATCATCGGTACTTTCAGCGACATGGGGATTGCCGTCTACGAACAGGCGCCGGATGCGGAAACGCTGCTGCTGTCGGACAACGTCGCCACTGTCGCCAGCGACGACGACGCAGAAGCCGCGGCCGAAGCCGCGCTGTCTACCGTCGATTCCGATTTCGGCCGCACTACCGACCCGGTCCGCATGTACATGCGTGAAATGGGTTCGGTTGAACTGCTGACGCGCGAAGGCGAAATCGAAATCGCCAAGCGTATCGAAGACGGCCTGAAAGACATGATCCAGGCAATTTCCGCCTGCCCGACCACCATCGCCGAGATCTTGCTGGCCGCCGACAAGATCGGCAAGGACGAAATCAAGATTGACGAAATCGTCGATGGTCTGGTCGATCCCAACCAGACCGACGAAGCCGCCACCGCCAGCGCCGCAGCAACTGCTGCCGACGACGACAGCGAAGAAGACGAAGAAGAGGAAGAAGAAGATGCGGAAGAAGACGACGCCAGCTCGACCTCGGGCGCGGCCGGCTTCTCGGCGGAACAGCTTGAACAGCTGAAGCGCGACGCGCTCGGCAAGTTCGAGACCATCTCGACCCAGTTCGACAAGATGCGCAAAGCGTTCGAAAAAGAAGGCTACAACTCCAAGCCTTACGTCAAGGCGCAAGAGATCATCTCGAACGAACTGCTGGGAATCCGCTTCACCGCCAAGGTCGTCGAGAAATTATGCGACACCCTGCGTGGCCAGGTCGATGAAGTGCGCCAGATCGAACGCCAGATCCTTGACGTCGCGGTGAACAAGTGCGGCATGCCGCGCCCGCATTTCATCAAGGTTTTCCCAGGCAACGAAACCAACCTCGACTGGGTCGACGGCGAAGTCAGCGGCAACCACGCCTACAGCACCGTGCTCAGCCGTAACGTGCCTGCGGTGAAAGAGCTGCAGCAGCGCCTGATCGACTTGCAGGCGCGCGTCGTGCTGCCTTTGCCTGACCTGCGCGGCATCAACAAGAAGATGGGCGCGGGCGAGAAAAAAGCCCGCATGGCCAAGCGCGAAATGACCGAAGCCAACTTGCGGCTGGTGATCTCGATCGCGAAAAAATACACCAACCGCGGCTTGCAATTCCTGGACCTGATCCAGGAAGGCAATATCGGCCTGATGAAAGCCGTCGACAAGTTCGAATACCGTCGCGGCTACAAATTCTCGACCTACGCGACATGGTGGATCCGCCAGGCCATCACCCGTTCGATCGCCGACCAGGCGCGCACCATCCGTATTCCGGTGCACATGATCGAAACGATCAACAAGATGAACCGCATCTCGCGCCAGATCCTGCAGGAAACCGGCGCTGAGCCGGATCCGGCAACGCTCGCGATCAAGATGGAAATGCCGGAAGATAAAATCCGCAAGATCATGAAGATCGCGAAAGAGCCGATTTCGATGGAAACACCGATAGGCGACGACGACGATTCGCACCTGGGCGATTTCATCGAGGACAACAACACCCTGGCCCCGGCCGACGCTGCCCTGCATGCATCGATGCGCGGCGTGGTGAAGGACATCCTGGACTCGCTGACCCCGCGCGAAGCGAAGGTATTGCGGATGCGTTTCGGCATCGAAATGTCGACCGACCACACCCTGGAAGAAGTCGGCAAGCAGTTCGACGTGACGCGTGAGCGGATCCGCCAGATAGAAGCGAAAGCGCTGCGCAAGCTGCGCCACCCTTCCCGCTCCGACAAGCTGAAGAGCTTCCTCGAAGGTAATTAAGATTATTCGTGAATCATTCGGTGTTTTTTTGAATGATTCACGATAATTCATTTACCTTTCGCCCACGTATTTTTCTATAATACGGGATTGATTTTAAGATGCTGCAGTGCGGTTGAGCGGATTTGCGCAAAGACCACGAGCACGACGCTGCAGCGCCCTAAGGAATTGGGCCCCTAGCTCATGCTTGGTTAGAGCAGCGGACTCATAATCCGTTGGTGCCCAGTTCGACTCTGGGGGGGCCCACCAGTAAGAAGTAATATTGAAGCGCCTGCTAGCGATAGCGGGCGCTTTTTTATTTATCTCTTTTGCTCCGCAAATTCCAATACTCGCTATCAATTTCTATTGCAGTCCGACCCTACGTCGGCTTTTCGAACGCTCACGCCAGCTATAGCGTCTACACCCCCTTCCAAGCTGGGGTTGGAACTGAGTTTCAAGGGGTCTTATGACAGGGTGGTGGCGTTCGCCAGGCAATGGAGGGTGGGTCACAGGCTGAGTGGGTCAATTCAGCACGCAAACGAACAATCGATGTAACAATAAAGCACTTTATTACTCAAGATCAAACGCTTCGTTTATAAGCGTTGGGGGTTAATCCTGTCCAGCGCAAAAATGCACGTTGAAATGTGCTTTGCTCGGAATAACCAAGTAATTGAGCGACATCAGAAAGTTGCAGTGTTGGATCTAGCAAGTACTGTTTTGCCAATTGTTGACGAATTTTTTCGAGCAGCACCCGGAAACTGGTGTCGCACTGGTCTAAGCGGCGGCGCAGTGTTCTAGGCGTTATATTAAATTTGCTCGCGACACTATCCAATTCTGGCTCGCCCTCATGAATTTGGCTTGTGATGCAACGTCGAACTGACATCACGAACTCGTTTTCTGTAGGTAGCTGATTTAGGAATTCATTTGCTTGCCTCTCTAACAGAGCTACCAATATAGGCTCTGGTTTTTTTAGGGGAACAGTCAACGAATGCAGCGGTACGCGTATGCTAGTTGCGGCTTGATTAAAAAGAACTTCACATTTGAAGAAATCTCTATAGGCATGTAGAGACGACGGCTCGGGATCGATAAAGCTCACTTGCTTCCACTCGACATCCTTGCTAGATATGCACTTGGAAAATTGGAGAAGTGTCGCTATACCAAATTCAAGGTGTAGTCGCCCGTGCCCCCCGGAACTTCCTGCAGGCCATCTAAGCACAAGATCGCTTCCGTCAATAATAGGAGCCTCTAAGCCGCCTTGCTCCACCTCTTGTATAAGGCGCTGATATGCTTGCAGGCGTAGCAGCGATGCGCCAAGAGTGGGGCACGACGCGAATATGTAGCCAATGACTCCAAAGTGTGCAGGAGTAACAGTTTTCCCCAAGTGCAGGCCTAAGAGGGGGTCTCCCAATCGAACCGCGGCACATTGCAAGTGAGAGATCCAGCGTTGCAGCGGGTAGCGGATTAGAACTCGGTCGACTTCGTCAGGTGTTGGCTCATTTAATAGCTTTGAGGCATCAATCCCCTGGTTTTTTAAATATTCAAAAAGTATGCGCATATAGGCGCTGGACACAAAGCCCTGTGCAAATGTATTTAATTTCACTGCTTTTATGTTCAAAAAACGTACAACGTATAAAACAAAGCATAGGTGACGGGATGTGCCAGTTAAAGTCCGGCCTCGGGCACCAATTACTAAAAGGCTTTCAGTGATGAAGGTCTTTTTTGTTGTGCTCCGCAATCTACCGCCTGCTCCGCAAAATCCTAATTCGGTAACGATGGGCAATCCGTCATAGCAGCGTTTACCCTCAGATGACCTCAATTATGGGTTGAGTATCCTTGCGACTATCCCGGAGCCAGGAATTACAGTGATCCTCATTTTTTCTCAACTAGCGATTCCTCGCTCATTCCAATCAATGAAAGCCAATGCGATGTCGAACCCTCCATCAAAGAAGCAGACTCCTCCGCGTTAATTCGCGGCACGGCACGAGATCCATGACCGATTTCTCGCTTCGCTTTCCTACTACCTCTTTCTTCTCGCATTTTTTTTTGACGATCGCAATACGCAATAATTTTTCCTACCAACATGAACAAATCTCGATCATTCCGTAAATTTTCAGCCAGTTGCTGCCAGTGCCCACTTAGATACCATCGTCTAACGCGCATATAGATGGCGTTCCATTTTCCAAATTTTGGCGGCAAATCAGCCCAAACATTCGTATCAGACACAAACCACAGTACAGCTTCAATAAACAGTCTATTGTCACGAGCATGGCTTCCAGGATCTCCGGTTTTTCCCAACATCTGGAACTCCAGTTTTTCCCATTGATCATCTCTAATTTTCGTGCCTGATTCATATTTAGAATTAATCATTAGCAATCTCACTTTCACTTTTTCAAACTCATCCCATCTCTTGCAATTCACTAGCCAGAAATGAACTGCTATCACAGCACAATAGTCAAAAGAGGGATTCAAAAGATTCCGTTAAACCTCTACATTTCTTAAATGAGAAGAAACGTTACATGCAAATAAAAGTGGGCTTCGAACCGAAGCCCGCCTATACAATCTGCAGAAATTGATCTTTTTCAAATTAAAGAATAAATTTTGCAAAACCGAATTATTTTCAAATTCGCCCTAGCGCAATCTACGTTCCAATCTGCATCTGATCAAATTTACTCTTATCCCTACCAGGAATACCCCACACCCGCATTAATCAGTGTGCGACTAGCAGAGGTTGTACTAACACCGAATTTAACAACGGTGCTCTGACTGACACGGGCGCTAGCACCGATAGCCAGAGCCGTATAACCAGCATAATTGCCAATGCCTGCACCTAATGCAAATGTCTTGCCGCTGTCGACTTGCGGAAGACCAGCCAAAGCCCCAGCCATCGCAACTCCGCTATATGCGATACGCTGAAGATCTCCAACTTGATTTTTCACCGCTGACAATTGCGAGACATTCACCGCATCGGTTGGATTGATACCAGCCGCCACGTTGGTGATACGACGCTCACTGCCCGGAGATCCAACAGATACCGTATTGGCTTGATCCGCGATAGAACCGGCACCCAGGGCCACCGAGTTGGTCCCGGTGGCTTGCGCCCCTGCACCGGTCGCGACAGAGTTATTGCCCGAGGCCAGCGCATTCTGCCCAATCGCGACAGTAGGATCGCCAGTCGCCTGGGCGTTATTACCTATCGCCACCGATCCGGCCTGCGAGGCCAAGGCACGAAAGCCCACCGCAGTGGTGTTGGCATCGGTTGCCTGCGCGTTGGAACCGAATGCCGTTGCGCCGTCTTTGGTCGCCTGCGCACACAAGCCGGAACCTGTTGCATCGACACCCTTGACCGTACTGCACGTTGCCGGCGTCACATTGTTGATCGCGGTGCCGCTAGCGCCACGCGTCTGTACCGTACCGTCGCTGTTGGCTCCGCCGATCGTGGTAGCACCTATCGTCGAACCGTTCGCCGCAGCGCTGCTTGACGCATCGGCAAGCGGTTTCAACGATGTCGACAATGAACTGACGCCCATCAGGCTGGTCGAGAGTGACGTCAATTGTCCCAGCCCGGTTGATATCGACGCAACGCCAGTTGACAACGAATTGATGCCGCTCGTCGCCACGCTCAAGCCGCTTGACGTAGACGTCGACAACGATGACACGTTGCTGTTGGTGGTGCTCAGACCCGTTGACAGCGAATTAATGCCGCTTGCAGCCGTACTCAAGCCCGTCGAAGTCGAAGTCGATAGTGCCGACACATTGCTGTTGGTTGTACTCAGCCCGGTTGACAGTGAATTTACGCCGCTTTGCGCCGTGCTGATCCCTGTCGAAGTAGAAGTCGACAGCGATGTCACGTTGCTGTTGGTCGTGCTCAAACCGGTTGACAGCGAATTGATGCCAGTCGACGCCGAAGTAGACAAAGAGGATAACTGACCGTAATTCACCGCGTCGGTTGGATTCACACCGGCAGCCACATTGGTAAGAGTCACCGGCGTTGTCGCGCCAACTCCGCCCAAAGTAATGCTGGTGTGACCAGGATTGTCATATTGAACCGAGTTGGCAACCCCTGTAGACAGCGACGATACATTGCTATTGGTCGTGCTCAGGCCAGTCGATGTCGACGTTGACAACGAGGTCACGTTGCTGTTGGTTGTGCTCAAACCAGTTGACAACGAACCAATGTTGCTGGCATTCGTGCTGATGCCAGTCGAGGTTGAAGTCGACAACGACGACACGTTGCTGTTGGTCGTGCTCAGCCCCGTAGAAGTCGAAGTCGATAAAGAATCCACATTGCTATTAGTCGTACTCAGGCCAGTCGACAACGAACCGATGTTGCTGGCGTTGGTGCTGATACCTGTCGAAGTCGAGGTCGACAATGACGAAACATTACTGTTCGTTGTACTCAATCCAGTCGATGTTGATGTCGACAGCGATACCACATTACTGTTGGTGGTGCTCAGACCGGTAGAGGTCGATGTGGACAAGGAGTCCACGTTGCTGTTGACCGTGCTCAGGCCTGTAGATGTCGAGCTCGACAGCGACGAAACATTGCTGTTCGTTGTGCTCAAACCGGTTGAAGTCGATGTCGACAGCGATGTCACGTTGCTGTTAGTCGTGCTCAAGCCTGTCGACAACGAACCGATGTTGCTGGCGTTGGTGCTGATACCTGTCGAGGTCGAAGTTGACAGCGAAGTCACGTTACTGTTGGTGGTGCTCAGACCGGTAGAGGTCGATGTGGACAAGGAATCTACATTGCTGTTGACCGTGCTCAGGCCTGTAGATGTAGAGCTCGACAGCGACGAAACATTGCTGTTCGTTGTGCTCAAACCAGTTGAAGTCGATGTCGACAGCGATGTCACGTTGCTGTTAGTCGTGCTCAGGCCTGTCGACAACGAACCGATGTTGCTGGCATTGGTGCTGATACCTGTCGAGGTCGAGGTCGACAGCGATACCACATTACTGTTGGTGGTGCTCAGACCGGTAGAGGTCGATGTGGACAAGGAGTCCACATTGCTGTTGACCGTGCTCAGGCCTGTAGACGTCGAGCTCGACAGCGACGCAACATTGCTGCTGGTGGTGCTCAGCCCTGTCGACAACGAACCGATGTTGCTGGCGTTCGTGCTGATGCCAGTCGAGGTCGAAGTTGACAGCGAAGTCACGTTACTGTTGGTGGTGCTCAGACCGGTAGAAGTCGATGTGGACAAGGAGTCCACATTGCTGTTGACCGTGCTCAGCCCCGTAGAAGTCGAAGTCGATAAAGAATCTACATTACTATTTGTCGTGCTCAGACCTGTCGACAGCGAGCCAATGTTGCTAGCATTGATGCTGATACCTGTCGAAGTCGAGGTCGACAATGACGAAACATTACTGTTCGTTGTGCTCAGTCCGGTAGAGGTCGTTGTAGACAAGGAGCCCACATTGCTGCTGATCGTGCTCAGGCCTGTAGATGTCGAGCTCGACAGCGATGTCACGTTACTGTTAGTCGTGCTCAGACCCGTCGACAGCGAACCGATGTTGCTGGCGTTCGTGCTGATGCCGCTCGAAGTCGAGGTTGACAGCGAAGTCACGTTGCTGTTGGTTGTGCTCAGACCTGTCGACAACGAACCGATGTTGCTGGCGTTCGTGCTGATGCCAGTCGAGGTTGAAGTCGACAACGACGTCACGTTGCTATTAGTCGTGCTCAAACCAGTTGACAACGAACCGATATTGCTGGCGTTCGTGCTGATGCCTGTCGAGGTTGAAGTCGACAACGACGTCACGCTGCTGTTAGTCGTGCTCAGCCCCGTAGAAGTCGAAGTCGATAAAGAATCTACATTACTATTGGTGGTACTCAGACCTGTCGACAGCGAGCCAATGTTGCTGGCGTTGGTGCTGATACCTGTCGAAGTCGAGGTCGACAATGACGAAACATTACTGTTCGTTGTGCTCAGTCCGGTCGATGTTGATGTCGACAGTGACGACACATTGCTATTGGTAGTGCTCAGACCGGTCGAGGTCGATGTGGACAAGGAGCCCACATTGCTGCTGACCGTACTCAGGCCTGTGGATGTCGAGCTCGATAGCGAAGAAACATTGCTGTTCGTTGTGCTCAAACCGGTTGAAGTCGATGTCGACAGCGACGACACATTGCTATTGGTAGTGCTCAGACCGGTAGAGGTCGATGTGGACAAGGAGTCCACATTGCTGTTAACCGTACTCAGGCCTGTAGATGTCGAGCTCGATAGCGACGAAACATTGCTGTTCGTTGTGCTCAAACCGGTTGAAGTCGATGTCGACAGCGATGTCACGTTGCTGTTAGTCGTACTCAAGCCTGTCGACAACGAACCGATGTTGCTGGCGTTCGTGCTGATACCTGTCGAAGTCGAGGTCGACAGCGAAGTCACGTTGCTGTTGGTCGTGCTCAGACCCGTCGACAGCGAGCCGACGTTGCTGGCGCTGGTGCTGATGCCGGTCGAAGTGGAAGTCGACAATGACGAAACATTACTGTTCGTTGTGCTCAGTCCGGTCGATGTTGACGTCGACAGCGATACCACATTACTGTTGGTGGTGCTCAAACCGGTAGAGGTCGATGTGGACAAGGAGTCCACATTGCTGCTGATCGTGCTCAGGCCTGTAGATGTCGAACTCGACAGCGAAGAAACATTGCTGTTCGTTGTGCTCAAACCGGTTGAGGTCGATGTCGACAGCGATGTCACGTTGCTATTAGTCGTGCTCAAACCAGTCGACAACGAGCCCACATTGCTATTCGTTGTACTCAGGCCAGTCGACAACGAACCGATATTGCTGGCGTTCGTGCTGATGCCAGTCGAGGTTGAAGTCGACAACGACGTCACGTTGCTGTTAGTCGTGCTCAGACCTGTTGAAGCCGATGTAGAAAGTGACGTGAGATTCGAGCTGATGGCGGAAACCGTTGTGTACAGTTGGCTGCCATTCACAGCATTCGTCGATGTCGCCGACACTTCGCCGTCAGCGACGCCCTGAATCTGACGGTTACCGACAGCCACCACGCCATTGGTGGGCGCCTGGTTGACGGTAAAGGTCGCGCCCGGCACCACGCCGCTAGCGGTGGTCCACTTGGTCGTTGGGGTGGTGGCCGTGGCGATGGAACCCGAACCCAGCGCTACCGAATTGGTCAGCGTCACGCTGCTGGCGGATCCCAGTGCCAGGGTATTGACGGCCGACGCCGTGGATTGCGCTCCCAAGGCCAGAGCGTTGGCGGCCGACGCCGTGGATTGCACTCCCAAGGCCAGGGCGTTGGCGGCCGACGCCGTGGATTGCGCTCCCAGGGCGATCGCGCCCGTTGAACTCGCATTGGCTAGAGCACCGAAAGCCAGAGAATCCGTCGCGGTGGCGGATGCCTGGGTTCCGAACGCGAGGCTCCCCTGCCCCGAGGCCGTGGTATTCACACCCATCGCGACGGCGCCAGCGCCACTGCTTATGGCACCCCACCCAATGGCCGATGCGCCAATGCCGGTTGCCTGCGAGCCGCAACCGGTCGCGAAGGAGTTCATGCCGTACGCCGTCGTATATTGGCTAGCGCCAGCGCTGTATGGATTGGAGACCGTGACGTTGCCCAGGGTCTGCGTAGAATTCACCCAATTATTGATGCCACTTGTCTGACCGGCACCAATGTTGTAGTTCACACCGTAGCTTAGCGCAGACGTCTGCGCGCCGAAGCCGTAGAAGCCGCCCGTATAGCTTGCCCCCGATCCGTAGACGCCCGCAGCGTTCATGGTGTTAATAGTGGCGCAGGCCGACGAGCCGGAAAAGGCAACACCGCTCTGAGAGACGGCGACGCTCCCCGAAGTGGCGGAAGAACTCGTGTTGCTATTCGTGGCACTTACGCCATTTTGCGAACCCGCTATACCAGCCAAAGCGTCACTCCCCGCCCCCAATCCCACCACAATGAAAGTTGCGGCAATCAATGTCTCATGAATCACGCTACACTGACTCTTACCCTTCCCATGACTTTTAACCTTCTCCCCAACCACGCATAATTTTCCCGTAGTTTTGCTCCAAATCACCCGATACATTTTGTTCATTTTTACCCCCGTGTATATTTGTTTTTTGATTAAAGATTTCTAAATAAAAAACAGCAGCCTTCTTCCATAAGCCATTGCGTCAATGAGCTATGGCTTTCCCCGCCACCTTTTCTGGTGGCTCTTTGCATTGCATTCAATATTTGTTGATCATCGTAGGCAGCAATGTTCAGCACGAGGGTGCTCGGTTCCGGATTTTCACCAGAGTTAGCAAGCAACTGACATTCAATGGTTGTTGGTCATGCTCAACTCGGTCGATAGCCAAAAGATGTTGTAGGCATTGATGCTGATGCCCATCGAAACGAAAAATACAAACATCTTAAATTTGACTAAAAATCACATTGGCTTACGAGTCGGATGGTAGGCGAGGGCAAAATGGAAAATATTGGCAGTAGCGGACAATAAATTAGCATTTATGGCCACTAGCTTCCTGCTTGAAATTTTTTTAGCCTTCCGTAGTCGACGGAAATAGAAAATCACAACTCTCGACGATTACAAAAATTCAGGAAAAAAAATTATAAATAATGTGAACTCAAGGAAGGGATTCATAGAGGAAATGGCGAAACTTAAACCAGCGAATTATTTTTGAAATAATCGTTTATATCATTTCACAAAACACATTTTTAATTCCCACATGGAAATATAAATACGCATCAGGATCAATCGCAAACAATTGTTAAATTCGGCGTAAAATATTTACCACAAGAAATTTATTGTGTTTTTCAACGTAAAACTGAGCGACGATTTAACCGATACCGATAGGGCCATATCATCCAAATTATGGGAACAGCTGAATTAAATACAGTTGCACAAGGCTTTGTATCCAGCGCCTATATGCGCGTGCTTTTTGAGTATTTAAAAAATCAGGGAATTGATGCCTCAAAGCTATTAAATGAGCCAACACCGGACGAAGTCGATCGAGTTCTAGTCCGCTACCCGCTGCAACGCTGGGTCTCTCACTTGCAATCTGCCGCAGCTTGCCTGGAAGATCCCCTCTTAGGCTTGCACTTGGGGAAAACAGTTACACCTGCGCACTTTGGAGTAGTTGGCTACATAATGGCGTCGTGCCCCACCCTTGGCGCAACGTTGTTGCGTCTGCAAGCATACGAGCGCCTTGTGCACGAGGTAGATCAACATCCCATGGAAGCGCCTATTTTTGACGGAGGCGATCTTGTGGTTAAATGGCCCGGGGGAAGTTCCGGAGGCCATGGGCGACTGAATCAAGAATTTAGCATTGCTACATTTTTCCAATTTTCGAAGTCCATAGCCAGCCAGGATGTCGAGCTAAAGCAAGTGAGCTTTATCAATCCCGAGCCGTCGTCTCTACATGCCTATAGAGATTTCTTCAAATGTGAAGTTCTTTTTAATCAAGCGGTAACTAGCGTACGCCTACCACTGCATTCGTTGACTGTGCCTGTAAAGAAACCAGAGCCTATATTGATAGCTCTGTTAGAGAAGCAAGCAAATGAATTCCTAAATCAGCTACCTACAGAAAACGAATTCGTGATGTCAGTCCGACGTTGCATCACAAGCCAAATTCATGAGGGCGAGCCAGAATTGGATAGCGTCGCGAGCAGACTGAATATGACGCCTAGGACATTGCGCCGCCGCCTCGACCAATACGACACAAGTTTTCGAGCGCTGCTTGACGCAATTCGTCAGCACTTGGCACAACAATACTTGCTAGATCCAGCGTTACAACTTTCCGATATCGCGCAATTACTTGGTTATTCCGAGCAAAGCACATTTAATCGTGCATTTTTGCGCTGGACAGGGTCAACACCAAACACATATCGGCGAAGTATCCAACTCTAAGTAACCAGTTTTACCGCTGCATTCCATTGGTTGTGGATTTGCACCGAAAACTGATAATCATCTAGCCGTCCTCCCTCGGCAAGCGCCGAGCGATAAAGTCATGGTGCGAACCTCACTTTACCCAGGA
>NZ_JBANDC010000014.1:0-146668 GCF_038896935.1 Collimonas rhizosphaerae
GACTTTGCGCCGATGATAGTGCTGCAACCAGTGTGAAAGTAGGTCATCGTCAGGCTTTTATTAAAAAACCCTCTGCATTCACATGCAGAGGGTTTTTGCTTTGTGTTTTCAGTTTCCACCGCAGCACGATTTCCCGAAATTTCAGCTTTGACGCAACAAAACTACTGTGTTTTTAACCAGTTGTCCTGTATGATTCATTGATTCACATAAAGGCCAACTGCGATGATAGGTCGTCTTTCCGGGATTCTGCTCGAAAAAAATCCTCCTCAATTATTGATCGACTGCAATGGCGTCGGCTATGAGGTCGGCGTGCCAATGAGCACTTTCTACAATCTGCCGGGGCTGGGCGAGAAGGTCGCCTTGCTGACCCATCTGGCGATACGCGAAGATGCGCATGTCTTGTATGGCTTTGGCACGGCTGAAGAACGGAATGTTTTCAAGCAGCTGATCAAGATCAGCGGCGTCGGCGCCCGGACCGCCTTGTCCATCCTGTCCGGCATGTCGGTGCAGGATCTGGCGCAGGCGATCACCATGCAGGAAGCCGGCCGCCTCACCAAGGTGCCAGGCATCGGCAAGAAAACCGCCGAGCGGCTGTTGCTCGAACTGAAGGGCAAGCTGGGCGCGGACCTGGGACCGGTCGGCAGCCATCATGCCAGCGATGTCAGCGGCGATATCCTGAACGCCCTGATCGCACTGGGTTACTCGGACAAGGAAGCGATGCTGGCGCTGAAACAGCTGCCGGCCGATGCCAGCGTATCCGATGGTATCAAATTGGCACTGAAAGCCTTGTCCAAGCTATAAGCGGACAGGCAAAAGCTGATCATTATTGCTTTATTGATGGTGTGGATGTCTTTTTTTATATCTAATCGCTACAGTCTGGCTACAATCCGACCATGAGTATCCAAACCGACGATTTCGCCGAACAACGCATTATCGCTGCCACGCCGGCTTCGCCCAATGAAGAGGCGATCGAACGTGCCTTGCGGCCGAAGCAGCTGGACGAATACGTCGGCCAGGAAAAGATACGCGACCAGCTGCAGATATTCATCACGGCGGCCAGGCAGCGGCGTGAAGCGCTGGACCATACCTTGCTGTTCGGTCCTCCGGGCCTTGGCAAGACTACGCTGGCGCATATCATCGCGCGCGAAATGGGCGTCAACCTGCGCCAGACTTCGGGGCCGGTGCTGGAACGCGCCGGCGACCTGGCTGCGCTGCTGACCAATCTCGAAGCCAACGATGTGCTGTTCATCGATGAAATCCATCGATTGTCGCCGGTTGTCGAAGAAATCCTGTATCCGGCGCTGGAGGATTATCAGATCGATATCATGATCGGCGAAGGCCCGGCAGCGCGTTCGGTGCGCCTGGACCTGCAGCCGTTCACCCTGGTAGGCGCGACCACGCGCGCGGGGATGCTGACCAATCCGCTGCGCGACCGTTTCGGCATCGTCGCCCGCCTTGAGTTTTATACGCCGCAGCAGCTAAGCAAAATCGTCACGCGCAGCGCTTCCTTGCTGGGCGCGCCGATCATGGACGAAGGCGCTTTCGAAATAGCCAAGCGCAGCCGCGGTACGCCGCGTATCGCCAACCGCCTGCTGCGCCGGGTGCGCGACTACGCCGAAGTCAAAGGCAATGGTGAAATCACCAAGCCGATGGCGGATGCGGCGCTGGTCATGCTGGATGTCGATCCGGTCGGTTTCGACATCATGGACAGGAAATTGCTGGAAGCGGTGCTGTTCAAGTTCGGCGGCGGTCCGGTCGGTCTGGACAACCTTGCCGCCGCCATCGGTGAAGAACGCGACACCATCGAAGATGTGCTTGAGCCGTACCTGATCCAGCAGGGATACCTGCAGCGTACGCCGCGCGGCCGTATTGCGACCCCGCTGGCATACGGCCATTTTGGCGTGGCGGCGCCGCGCACCGGGCCCAACGGCGAGTTATGGGGGCAAAATTAATTCGCCCACGGAAGCCGACGCCAAAGCTGTGCCCGGGCAGCCGGCAGCAATGCAGATCTGGGTTGACGCCGATGCATGTCCCGGCGTCATCAAGGAAATCCTGTTCCGGGTGGCCGATCGGTTGCACATTGTAGTGACCCTGGTCGCCAACAGGTTGTTAAGGGTGCCGCCTTCGCGGTTCATCAAGGCGGTCCAGGTGGCGTCCGGTTTCGACGTCGCCGATCGCGAAATTGTTCGATTGCTGCAAGCGGGCGACCTGGTGATTACCGCCGATATCCCGTTGGCGGCAGATGTGCTTGAAAAGGGCGGCAACGCTTTGAATCCGCGTGGCGAGTTTTATACCAGGGACAACATCCAGCAGCACCTGACGATGCGTAATTTCATGGATGAGCTGCGCGGCAGCGGTGTGGAAACCGGCGGTCCGGCGGCATTCAGCCAGAGCGACCGCCATCTGTTCGCAGCTCAGCTTGACCGGTTTCTGCAGAAGTCGCGGAATCGATGAATGTTTCTGATCATGGCAGGACCGCGGGCCCGGTGTCGTCCCGCAATCCAGGTGTCGAAATGTCAATGTTTCTGCGCTTGTGTAAAAATTGAACGTCACAGACAATACGATAGCCTTCACTAATAGTGTGCAAGTCAACCATGCTTATGTCTACCAAAGCTAACCGTTACGCCAACCAGCTTCTGGATGCGCGGGCGCGTGCCAAATTGATGCCGCTGTTGTCGGCTGCCGATGCCCTGTCGCCGATGGATGGGTATGACATCGGCAAGCGCATCCTGGATGCCAGCATCAGCCAGGGCGATTCCCCGGTCGGCCGCAAGGTCGGCTTCAGCAATCGCACCATCTGGCCGAAATACGGCATCACCGAAACCATCAATGCTCCGATCTGGGCGCACGTATTCGACAGTACGGTGCGCTACGCCGAAGATAACCGCGGAATCCAGAGTCTGGAAGGCGCCTTGCAGCCGCGTATCGAACCGGAGGTGGTGTTCAGCCTGGGCCGGACGCCGGCGCCGGATGCCGACCTGGAAGAAATCGCCGACTGTATCGAATGGATGGCGCATGCCTTCGAAATCGTGGTGTGTCCTTTCCCCGACTGGAAATTCGAGGCGGTCGACGCGATCGCTGCGTTCGGCCTGCACGGCACGCTGATTGTCGGCGAACCGCACATGCTGTCGACGGCCACCCGCCGCAACCTGGCCAGCATGCTGGCCAACGCCAGCGTTTCGCTGTCGTGCTGCACCGAAGACTCGGTGACCCTGTGTGGAGCCGGTTTCGGCAGCGATGTGCTGGATAGCCCGGTGCACGCCTTATGGCATTTGCACCAGGTGCTGAATGCGCAATCGCAGTTCACGCCTTTGCAGGCCGGTGAAATCATCACCACCGGCACCTGGACCGACGCCTATCCGGTGCAGGCAGGGCAGACCTGGGTCACGGCATTTTCAGGAATCGCGCTGCCGGGCTTGACGGTATCCTTCGTGTAAGCCGGCTGAAGCAGCGCCAGGCAAAGAAAAATGCCGTTCAGCGAATCGCTTGAACGGCATTTTTTTCGAACGGCCCAGCGGCCGGCCAATTATTCTTCGCGTACCCAGGTCTGGGTGCGGCCAAGCATAGGCACGCCGATATAGCCGCGCACATTCAGTTTTTTGCCGTCCTCGATGAGGGCCATCTTGCTCTTGTAGACCTTGCCGTTGTCCGGGTCAAGGATGGTGCCGCCGTTGTATTCGTTGCCATCTTTCTTCATGCCGTTGATGATGGTCATGCCGAGGATAGGCTGGTCTTTCAGTTCACCCTGGCATTTGACGCATTTCGGATTCTGGTCCTGGCTGGGATCGCGCAGCAGTTTCTCGATCTTGCCGCGCAGTTCGCCATTGCTTTCGGTAATGCGGATCAGCGCTTTCGGCTTGCCGGTATGGTCGTCGATATTCTTCCACAGGCCGACCGCCGAACTGGTGTTCTGGGCGAACGCGCCGAAAGCCAGCAAGACGCTGCCGGCGATTGCCGTCATCAAAAGTTTCTTCATGTTTTGTCTCCTGTCTCTATCGCATCGGCCTGCATTGCTGCAGGCCGGTGCATTCATATTATTAAGAAATCAAGATACTTTTAATTTTGCAAACTGTTCCCGCAACTTTTCAAGGGTACCCGAAAAATTGACCAGGCGTTCTTGCATCTGCGCAACCACCTGTGCCGGTGCTCTTGCCACAAAGCTTTCATTGCCCAGTTGGACCTGCGCTTTCGCAATCTCTCCTTCTATACGAGCGATTTCCTTGCCCAGGCGTTCCCGTTCAGCTGCAACATCAATTTCTACCTTGAGCAGCAGCTTAGCATCGCCCACTATGGAGACCGGGGCGGGCGATTCGGGTAGAGTCTCTACTACTTGCACCTCTGCCAACTTCGCCAGCGCCTGCAGATAGGGTGCGAACGATTGCAGCGTTGCCTGTTGCGTTGCCGAACCCGCAATGACCAGCGGCACCCGCGTCGCCGGCGACAGCTGCATTTCGCCGCGCAGGTTGCGGCAGGCATCGGTCAGCGCTTTCAACTGGGTCATCCAGGCTTCGGCGTTTTCGTCGATCTTTTCCAGGTCAGCTTCAGGATAAGGCTGGCGCATGATGGAGTCGCCGGCCGGATCAAGCGTCTTGCCGGTCAGCGGCGCCACGCTCTGCCACAAGGCTTCGGTGACAAACGGAATGACCGGGTGCGCCAGGCGCAGCACGACTTCCAGCACGCGCAGCAAAGTGCGGCGGGTAGCGCGCTGTTGCGCTTCGCTGCCTTGCTGGATCTGAACCTTGGCGACTTCCAGGTACCAGTCGCAATATTCGTCCCAGACGAACTTGTAGATGGCGGAAGCGATATTGTCGAAACGGTAGTCGGCAAAACCCTTGGCGACTTCGGCTTCGGTGCGCTGCAGGAGCGAAACGATCCAGCGGTCGGCTTGCGAGAACTGCAGCTTTTCCTTGTCGCACACGCCAGGCGTGTGGCCGTCGAAACCGCAGTCCTTGCCTTCGGTGTTCATCAGCACGAAGCGGGTGGCGTTCCACAGCTTGTTGCAGAAATTGCGGTAGCCGTCGCAGCGGCCGAGGTCGAAATTGATGTTGCGGCCGAGCGTCGCCAGCGAAGCGAAGGTAAAGCGCAGCGCATCGGTGCCGAAGGCCGGGATGCCGTCGGCGAATTCCTTGCGGGTCGCCTTGGCGATGCGTTCCGCGTCCTTCGGCTTCATCAGGCCGACGGTGCGCTTGGCGACCAGTTCTTCCAGCGTGATGCCGTCGATCAGGTCGATAGGGTCAAGCGTATTGCCTTTCGACTTCGACATTTTCTGGCCGTTGCCGTCGCGTACCAGGCCGTGCACATACACGGTCTTGAACGGCACCTTGCCGGTGAAGTGGGTGGTCATGATCACCATCCGCGCCACCCAGAAAAAGATGATGTCGAAACCGGTGACCAGCACCGAGGACGGCAGGAACATTTTGTAGTCCGGCGTTTCTTCCGGCCAGCCCAAGGTCGAGAACGGCACCAGCGCCGATGAGAACCAAGTGTCGAGCACGTCGTCGTCGCGCCGCAACGCGCCGGTATAGCCGGCGGCGGCAGCCTTGGCTTGCGCTTCCGCTTCATTGCGGGCGACATAGATCTTGCCGTCGTCAGCATACCAGGCCGGGATCTGATGGCCCCACCACAGCTGGCGCGAAATGCACCAATCCTGGATATTGTTGAGCCACTGGTTGTAGGTGTTGTTCCAGTTTTCCGGAATCATCTGGATTTCGCCGTTGGCGACTTTCTCCAGCGCGACTTCGGTAATCGATTTGCCAGGAAAGTGCGTGCCTTCCGGCGCCGGCTTGCTCATGGCGACAAACCACTGGTCGGTCAGCATCGGTTCGATCACCACCCCGGTACGGTCGCCGCGCGGCACCACCAGCTTGTGCGGCTTGACCGATTCCAGCAAACCTTGGGCGTCGAGGTCGGCGACCATCTGCTTGCGGGCCGCGAAACGATCCATGCCCTGGTACTGGACCGGGCCGTTTTCGTTGATCTTGGCGTCCAGCGTCAAGATGGTGATCTGCGGCAGCTGGTGCCGCTGGCCGACTGCATAATCGTTGAAGTCATGGGCCGGCGTGATCTTCACGCAGCCGCTGCCGAATTCCTTGTCGACGTAGCTGTCGGCGATGACCGGGATCTCGCGGTCGGTCAACGGCAGCTTCAGCATCTTGCCGACCAGGTGGATATAACGTTCGTCAGTCGGATCGACTGCGACAGCAACGTCGCCCAGCAAGGTTTCAGGACGCGTGGTGGCGACCGTCAGGTGGCCGCTGCCATCGGCAAACGGATAGCGGATATGCCACATCGAACCGTCTTCTTCTTCCGACGCCACTTCCAGTTCCGAGATCGCGGTGCCCAGCACCGGGTCCCAGTTCACCAGCCGTTTGCCGCGATAGATCAGGCCCTGTTCAAACAGCCGTACAAACACTTCCACCACGGTGCCGGACAGTTTTTCGTCCATTGTGAAATATTCACGGCTCCAGTCGGTCGAGGCGCCCATGCGGCGCATCTGGCCGGTAATGGTCGAGCCGGACTGCTCTTTCCATTCCCAGACTTTTTCGACGAATTTTTCACGGCCGAGGTCATGGCGCGAAATATTCTGCGCGTCGAGTTGCCGTTCGACCACAATTTGCGTGGCGATGCCGGCGTGGTCGGTGCCCGGGATCCATGCGGTGTTGAAACCGCGCATGCGGTGGTAGCGGGTCAGGCCATCCATGATGGTCTGGTTGAAAGCATGCCCCATGTGCAGCGTGCCGGTGACGTTGGGCGGCGGCAACTGGATGCTGAAAGACGGTTTGTCGGCGTCGGTGGTGGCGGTGTAGTACCCGCGCTTTTCCCACTCGCTGCGCCAGAATTGTTCAATCTCGGCAGGGTCGAAAGACTTGGCTAATTCCATGATTTATTGGGGTTCTTTGCTAAAGCGATCTAAAACGACGATTATAAAGTACGCAGCCGACTCGCTCCTAGTATTGGGGCCGGGCAGGCAGGGTTTTTTGACGTAAAGACAATCGTATGGACGGATTTGCCACGGAAGCCGGCTTCTATACTTGATCTGGGATAAGGAAACCCGGATTTTCGATATACCGCAAGCCGGTTGCGGGTGTAAAATCCTTTCCGCTGCCTCGGGATTCAAACACCGCGGCAATGCAACGCTAGGGGTCCTGATTGCTGAAATGCCAATGCAATCGGGTGAGAAATACCCTCGAACCTGATCTGGGTAATGCCAGCGAAGGGAAGCTGTCGAGATGTAACCGGCCGGTTCACAAGACGATTTACAGCCTGTACTGTGATCCCGCGCCACCAGACTCGAAAACTCCTTTGCTGGCTCCAAGCCATGAATTACAAGCAAAGGAGCCAATATGAACGCCAATCCAAAATTCTTGTCCGCCACAGCAACGGTGGATGAAGCCGCAATCCATCCCCTGCCGAATTCCCGCAAGATATACATCACCGGCTCGCGCCCCGATATCCGCGTGCCGATGCGGCAGATCAGCCAGTCTGATACGCCGGCTTCGTTCGGCGCCGAAAAGAATCCGCCGATCTATGTCTACGACACCTCGGGACCGTACAGCGATCCTGATGTAAAGATCGATATCCGCTCCGGCCTGGCGACGCCGCGCCTGCCGTGGATCATGGAACGCGACGATACCGAAGAACTGCCGGGCCCGAGCTCGGAATACGGCATCGAGCGCCTCAACGATCCCAAGCTGGCCGAACTGCGCTTCAACCTGCACCGCAAGCCGCGCCGCGCCAGGGCCGGCAAGAACGTCTCGCAGATGCACTATGCGCGCCAAGGCATCGTCACGCCGGAAATGGAATTCGTGGCGATCCGCGAAAACATGCGCCGCAAGGAATACCTGGAAGAGCTGAAAGCCTCCGGCCCGATGGGCAACAAGCTGGCCGAACTGATGGGCCGCCAGCATCCTGGCCAGTCGTTCGGCGCCTCGCTGCCTGCCGAAATCACGCCGGAATTCGTGCGCGACGAAATCGCCCGCGGCCGCGCCATCATTCCCGCCAATATCAACCACCCGGAAATCGAACCGATGATCATCGGCCGCAATTTCCTGGTCAAGATCAACGCCAACATCGGCAACTCCGCAGTGACCTCGTCGATCGGCGAGGAAGTCGAAAAGATGACCTGGGCCATCCGCTGGGGCGGCGATAACGTGATGGACCTGTCGACCGGCAAGCACATCCACGAAACGCGCGAATGGATCATCCGTAATTCGCCGGTGCCGATCGGCACGGTGCCGATCTACCAGGCGCTGGAAAAAGTCAACGGCAAGGCTGAAGACCTGACCTGGGAAATTTTCCGCGATACCTTGATCGAGCAAGCCGAGCAAGGCGTCGACTACTTCACCATCCACGCCGGCGTGCGCCTGCAATACGTGCCGATGACGGCCAAGCGCCTGACCGGCATCGTCAGCCGCGGCGGCTCGATCATGGCCAAGTGGTGCCTGGCGCATCACCGCGAATCGTTCCTGTACGACCATTTCGAAGACATCTGCGAAATCATGAAAGCCTATGACGTCAGCTTCAGTCTCGGCGACGGCTTGCGTCCAGGTTCGATCTACGACGCCAACGATGAAGCGCAGCTGGGCGAACTGAAGACCCTGGGCGAACTGACCCAGATCGCCTGGAAGCACGACGTGCAGGTGATGATTGAAGGCCCTGGCCACGTGCCGATGCACCTGATCAAGGAAAACATGGACCTGCAGCTGGAGCAGTGCCACGAAGCGCCGTTCTACACGCTCGGACCATTGACTACCGACATCGCACCGGGCTACGACCACATCACTTCCGGCATCGGCGCCGCCACCATCGGCTGGTACGGCACGGCCATGCTGTGCTACGTCACGCCGAAGGAACATCTGGGCTTGCCGAACAAGGTCGACGTCAAGGACGGCATCATCACCTACAAGATCGCGGCGCATGCGGCCGACCTGGCCAAGGGCCATCCCGGCGCGCAGATCCGCGACAACGCCCTGTCGAAAGCACGCTTCGAATTCCGCTGGGAAGACCAGTTCAACATCGGCCTCGATCCGGACAAGGCGCGCGAATTCCATGACGAAACCCTGCCCAAGGATTCCGCCAAGGTGGCGCATTTCTGCTCCATGTGCGGACCGCATTTCTGTTCGATGAAGATCACCCAGGAAGTGCGCGAATACGCCGCCGCGCAAGGCATTTCCGACATCGCTGCGTTGAAGCAGGGGATGGAAGTGAAAGCCATCGAGTTCGTCAAGAACGGCGCGGAAATATACACCAAGCAGTGAGGCTGATCTTAGAAACGGCAGTAGACCACTCGCTTATGTTTGGAGAGCTATATGAACATTGGAATTATGAGAAATCTAGTCGTGCATCTAACGGGTGAAAGCGTTACGCGCCCGATTGCACTTTTGTCGCGGCGCCTGGCGGCGTTGCTCCTCCTTGCAGGGAAAACCCTGCCGCGTCGTCGCGCCTTGCCATGCACCCCGGCAAAAGCACACTCGGGCGCGTTCTACTGCCGTTTCTAAGATGATGGAAATCGTTCTTAACGGTGCGCCGCATCCGCTGGCCGACGGCGAGAACCTGCAACAGCTGATCACGGCGCTGGAGCTGGCCGGGAAAGCGGTGGCGGTCGCCGTCAACCGGCAAGTGGTGCCGGCCAGCCTGTGGCCGCAGCGCATCTTGCAGCCGGAAGACAAGGTTGATGTAGTGCGTGCGATAGGAGGCGGCTGAAGCCGTTCCTGTCGGACTGCACGCGACTCAATGACAGAAAGGAATTGAAATGGACCTGAACTCGAGCCCTGCGACGGGACAACCAGACACCGGCCTGACCATCGCCGGCAAAACCTACAGTTCGCGGCTGCTGGTCGGCAGCGGCAAGTACCGCGACCTGGAGCAGACGCGCGCCGCCACCGAAGCCAGCGGCGCCGAAATCATCACGGTAGCGATCCGGCGCGTCAACATCGGCCAGGATCCGAAAGCGCCCAACCTGCTGGATGTGGTGCCGCCGTCGCGCTACACCATCCTGCCCAATACCGCGGGTTGCTACACCGCGGCCGATGCGATCTATACCCTGCAGCTCGGGCGCGAACTGCTGAACGGGCACAAGCTGGCCAAGCTGGAAGTGCTGGGCGACGAGCGCACGCTGTTCCCCAACATGCCGGAAACCTTGAAAGCGGCGGAAGCCCTGGTCAAGGACGGTTTCGACGTCATGGTGTATTGCAGCGACGATCCGATCCAGGCCCGCCTGCTGGAAGAAATCGGCTGCGTCGCGGTGATGCCGCTGGCGTCGCTGATCGGTTCCGGCATGGGCATCCTGAACCCGTGGAACCTGTCGCTGATCATCGAGCAGGCCAAGGTGCCGGTGCTGGTCGACGCCGGCGTCGGCACTGCGTCTGACGCGGCGATTGCGATGGAGCTGGGTTGCGACGGCGTGCTGATGAATACCGCGATTGCCGGCGCCCAGGATCCGATCCGCATGGCGCGGGCGATGCGGCTGGCGATCGAAGCCGGGCGCGAGGCGTTTCTCGCCGGCCGGATTCCGAAGCGCTTTGCGGCGTCGCCGTCTTCACCGATGGCCGGACGACTCAAGTGAGCGCCGGCGCTGCATCGCCGGCCTGCGTGCTGGTGTTTTCCGGCTCGGATCCAAGCGGCGGCGCCGGTTTGCAGGCCGACATTGGCGCGATTGCCGCGTTGGGCGCGCACCCCTTGTCGGTAGTGACGGTGCTGACGGTGCAGGATAACGAACGGGTGTTCGGCGTCCACCCGGTGGCGGCCGACCTGGTGCGGCAGCAGGCGCAGGTTCTGGTCGACCGGATTGCCATTGCCGCGGTCAAGCTGGGCATCGTCGGCAATCGCGCCAATGCTGAAGCGATTGCCGCCGTCATCCGTGACCTGCGCTCGCGGCAGCCGGACTTGCCGGTGGTGTTCGATCCGGTGCTGGCGACCGGCCATGGCGACAGCCTGGCCAGTGAAGATCCAATCGCAGCGCTGTCGCCTTTGTTCGAGCTTGCCACGGTGATTACGCCGAACCGGATCGAGGTCGACCGTTTATGCGGCGCCCAGGCCAGCCCGGAGCAGCAGGCCGCGCTGTTGCTTGAGCGTGGTTGCGGGCATGTGCTGCTGAAGGGCGGCCATGGCCCGGAACCCGACGAAGTCTTGAACCGCTGGATCAGCAAGGCGCAGCAGCGCAACTGGCGCTGGCCGCGCTTGCCGGGCGAGTTCCACGGCAGCGGCTGCACGCTGGCGGCGGCGCTGTCTGCGCTGTTGGCGCAGGGCCTGGATATGGAACAGGCAATCGATGCAGCCCAGGCATATTGCCAGCAGGCGTTGGCGGAATCGTATGCGATAGCGGCCGGACAGCGCATTCCCAGCCGCATTCTGCCGTTCTTAAAATTACGAGGATAAAGCGATGAAAGGTTTATACATCGTCACGCCCGACTGGGATGACACCGACAAACTGCTGCGTGTCAGCGAGCAGGCTTTGCAGGGCGGAGCAGCGCTGCTGCAGTACCGGCACAAGACCGCGGATGCCGCGCAACGGCGGCAGCAGGCTGAAGCCTTGCTCAAGCTGTGCCGGCGTTATGAACGGCCCTTTATCGTCAACGACTATGTCGAACTATGCATGGAGCTGGGAGCGGACGGCATCCACGTCGGCGGCACCGACGCCAGCGTGGCTGAAGTGCGGGCGATGGTGGGGGCGGACAAGATTGTCGGCGCTTCCTGCTACGGCGACCTGGAGCTGGCGCATGCCGCATACCGCGCCGGCGCCAGCTACATAGCGTTCGGCGGATTTTATCCTTCGCGCGTGAAGAAGTATCCGGTCACCACGCCGCCCGACATCGTGACCCGCGCCAAGGCGCAGATCGCGGTGCCGAACGTGGTGATCGGCGGCATGACGCAAGAGAATGCAGTGCCCCTGATTGCCGCCGGCGCCGACATGGTGGCGGCCATCAGCAGCGTCTACCTGGCCGACGATCCGGTTGCCGCGGCGCGCAGCTTCGCCGCCTTGTTTGAAAACCGTTAAGCAACGATAGCCGCGGCCGTAACCGCGATCATCCGTTTGATAGGGAACCGTTCAGGTTTCCAGCAGGCTGCGCAGCATCCACGCATTTTTTTCATGCAGCTGCATGCGCTGCGTCAGCAAGTCCGCGGTCGGCTCATCCGACGCGGCGTCAACTACCGGGAAAATCGAACGCGCGGTGCGGGTGACGGCTTCCTGTCCCTGCACCAGCTGCTGGATCATGGCGGTCGCGTTCGGCACGCCTTCTTCTTCGGTGATCGAGGTCAGCTTGGAGAACGCCTTGTAGGTAGCCGGCGCAGGGTAGCCGAGCGCGCGGATCCGTTCTGCGATCAGGTCCACCGCCAGCCACAGTTCGTTGTACTGGGTTTCGAACATCAGGTGCAATGTATTGAACATCGGCCCGGTGACGTTCCAGTGGAAATTATGGGTTTTCAGATACAGGGTGTAGGTGTCGGCCAGCAGCTTGCTGAGCCCGTCGGCGATTTTCCTGCGATCCTTGTCGCTGATGCCGATATCGATGACTGCGACGTTTTTCTTTACCATTGTGCTGCTCCTTCTAACAGTGGTGTATGAAGACTTGCAGCTCGATTTTAAGTCAATTCGCCGCAGGCAAAGCAATGCCCGCGTTTTTCCCAGCCTAGCCGGGGACGGCGGTGCTGGAAGCCGGCTGCGCGCGGCGATACATGCTGACAGTCAAAGCCACTGCGGCCAGCGACGCCACGGCAGCGAACAGGAATACCTCGGGGTAGCCGAACTGGCTCACGATCAATCCCGCCAGCGGGCCGGTGACGCCCAGCGCCAGGTCGAGGAACACCGAATAGGCGCCGAGGGCGCTGCCGCGGTTATTGGCCGGCACCAGGTTGACCGCTTCCACCCCGAGCGCAGGGAAGATCAGGGCAAAACCGAAGCCGGTGAGCGAAGCGCCGACCAGCGCCAGCGCAGGCGAACCGGCCTGCCACAGCAGCAGCAAGCCAAGCGCCTCGACCGAAAAACAGATGATCGCCACCCGGAAGCCGCCGAAGCGCGAAATGGTGCTGGCGAACAGCAGGCGCGCGCCGACAAAGAAGGTGCCGAACAAGGTCAGGGAAAATGCCGCGTTCGGCCATTGGTGGCTGGCGTAAAACAAGGTGATGAAAGTGGCGATGGAGCCGAAGCCGATCGAGCCCAGGGCCAAGCCCATGCCGTGCGGAAATACCTTGCGCAATACGTGCTGGAACGGCAAGTGTTCGCCGCGCACCACGGCCGTTGCCGCTTTCAGGCGAGCCAGCAGGAAACCGCCCAGCGACAGCACGGTCACGGTAGCTCCGACTGCAGCCAGGCCCCAGGCATGGTTGATCACCACGCCCAGCGGCGCGCCGATGGCCAGCGCGCCATAAGTGGCGATGCCATTCCAGGAAATCATGCGCGCCGTGTGCTGGGCGCCGACCCGGCCTATGCCCCAGGTAATCGCCCCGGTGCCGACCATGCTTTCGCCGCAGCCAAGCACCAGCCGGCCGATCAGCAGGATGGCCAGGCTCAGCGCCGGTATCTGCGGAAAGAACCCCGCAGCCAGCAAGAACACGCCGCTGACGCTGCAACCGGCCAGGCCGCGCAGGACGGCGGTCTTGGGACCGACCGAATCCGCCATGCGGCCCGCGAACGGCCGGCTGAGCAAGGTCGCCAGGTATTGCATGCTGATCGCCAGGCCCGCCAGCACTGAGCTGTAGCCGAGGTCGGTATGGACGTAGCCGGGCAGCACAGCCAGCGGTATGCCGATTGCCAGATAGCAAATGAATGTAAAAAATGCGGTGGAAACGATGTGAAACGTTACTGCGGTCCCGGACAACGGCTGGCTGGCGCGGTCGAGACGAACTTCTTCGGGCATGGTGGAGGACGACTTGGTTGATGGTGACGGAGGGATGCAATGATGCAATGCGGTATTTTACTCTTCCGGCCCGGATGCTGCAGGCGGGCCGCCACCAGGGCGGACGCGGCCCGGCGACGGCTGCCGTGATCGCGGCATCAGGCGAGCCTCCGCACAGCTTATAATGCAGGGATGCAAAATCTTCTTCATAACCTCAATCCAGAGCAGCTCGCGGCAGTCACCTTGCCGGCGCAATCCGCACTCATCCTGGCCGGCGCCGGTTCCGGCAAGACGCGCGTGCTGACCACTCGCATCGCCTGGCTGATCCAGACTGGCCAGGTATCGCCGTCCGGCGTGCTGGCGGTGACGTTCACCAACAAAGCGTCAAAGGAAATGATGATGCGCCTGTCGGCGATGTTGCCGATCAATACGCGCGGCATGTGGATCGGGACTTTCCATGGCTTGTGCAACCGCCTGCTGCGCGCCCACTATCGCGACGCCGCTTTGCCGCAGACCTTCCAGATCCTGGATTCGCAGGACCAGTTGTCGGCGATTAAGCGTTTGCTGAAATCGCTCAATGTCGACGATGAAAAATACCCGCCGCGCAACCTGATGTATTTCATCAACGGCGCCAAGGACCAGGGCTTGCGCGCCAACGAAGTCGAGGCGAACGACGATTACAACCGCAAGTTCGTCGAGCTGTACGATTTGTACGACCAGCAATGCCAGCGCGAAGGCGTAGTCGATTTTGCCGAGCTGCTGCTGCGCACCTATGAACTGCTGAGCCGCAACCAGCCGCTGCGCGAGCATTACCAGTCGCGCTTCCAGCATATCCTGGTGGACGAATTCCAGGACACCAACGACCTGCAGTACAAATGGCTCAAGCTGATGGCGGGCCAGCGCGGCTCAGTGTTTGCGGTGGGCGACGACGACCAGAGCATCTATGCTTTCCGCGGCGCCAATGTCGGCAACATGAGCGCTTTCGAGCATGAGTTCCGGGTTGAGAACCTGATCAAGCTGGAGCAGAATTACCGTTCGCACGGCCATATCCTGGACAGCGCCAATACCCTGATCGCCAACAACAGCAAGCGCCTCGGCAAGAACCTGCGCACCGACGCCGGCCACGGCGAGCCGGTAAGGATCTACGAAGCCACCAGCGACCTGCAGGAAGCGCAGTGGATCATCGAAGAAACCAAGAGCCTGATCAACGAAGGCGCCAGCCGCAGCGAAATCGCCGTGCTGTACCGCTCGAATGCGCAGTCGCGCGTGATCGAACATGCCTTGGTGGCGTCTGGCATCCCTTACCGGGTGTACGGCGGCCAGCGCTATTTTGAACGTGCCGAGGTCAAGCACGCGATCGCCTACCTGCAGCTGATGGACAATCCGCACAACGATTCGGCCTTTCTGCGCGTGGTCAATTTCCCGGCGCGCGGCATCGGCGCCCGCTCGCTGGAGCAGCTGCAGGATGCGGCCAAACAATACGGCATCTCTTTGTATGCAGCGGTGCCGCATGTGGCCGGCAAGGCTGGCGCCACGCTCGGTTCCTTCCTCAAGCTGATCGAAGGCGGGCGCTTTGAAACCCAGCATCTGCCGCTGCCGGAAATGGTGCAGGTGGTGCTCGACCTGAGCGGCCTGATGCAGCATTACCAAAATGAAAAAGAAGGCGCCGACCGCATCGAGAATCTGGAGCAGCTGGTGAATGCTGCGACCCTGTTTGTGTCGGAAGAAGGTTATGGCATCGATGCGCCGGCCTTGCTTGGGCCCAAGGCGCAGGCGGTGTCAGGAGCGGCCATCACGACCGCCGGCGGCGTCGAGATCTTCGATGCCGATGCGCCGCTGTCTGCGGTGATGTCGCCATTGTCGGCCTTCCTTTCGCATGCGTCGCTGGAGGCTGGCAACAACCAGGCCCAGGCCGGCGAGGAAGCCTTGCAGCTGATGACGGTGCACTCGGCCAAGGGGCTGGAGTTCGATGCGGTGTTCATTACCGGGCTGGAAGAGGGGCTGTTCCCGCACGAGAATTCACAGAAAGAGGACGCCGGCGTGGAAGAAGAGCGGCGCCTGATGTACGTTGCCATCACGCGCGCGAAAAAGCGGCTGTACATGAGTTTTTCGCAAACCCGGATGCTGCACGGCCAGACCCGCTACAACATGCGCTCGCGCTTCTTTGACGAGCTGCCGGAAGATGCGCTGAAGTGGCTGTCGCCCAAGGTGCAGCAGCATAGCTGGTTCGCCAATGCAAAATCGGCCTGGGACGAGGCGCCCGAGAAAGCTGCCAACAATATCTCCAAGAACTTCGGCCGGCGCGATATCGGCTGGCGCATTGGCGAGAACGTCGCTCACTTGAAGTTTGGCGAAGGCGTGATCGTGAATATCGAAGGCAGCGGCGGCAACGCCCGCGCCCACATCAATTTCGGCAAGCACGGCATGAAGCTGCTGGACCTGAGCGTGGCGAAACTGGAGAAGGTTGCCTGAGGAGGGGGCGGGGCGGGTTATCCCGCCCGCCGGCGCTTATTCCTGCGTAGGGGCTTCCACCGTCGGCGGCAAATCTGCCTCGGGTTTGCCGAAGATGTGGGTGTAGGTCGGGTAGAAAGAGCAGTACATCACCACCGTCAGCGCGATCGACAGCGGCAGCAGGATCATGATCGTGACCGCCTGGTTGCCGACCAGTACCGCAATCAGCACGCTGACGATCGCCGGCAGCACAACGCCGATGCCGGCCCAGGCCAGCCCGTATACGGTGAAGGCCTTGATTTCACGCGATACCGCAAAGAAGCTGTAGAAAATGGCTTTCGATACACCCATGTTTTTCCACATGATGAGCGGCGCTGCGTACCAGAACGCCATTGCTGCCGGCGCATAGACCGCGGCGGAAAACAGCATCGCCAGCGACATGCTGGAGTCCTGTATCTCTTTGGGATCGAGCGCGGCCTGGCCGGTGATCGTTTTCCAGAACACGCCGCCGTCGATCAGGGCCGAGGCGGCCAGGGCGACAAACGCAGCCACCAGGTACAGGGCGCCCAGGATCAGCAGGTTTTTCAGCGCCGGCGAGCGAAAGCCGACCATCAGCAGGTTGGGATAGACGCGCTTGCCCTGTTCAATCAGCAGGCAGGCTTGCATGAAGGACATGGCAAATACCGGGACCAGCATCAGCGGCAGCAATTGTCCCAGCAGCGGCACGAAGCTGAGCAGCAGCATCAGGAACATGTAAGCCAGGAATAGAGTGGATATTTCGGCCGGCTGTTTGCGGAACAGCGCAAACCCTTCCTTGATCCATATCCATCCGGTTTTTGCAGGCAGTTTTTCCATTGTTTCAATCAAGAATTTTGCTTAATGACTTGGTTTAATACAAGGCTTTAAGGCTTGAATACAGGGCCGGGGCAGGGTGCGCCACACGTTGCCGCAGAATCCGCTCGAAATGGGCCGGATCGTGTGGCGTCAGCATTTCCGCCGCACGCGGCAAATAAAAATCGTAGAGCCGCGACAGCCAGAAGCGCAGGGCGCCGGCACGCAGCATGGCTTGCCAGGCGCCTTGTTCGGCGGCGCTGAACGGCCGTACGGCATGGTAGGCGTCCAGCATGGCCCTGGTCCGGGCCGCATCCAGCTCGCCACTGGCCGGGTCTATGCACCAGTCATTGACCGTGACCGCCAGGTCGAACAGCCAGGTATCGCAGCCGGCGAAATAGAAATCGAAAAATCCTGTCAGCCGTTCGCCGTCGAACATCACGTTGTTGCGGAACAGGTCGGCATGCACCGGTCCGCTGGGCAGCTCGCCATAAGCTTGCGAGGCGGCGAAGCTTTCCTGGAACGCCATCTCGCTGCGCAGCAGCTGCTGGCCGTCTTGCGGCAGGTAAGGCAGCACCACAGGCGTGGTTTCGCGCCACCAGGACAAGCCGCGCAAATTCGGCTGGCGGATCGTAAAGTCTTGCGCCGCCAGGTGCATTTTTGCCAGCATCGCGCCTACTTCAGCGCAATGTACCGCCGCCGGCGCCAGCTGGCAATCACCCTCCAGCTTGGTGACGATGGCCGCAGGCTTGCCGTGCAGCGGATTGATGATCCGGCCTTGCTGGTTGGCGATAGGCTCGGGCACCAGCACACCGCGCTGCGCCAGGTGGCGCATCAATTCCAGGTAAAACGGCAGCTGCTCGAAACTGAGGTTTTCAAATACCGTCAGCACATACTCGCCGCGTTCGGTATCGATGAAAAAATTGCTGTTTTCGATGCCGGACGAAATGCCCCTGATTGCCAGTGCCTTGCCTAAGGAAAAGGGAGGGATCCACTGCGTGAGATCGTCTAGCGTGACGGGGGTAAATACTGCCATGGGGAAAATCGGAAAAGGACAAGATTCGGACAAGGTTCAGGCCGGGTTGGAATGAATATGCGGCAAATGCGCAGCGGTTTCCCGCGCATCGGCCGCATGGCTGCTCAGGAATTGCAGGCTAGTTCTTGGACGGCGCCACTGTCGGCGGCGGCAATCCTGCATCGCCGTCAGCTTGCACGGCTTCGCCTTCCTTGCGGGCTTTTTTGCCCAGGTCGAATTCCTTGATCTGCCATTGGGCGCCGCGTACCGGGCCATCGCCCGGCTGCAAGGTGCCGGCCTGCGACTGCGGCTTCACATAGTAAGTGCTGCCGCCGCTGGTGACCTTGACTTCGGTGACCTTGCCTTGTTCGCGTTTTTGGGTCATGTCGGCAGGGCCTTCGCCCGGCTTGCGGATGGAGACGGCCGGCGCTTCGCCTTCTTCCAGCTTTTGCAGCTCGGGCGGTGGCGGCGCGGCGGTCTTGGCCGCCTGTTGTGCATTGACCAACAACGGCGTTGCCAACGCGGCAATACATACTGCCAGCAACTGCCAGGCTTTGGATTTATTCATGAGAATTTGGCTACCTTGAATTAAAACAAGATGGAAGTCTTCATTGTAACAAACCACCGGCCCCTATAGGCGATAAGGGGGCCGGGAATCTGTCGGCGAGCGCTTGCTGCGGGTTTACAGCAACACGCTGGCGTGGCGGTCGGATTCCGCCATGACGGTTTCGCCCGCTTCGTAGAATTTCACCACGGCAGCAAGGATTTCGGCCGGATCGTCCAGCACCTGGATCAAGTCCATGTCCTTTGCCGCGATCATGCCGTCGCCCACCAGCTGGGTGCGGAACCAGTCCAGCAAACCGCTCCAGAAGCTGCTGCCGACCAGGATGATCGGGATGTGGCGGCATTTGCCGGTCTGGATCAGCGTCAATACTTCGGTCAGCTCATCCATGGTGCCGAAGCCGCCCGGCAGCACGATGTAGGCATCGGCGTAACGCACGAACGCGACTTTGCGGGCGAAGAAATGACGGAAGCTGAGCGAGATGTCTTGCCACTTGTTTCCGCTTTGCTCATGCGGCAGTTCGATGTTCAGGCCGACCGATGGCGATTTCCCTTCAAATGCGCCTTTGTTGGCCGCTTCCATCAGACCCGGGCCGCCGCCGGAAATCACGGCAAAACCTTCATCGGAAAAACGCCGCGCGATATCCTTGCACAAGGGGTAATAAGGATTATTTTCCTTGATCCGGGCCGAGCCGAAGATCGATACCGCGGGATGCAACTCGGAAAGGCGTTCGGTCGACTCGATAAATTCTGCCATAATCGTGAACATATGCCACGATTCGCGCGCCTTCTTGGAAGTTGCGCGTTCGATGTCCGTCACTTGCCGCAAACGCGGCACATTTTTTCCGTTCAATTCCATATGCAAAAAACCCTGCTGTTAGTTGATGGTTCCAGTTATCTCTATCGAGCTTTCCATGCCTTGCCCGATATGCGCAATGCTGCCAATGAACCGACCGGCGCGATGTACGGGATCATCAATATGTTGCGCCGCCTGCGCCTCGATTACCCCTCAGCTTACCTTGCCTGCGTGTTCGATGCAAAAGGTAAAACTTTCCGCGACGACATGTACGCCGACTACAAGGCAACCCGGGCATCGATGCCGGAAGACCTGGTTAAACAGATTACGCCGATTCACGCCGCCGTGCGCGCCATGGGCTGGCCGATCCTGATGGTCGAAGGCGTGGAAGCCGACGATGTGATCGGCACCCTGACCGTGCAGGCGGTGAGCCACGGCATGCAGGCCATCGTCTCGACCGGCGACAAGGACCTGGCGCAGCTGGTCAACGACGATGTGACGCTGATCAACACCATGAACAACGAAACGCTGGACCGCGCCGGCGTGATCGCCAAGTTCGGCGTGCCGCCTGAACGCATCGTCGATTACCTGACCCTGATCGGCGATACCGTCGACAATATTCCCGGCGTCGCCAAGGTCGGGCCGAAGACTGCCGTCAAATGGCTGGCGCAATACGACACGGTCGACCAGGTGATCGCGCATGCGGCCGATATCGGCGGCGCCGTCGGCGAGAACCTGCGGCAAGTGCTGGACTGGCTGCCGAAGGCGAAGGAACTGGTGACGGTAAAAACCGATTGCGACCTGAGCGCGCACATGGTGTCGATCCCGGAATCGCTGAAGGCGCCGGAGCAGGACAAAGAGATGCTGATCGAATTGTTCACGCGCTATAACTTCAAGACCTGGCTGCGCGAACTGAGCGCACCGGGCAATGCCGCCGACGCCGCCGACAGCGTGGGAAAAACCGCCACGGCCGCTGCCGACGGCAAACCGGGCGCGGCCGAACCGGCCCAGAGCAGCCTGTTTGCAGCGGTCGAGCGGCAGTACGAAACCGTGCTGACCGAAGCCCAGCTGGACCAGTGGCTGCAGCGCATCGACAAGGCCGGCTTGACCGCGGTGGATACCGAAACCACTTCGCTCGAGCCGATGACTGCCCAGCTGGTCGGCATCTCGCTGTGCTGCGAGGTCGGCATCGCCGCCTATATTCCGGTCGCGCACCGCTACCAGGATGCGCCGGCGCAGTTGCCGCGCGAATTCGTGCTGGAAAAAATGCGCGCTTGGCTGGAAGATGAGAGCAAGCCCAAGGTCGGCCAGAACCTGAAATACGACAGCCATATTTTCGCCAACCAGGGTGTCAGCCTGCGCGGTATCGTGCACGATACCCTGCTCGAATCGTATGTGTTCGAATCGCACCGCAGCCACGATATGGACAGCCTGGCCTTGCGCCACCTGAACCACCAGACCATCACCTTCCAGGAAGTGTGCGGCAAGGGCGCCTCGCAGATCGGTTTCGACGAAGTCGAGATCGGCCGCGCCACCGAATACGCGGCAGAAGATGCCGACATCACGCTGCAGCTGCACCTGGCCATGTGGCCGCACATCGCCGACGACGCCAAGCTCAGGTTCATCTACGAAAAAATCGAAGTGCCGACGTCGGTCGTGCTGCAAAAGGTCGAGCGCAACGGCGTGCTGATCGACGCCAGCCTGCTGGCGACGCAATCGAATGAACTGGGCAAGCGCATGCTGGAGATCGAGCAGCTGGCTTATGAGCTGGCCGGCCAGCCTTTCAACCTGAGCTCGCCCAAGCAGCTGGGCGAAATCCTGTTCGACAAGCTCAAGCTGCCGGTGGTCAAGAAGACGCCGTCCGGATCGCCTTCCACCGATGAGGAAGTGCTGCAGAAACTGGCGGAGGATTATCCTTTGCCGAAGGTGCTGCTCGACTATCGCAGCCTGTCCAAGCTGAAGTCGACCTATACCGACAAATTGCCGAAGATGGTCAATCCGAACACCGGCCGTGTGCACACCAACTATGCGCAGGCGGTGGCGGTGACCGGACGGCTGGCGTCCAACGATCCCAACCTGCAGAACATCCCGATCCGCACCGCCGAAGGCCGGCGCATCCGCGAAGCATTCGTGGCGCCGGCGGGCAGCGTGATTGTCTCAGCCGACTATTCGCAGATCGAACTGCGCATCATGGCGCACATCTCGGGCGATGAAAACATGCTGCGCGCCTTTGCCGAAGGGGTGGATATCCACCGCGCCACCGCCGCCGAGATTTTCGGCACGCCGGCGGCGGAAGTCAGCAGCGAGCAGCGCCGTTACGCCAAGGTGATCAACTTCGGCCTGATCTATGGCATGAGCGCGTTCGGCCTGGCCGGCAACCTCGGCATAGAGCGCGCCGCGGCGCAGATGTATATCGAGAAATATTTCATGCGTTTCGCCGGCGTCAAGCAGTTCATGGACATGACGCGGGTAGAGGCCAAATCGCAAGGTTACGTCGAGACGGTGTTCGGCCGCCGCCTGTGGCTGCCGGAAATCAATTCGCCCAACGGCCAGCGCCGCCAGGGCGCCGAACGGGCCGCGATCAATGCGCCGATGCAGGGTACGGCTGCCGACCTGATCAAGTTGTCGATGATCGCGGTGCAAGGCTGGATCGAAACGGAGCGGTTAAAATCCAAGATGGTCATGCAGGTGCACGATGAGCTGGTGCTCGAAGTGCCAGAGGACGAACTGGCGCTGGTGCGCGAAAAGCTGCCGCAGCTGATGGCTGGCGTGGCTGAACTAAAAGTGCCGCTGATTGCCGAAGTCGGAGTAGGCAAGAACTGGGACGAGGCGCACTGAGGACAACGCGCACACGGTTTCTGCGATAGCTGAAGGTCAACTTTAAAGGAGAGCTTGATGCCGAATTTGAAAGAGGATTTCGATAGCCTGGTGGCGAAAACCAGTTTGTCCGACGGCGTGGACCGCCGTACTTTCATGAAAACCGCCTTGGGCACAGGCTTTGCCGCCGCCGTGCTGCCGGTAACGGCGCAGACCGTGATCAAGACCGATGCCGAGGGCCTCACGGCCGGCGCGCTGGACATTGAGGAAAACGGCTTGAGCGTACCGATCTATCGCGCGCAGCCGGAGGGGAAAACCAATTTGCCGGTGGTGCTGGTGGTCTCGGAGATTTTCGGGGTGCACGAGCATATCGCCGATATCGCAAGGCGTTTCGCCAAGCTGGGTTACCTTGCGATTGCGCCGAATCTGTTCAAGCGCCAGGGCGATCCGGCGGCTTTCGCATCCATCCCGGAGTTGTACGTCAACGTGATTTCCAAGGTGCCGGACGACCAGGTGCTGGGCGATCTCGATGCCTGCGTGGCCTGGGCCAAGAAAAATGGCGGCAATGTCAGCAAGCTGGCGATCACCGGTTTTTGCTGGGGCGGCCGCATCACCTGGCTGTACGCCAGCCACAACCCCAAGGTCAAGGCTGCCGCGGCCTGGTACGGCAGCCTGGTCAAGGGCAAGGACCCCGAAGGCAAGACCGAGGCTGAAATCAAGGCGTTGACGCCGAAGCAGCCGGTCGACATCGCGCCGACCCTGAAAGTGCCGGTGCTGGGTTTGTACGGCGCCAAGGACCAGGGCATCACGCAGGACCATGTGGCGCAGATGAAGGCGGCGCTGGCCAAGGGCAGCAGCAAGTCGGAGATCGTGGTGTATCCGAATTCCGGCCATGCGTTCAACGCCGATTACCGCCCCAGCTATGTTGAAGCAGATGCAAAAGACGGCTGGAAGCGCACCTTGGCCTGGTTCAAAGAGCATGGCGTGAGCTGATGCCGATGTTTGTTTCTGGGCGCCTGGCGTCCAGAAACAGAAATCTTTGCTGGCGGCCTTCAGGTCGGAATAAACAGTTAAAAAGCAGTTAAATTTGCCGAAATGCAGCAGCTGTGCTTTAATTTGCAACCTTGTTGCATATAACGCTGTCTGCCGGAGCAAAAAAATTAATTCCACACTCGTTTCAATCCTCCTGGCGACCATGATCGCCGGCCTCTTCAGCATTACCGCCGCTGCCGTTTTTTCGTTCGCGCTGCTATCCAAGATGGTCGAGCGCATGGTCAGCCTGTCGGTCGGCATCATGCTGGCGACTTCCCTGCTGCACGCCTTGCCGGAAGCGTTCGAGTCGAATGCCGACAGCCACACGCTGTTCGCCGTGCTGCTGGGCGGCCTGCTGGCGTTTTTCGTGCTGGAAAAATTCGCCATCCTGCGCCATTCGCACCATCACGAAGACGACGGCCACGGCCATCACCACGGCCACGACAAGAAAGAGGCGGGCAAAGCCGGCTGGATGATCCTGGTAGGGGACGGCTTGCACAACTTTACCGACGGCATCCTGATTGCCGCCGCTTTCCTGGCCGATCCGCACCTGGGCCTGATCACCGGCCTGGCCATCATCGTCCATGAGATCCCGCAGGAAATCGGCGATTTCATCGTGCTGCTCAACGCCGGCTTTTCGCGCACCCGCGCTTACGTGTACAACCTGATCTGCAGCCTGATGGCGGTGGTCGGCGGCTTGCTCGGCTATTTCACCCTTGAGCGCGGCATGGAATGGATTCCTTACGTGCTGGTGTTCGCCTCATCGGGATTCATCTATATTGCCGTCAGCGACCTGATGCCGCAGATGCAGCGCCGCGCTACTTTGCGCGAAACCATTCCGCAGATCCTGCTGATCGGCGCCGGCGTCGCTATCGTGCTGTTCCTGACGCGCCACGCTCACAACCATTAAACCCTAGGGGCAGGCAAAAACCTGCCCCTAGCGGTTTTATGCACCCTTGGCCATTGGCCGCGTCGCATCCGAACACCATTCGCTCCACGATCCCGGATACAAGGCAGCGCCATGCAAACCGGCGATTTCCAGCGCCAGCAGGTTGTGGCAGGCGGTGACGCCCGAACCGCATTGCATGACCGCCGCCTGCGGTTCGCTGATCAGGGCGCCGAATTCCTCGTGCAATTGATGGCCCGGCTTGAACCGGCCGTCCGCTTGCAGGTTGTCTTTGAAGAAACGGTTCTTGGCGCCGGGAATGTGGCCGCCGACCGGGTCGATGGTTTCATTTTCTCCGCGAAAACGGTCCGGCGCGCGGGCGTCGACGATGGTGCGCCGCGGGTTGGTCAGGTTGACCAGGATGTCATGCGCATTGACGCTCGCAGTCAGCGGCGGCTTGGCGCCGATGTTGCCGGCCGCAGGCGCCGGTTCCGCAGTCGACAAGCCGCCGCCCGCTGCCTGCCAGGCCGCCACGCCGCCGTCCAGCACCGCGACCGAGCTGTGGCCGATGGAGCGCAGCAGCCACCATAGGCGGGCCGCATACATGCCGCCCTGGGCGTCGTAGGCGACGACCTGGGTATCGTCGTTGATGCCCCAGCGCCGCAGCGTCGCCAGCAAGGCATCTTTTTCCGGCAATGGATGGCGGCCCTTGAAACTGCCGTCGGCCGCCTGCTTGGCGCCGGAAAGATCGCGATCGAGGTTGGCAAAGCGGGCTTCAGGAATATGGCCGGCATCGTACGCTGCCCTGCCGGCGGCGGCATCCACCAGGTCATGGCGGCAGTCGAGGATGACCCAGTTGGGGTTTTGCGCATTCTGCAGCAGGTTCGCGGCAGAAATCAGCGTCTGGTAGGGATGGGCTTGGGACATGGCATTCCTTTTATCAAGTGTGTGTCAGATGATGCAGGGCAACGTTCATATACGCACAAAGGGTGGCCTAGCCAGCCACCGCTTTTTCCTCATGCAAAGAGCTGAGCGGACGTGCCTTCTTTTGATTATAAAACGTTGCCAGCAAACCGCTGACAAGGATTACGGCAGTGCCAAGCCAGCCGCGCCAGTCCATCTGGTCGCGCCAGATAAGGATGCCCCAGATGCTGGAAAAGACAATGCCGGTGTATTGCAGGTTTGCAGTCAATAGCGGATTGCCAAGGCGGTAGGCGCGCGTCATGGCCATCTGCGCCAGCGTGGCCGACAGGCTCAGCGTGACCAGCAGGCTCACGCCTTGCACGGTGTGCGGATGCCAGAACGGCATGCCGCCGCCAGGCAGCAAGGTGCTGCCCGCCAGGCCGGCCAGGGCGCTGGTGCTGGAAAAATAGAATACCACCCGGTATTCCGGTTCGCCCAGGGTGCCCAGGCGCCGCACCTGCAGGTAAGCCACGGCCGAGAGCAGGCCGGACACCAGCGCGATCATACCGCCCGTGGTCTGTTCGGCATTGAACGATGGCCGCAGCAACAGCATCACGCCGATGAAGCTGAGCAGGATGGTGAAAGCCATGCCCCATTCAAAGCGGCCGCTGCCGCGCCACCAGGCAGCGCCGAACAGGATTGCCGCCAGCCATATCGAGGAAGTGTAGTTGAGGGTGGTGGCGGTCGCCACCGGCAGCAGGCTGAAGGAATAGAACCACATCGACAAGGCGATCACGCCGATCACGCCGCGCCAGATGTGCTCGCGCGGCATAGGGGTCTTGAGGGTACCGCCTTTCGCCAGTATCAGGACGATGATGAACAGCATGCCGATCAGGCCGCGGCTCAGGACGATTTCAGCGATGGAATAATGGTCTGCGGCGAGCTTGACGCAGACCCCCATGATGGAAAACATGAGGCTAGCGAACAGCATCCAGAGTGATTGCATGGGGCGGGAGTGAAGTAGGGGAGCGTTGCTGCTATTCTGACTGATTCTGGTCGCCGTGCATGCCTGCAGCGCTAAATAATGACAAAGGGCCGGAGCCTGCGCGCTCCAGCTTGCGCACAAACTCCGGCCCCCGCTACGGTCCTTGAATGCTTAGGCTTGGACCAGGCCGTCCTGGCTCCGGTACCATTCGTGGAAATGCTGCATGCCGTCTTCCATCGGCGACTGGTAAGGGCCGGCTTCATTGACGCCGCGCTCCATCAGGATGCGCCGTCCGGCGTCCATGCGCAGGGCAATTTCATCATCTTCGACGCAGGTTTCCATGTAGGCCGCACGTTCCGCCTCGACCATTTCGCGTTCAAACAGCGCAATTTCCTCGGGATAGTAGAACTCGACCACATTGGTGGTCTTTTGCGGGCCGCGCGGCCATAGCGTCGACACCACCAGGACGTGGGGATACCACTCGACCATGATGTTGGGGTACAAGGTCAGCCAGATCGCGCCGAACTTCGGCGGTTCGCCGTTGCTGAACTTGAGCACCTGCTCTTGCCACTTCTTGTACGCCGGCGAGCCGGATTTCGCCAGCCCGTGGTTGACGCCCACGGTCTGCACGCTGTAATCCTTGCCGAACTGCCATTCCAGGTCGTCGCAGCTGACAAAGCTGCCGAGGCCGGGATGGAACGGTTCGACGTGATAGTCCTCCAGGTAAACCTCGATAAAGGTTTTCCAGTTGTAGTCGCATTCGTGGACTTCGACATGGTCGAACAGGTAGCCGCTGAAATCGAGATCCTTGGCCACGCCCAGCTGCGCCAGCTTTTCGCCGACGTGGAAGGCGTTCTGTTCAAACAGCAAGCCGTTCCAGTTCTGCAAGGGCGTGCGGGACAGGTTCATGCACGGCGTCTCGCCGAAATGCGGCGCGCCGATCAGTTCGCCCTTGAGGTCGTAAGTCCAGCGATGCAGCGGGCAGACGATGTTGCGGGCATTGCCGCGGCCGTCGAACATTTTTGCCTGCCGATGGCGGCAGACGTTGGATACCAGCTCAATCCCCTGGGGATTGCGCACCAGCATGCGGCCTTCGTTTTCAGAAGCGAGCGTGGCGTAATCGCCGACGTTGGGCACCATCAGTTCATGGCCGACGTAACGCGGGCCAGTCTGAAACAATTGCTGGATTTCGCGCTTTAACAGCGCTTCGTCAAAGTAGACGTTGACTGGAAGTTGCGCATCGGAGCGCGCGAGCTTGGTAATAGAAGCCAGATCGGACATCCCTCCACCCCCAAATGTGTTATCAACCTAAGAGAGAAAGAATCCGCAAAAACCTGTGTTCAAATAATATGAAACGGAAATTTTGGACAGAACCGAGGATTATCCCATAAAAATGCCGGTTTTGGCGCTGTTTTACGCTTTTTATCCAGATAAAGCCTTCGAATTTCAACGGCTTATAGATGTTTGCTCTAAAATAGCGAACTACACTATTTATAGCCACTATGCCAAAAAATCCGATTTCCGCCAGCAGTCCCGCCTCATTTGAACAAGCAATGGCCGAACTGGAGCAACTGGTTGCCCAAATGGAAGCTGGCGAGTTGCCGCTGGAAGCATCCGTCGCCGCTTATAAACGAGGATCGGAACTGGTCAAGTTTTGCGCTTTGCAGCTGGAAAAAGTCGACAGCCAGGTCAAGGTGCTGGAAGGCGACATGCTCAAGCCGTTTGCCGGTGAAGCGCTCAAGGATCACAGCGGAGCCGACGAATGACTGTTGCCGTTCCATTATCGAACCATGCGCAGGAGCCGGCATTGGCTTTCGACGCCTGGATGCGCCAGACGCAAACCGGAATGGAAGCCGCCCTGGACCGGTGCTTGCCAGCTGAGGCCAGCATTCCGGCCAGGCTGCACCAGGCCATGCGCTATGCCGTGCTGGATGGCGGCAAACGGGTCCGGCCCTTGCTGGTATTTGCCGCAGGAGAATTGTTTGCAACGCCGGCCGCCGTCGCGCAACGCGCCGCCGCCGCAGTCGAAATGATCCATGCCTATTCGCTGGTGCACGACGACATGCCATGCATGGACGACGATGCCTTGCGTCGCGGCAAGCCGACCGTGCATGTGCAGTACGACCAGGCGACCGCCCTGCTGGTGGGCGATGCCTTGCAGTCGCAGGCATTCATCGTGCTGGCCGAAGCCGGCGAGGGCGTCGATGCGGCGCGCCAGATCGTCATGCTGCGCCTGCTGGCGCAAGCCTCGGGTTCGCTCGGCATGTGCGGCGGCCAGGCGATCGACCTGGCTAGCGTCGGCCTGAATTTGTCGCTGCCGGAACTGGAGCAGATGCACAAGCTGAAAACCGGCGCCTTGCTGCGCGCTTCGGTATTGCTGGGCGCGTGGGGCGGCAAAGCCTTGGCGCCAGCTGAAATCGAGGCGCTGGAAGCCTATGGCACCGCCATCGGCCTGGCGTTCCAGGTGGTGGACGACATCCTCGATGCGACCGCGGATTCCGCGACGCTGGGGAAAACCGCAGGCAAGGACGCCGCGGACAACAAGCCGACCTATGTCTCGATTCTGGGTTTGCCCGAATCGCAGGCGCTGGCGGAAAAATTGCGCAACGACGCCCACCAGGCGCTTGCGATCTTTGGGAACAAGGCACGCCGCCTGCGTGAGCTGGCGGACTTGATCGTGCAACGGAAGGCTTAGATATGGAATTACTCAACACAATCGACAGCCCGGCAGACCTGCGCAAACTGACGCGGGCGCAACTCAAGCCGCTGGCTGACGAGCTGCGCGAATTCGTCATCGAATCGGTGGCGCAGACCGGCGGCCACCTGTCGTCCAACCTGGGCACGGTGGAATTGACGATTGCGCTGCATTACGTTTTCAACACGCCGGAAGACCGCGTGGTGTGGGATGTCGGCCACCAGACCTATCCGCACAAGATCCTCACCGGCCGCCGCGACCGCATGCATACGCTGCGCCAGCTCGACGGCATCTCCGGCTTCCCGCGCCGTAGCGAAAGCGAATACGATACCTTCGGCACCGCCCATTCGTCGACCTCGATTTCAGCCGTGCTGGGCATGGCGCTGGCCGCCAAGACCAAGGGTGAAACCGAGCGCCATGCAATCGCCGTGATCGGCGACGGCGCGATGACCGCCGGCATGGTGTTCGAAGCGATGAACAACGCCGGCGTGTATGACGACATCAACATGCTGGTGATCCTGAACGACAACGACATGTCGATCTCGCCGCCGGTAGGCGCCTTGAACCGCTACCTGGCGCGCCTGATGTCGGGCCAGTTCTATGCGCAAGCCAAGAACGTCGGCAAATCGATACTGCCGGGGCCGATGCGGCAGCTGGCCAAGCGTTTCGAGGAACACGCCAAAGGCATGGTGGTGCCCGCCACCATGTTTGAAGAATTCGGGTTCAACTATATCGGCCCGATCGACGGCCATGACCTGGAATCGCTGATCCCGACCTTGCAGAACCTGAAGCACCTGAAAGGCCCGCAGTTCCTGCACGTGGTGACCAAGAAGGGCCAGGGCTACAAGCTGGCGGAAGCCGATCCGGTGCTGTACCACGGTCCGGGCAAGTTCAATCCGGCCGAGGGCATCAAGCCGGCCGCGGTCAGCAAGATGACCTACACCCAGGTGTTCGGCGACTGGCTGTGCGACATGGCGGCGCAGGACGACAAGCTGATCGGCATCACCCCGGCGATGTCGGGCGGCTCCGGCCTGGATACGTTCGCCCAGCGTTTTCCGCAGCGTTTCTACGATGTCGGCATCGCCGAGCAGCATGCGGTCACGTTCGCCGCCGGCCTGGCCTGCGAAGGCTTGAAGCCGGTAGTGGCGATCTATTCGACTTTCCTGCAGCGCGCCTACGACCAGCTGATCCATGACGTCGCCCTGCAAAACCTGGACGTGACCTTTGCGCTGGACCGTTCCGGCCTGGTCGGCGCCGATGGCGCAACCCATGCCGGCAATTACGACATGGCGTATCTGCGCTGCATTCCCAACATGGTGGTGATGGCGGCGTCCGATGAAAACGAATGCCGCCAGATGTTGTCCACGGCGTATCGCTACAACGGACCGGCAGCGGTGCGTTATCCGCGCGGCGCCGGCGTAGGCGCCGCCATCGCTCCCGAATTGAGCACCTTGCCCCTGGGCAAAGGTGAAATCAGGCGCCAGGGACAGAGCGTGGCGATCCTGGCCTTCGGTTCCATGCTGGCGCCGAGCCTGGCAGCAGGCGAGATGCTGGACGCCACGGTCGTCAACATGCGTTTCATCAAGCCGCTGGATGTCGACCTGGTGCTGGAACTGGCGCGGACCCACGATGCGCTGGTCACGGTAGAGGAAGGCTCCATCATGGGCGGCGCCGGCGCCGCAGTGGCGGAAGCCCTGGCGGCGGCGGGATGCGTCAAGCCGCTCTTGAATCTGGGCTTGCCGGACCGATTCATAGACCATGGCGACGTCAGCCAGCTGCTGGCGCAATGCGGCCTGAATGCAGAAGGTATCGCTGCATCGATACGCCAGCGCTTCGGCAAGGACCAGCCGCGCCTGGTCGTCAACCAGAATTAAGCAGGGCTGGCCGCCTGCCGTCCCCAAGCCATTCCAGCCAGGATGCTGCCGCCGGTCGAGCGGCAGCGTTCAAGCCAGACTTATATCCAACCATCCCGGATTTCCTGCCGAGCCTGCAGGCGAAGCGGGATCAGGCTGCTTCCGGCAGCCTTTCATTCAAAGGTTAAGCATGAATACTCGTGACCGCAATCTGACGATTCCAGACGTGCAAAGCAGCGTCGACACCCGCCACCTGGCGATCCAGCGCGTTGGCGTCAAAGGCGTGCGTTATCCGGTGACGGTGCGTACCGCCGCAACAGCACAGCCAACCATCGGCAGCTGGAACATGTACGTGCATCTGCCGGAACAGCAGAAGGGCACCCACATGTCGCGTTTCATCGCCTTGCTGGAAGGTTTGGAAGGACCGCTCGACGTCGCCTCGTTCGGCGCGCTGATGCGCAAGATGGTGACCCTGCTGGACGCCGAGCGCGGCCGCATCGAGCTGACTTTCCCGTACTTCATCAACAAGACCGCGCCGGTTTCCGGCGTGCAGAGCTTGATGGATTACGAAGTGGGCTTGACCGGCGAGATCAGCCAGGGGCAACTGGAAATCACGCTCAAAGTGCTGGTGCCGGTAACCAGCCTGTGCCCTTGCTCGAAGCAGATTTCAGCCTACGGCGCGCACAACCAGCGCTCGCACATCACCGTCAATGCGGTGCTGGACGGCGAGATCCAGGTCGACGAGCTGATCGCGAAGATCGAGGCGCAGGCATCCTGCGAACTGTTCGGCCTGCTGAAGCGTCCGGATGAAAAATACGTGACCGAGCGCGCTTACGAAAATCCGAAGTTCGTCGAGGACCTGGTGCGCGACGTGGCGGTGGCGCTGAACAACGAACCGCGTGTGCTGGCCTATGTGCTGGAAGCGGAAAACTTCGAGTCCATCCATAACCATTCGGCGTATGCATTGATCGAGCACGACAAGCGCAGCCAATAAACGCGTTTGATCCAACAGAGCGGGATGAAGCCGGTTGCGGCGTCATCCCGTTTTTTTTTACGCGTCCCGCAAGCGATCCTTTTGCCACAGCACGTCGCTGCCGCCATCCGCGCGGTTCAGCACCCGCGACAGCACGAACAGCAGGTCCGACAAGCGGTTCACGTACTGCCGCACCGCCTCATTCACCGTTTCGCTCTTGCCCAGGCTGACAATGCTGCGTTCCGCGCGCCGGCAGACTGTACGGCAGACATGCGCCAGCGCCGCCGGGCGGTTGCCGCCGGGCAGGATGAAATCCTTTAGCGGCGGCAGGCCGGCATTGTATTTTTCCAGCAGGTCGTCGAGCCGGGCTACCTGCGCCTCGCTGACCAGCGCATAGCCGGGAATGCACAGCTCGCCGCCGAGGTCGAACAGGTCGTGTTGTATCGATAGCAATGCTTCGCGCAATGTTGCGTCCAGCCCTTCGCACAGCAGCAGGCCAAGCTGCGAATTGAGTTCGTCGACATCGCCGATTGCCTGGATGCGCAGGCTGTCCTTATCGGTGCGGCTGCCGTCGCCGAGGCCGGTAGTGCCCTTGTCGCCGGTGCGCGTCGCGATCTTGGAGAGTCGATTGCCCATGGTTTTGAAGTCCCTCTGTTTCCGTTTGTTCCGGCTGATCCTGGATGGAATAGCAAGACTTGTACTTTACACCAGCGCGCAGCAGTCGCGCAGAGTAAAATCCAGAGGAAAAGGAGACCTTCCAATGAACCACATCGCCGATCTCGCCGCCCTGAAAAAACCGTTGCCGGATGGCTTGCTTGCAGCTCTCGCCCCCTTGTTTGGCGAGCGCCTCTCGACCACCATGGCGATGCGCGAGCATCACGGCCGCGATGCTTCTTCGTATGATCCGATGCCGCCGGATGCCGTCGTGTTCGTCGAATCGACCGAAGAGGTCGCCGCGCTGGTCAAGCTGTGCAGCGAATACCAGGTCCCGGTGATTCCTTTCGGCAGCGGCACGTCGCTGGAAGGCCATGTGCTGGCGCTGCAGGGCGGGATTTCCATCGACTTGTCGCGCATGAACCGCTTGCTGGCGATCCATGCCGAAGACTTGACGGCGACAGTGCAGGCCGGCGTCACCCGCAAGCAGCTGAACCACGAGATCAAGGACAGCGGCCTGTTCTTTCCGATCGATCCAGGCGCCGACGCTTCGATCGGCGGCATGGCCGCCACCCGTGCTTCCGGCACCAACGCCGTGCGCTACGGCAGCATGCGCGAGAACACGCTGGCGCTGACAGTGGTGACCGCGGACGGCCGCATCATCAAGACCGGTACGCGCGCCAAGAAATCCGCCGCCGGTTATGACCTGACGCGCATTTTTGTCGGCAGCGAAGGCACGCTGGGCGTGATCACTGAAGTGACCGTCAAGCTTTATCCGCAACCGGAAGCCATCTCGGCCGCGGTCTGTTCGTTCCGGAATATCGCCGACGCGGTCAATGCGGTGATCCAGACCATACAGCTGGGCGTGCCGGTGGCAAGGGTAGAGCTGCTGGATGAGAACGGCGTGCGCGCCATCAATGCGCATTCCAGGTTGGCGCTGCCGGAACAGCCGCTGCTGCTGTTTGAATTCCACGGCAGCGAGAACGGCGTCAAGGAGCAGGCTGAGCTGGTGCAGGCGGTGGTGGCTGAGCACCACGCCGTCGGCTTTGAATGGGCGACGCGGCCGGAAGACCGCTCGCGTTTATGGACCGCGCGCCACAATGCCTATTTCGCCTTGCTGCAATTGCGTCCCGGCAGCCGCGCGATTTCCACCGATTGCTGCGTGCCGATCTCGCGCCTGGCGGAGTGCATCCTGGAGACCAAGGCCGATTGCGAGGCGAACGGCATGGTGTATTCGATCATCGGCCACGTCGGCGACGGCAATTTCCATGTGCAGATGCTGGTCGATCCTGACGACGCCGCCGACATCGCGCGCGCCGAGGGCGTCAATGCGCGCATGGTGAGCCGCGCCATCGGCATGGACGGCACTTGCACCGGCGAGCATGGCGTCGGCCTGCACAAGATCGATTTCCTGGTTGAAGAGCATGGCGTGGAAGCAATCGCCACCATGCGCGCGCTGAAGCATGCTTTCGATCCGAAAAACATCATGAATCCCGGAAAGATCATCCGGTGGTAAGTCCACGTGTCTAGGTAATAATTTTGAACAAAACCCCACTGGTCAATCGCCTGCCGCCGGTGCACGCCTTGTCCGCGTTTGAAGCTGCCGCGCGCCACCACTCGTTCGCATTGGCGGCGGACGAGTTGTGCATCACGCCGTCGGCGCTGTCGCACCGGATCCGCCTGCTGGAAGATTTCGTCGGCGAACGCCTGTTCTCGCGCGAGGGCCGGACCGTCGCCTTGTCCGAATTCGGCCACCGCTACCTGGAGGTGGTGCGCAGCGCCTTGCGCACCTTGACCGAATTTCCGCTGCCGCAGCGTAACGCCCAGGTGCAGCCGCGCGTCAAGATCACCGCGCCGCCGACGTTTGCACGCCAGCTGCTGATCCCGCACCTGCATGAATTTGCCAGGCGGCACCCTGAGATCGTGGTCGAAATATTCCTGTCGGTGCCGCTGTACGACCTGAGCTTGACGGAGAGCGATCTTGAAGTGCGTTTTGGTGCAGGCAAGTATCCCAACACCACCACCGAGAAACTGTTTGAGGAACCCACCTTTGCCGTCGCCAGCCCGGGATACCTGAAGCAAGTCGGCCCGCTGAAGCAGCCGGCCGACTTGCGCAAGGCAAGCCTGCTGCGCTCGGCGCTGGAACCCTGGCAGCCATGGTTCCAGGCGGCCGGGCTGGACTGGCCCGAGCCTTCCTCCGGCTTGCGTGCCGACGACCTGGGGCTGCTGCTGGAACTGGTGCGCCATGGCCATGGGGTCGGCCTGACCCGCAAGCATTTTGCCCAGCAGATGATTGCGCAGGGAGAAGTGGTGCAATTGTTCGACATCAGCCTGACTTCGCCGCCCCATGCGTATTACCTGGTGTACCAGCAAAAGCCGCAGGAACGGCCGGAAGTGACCACCTTCATTGAATGGATGAAGGATACTTTCAGCCGCATCTGAAGCGGATTGGCGGCAGGCGGACGGCCGCCTGAAAATATTTCATCCGCGCGATGCAAGCTTTTCAGGCGGATCCAAGCTGGATATCAGAGGAAAACATTCTGTTGAAAACACAATATCGTTATACTCGACGATAGAAAACACACTCTCCGATAGCCAGCCTGCCAATGGGACAACAGCATGAACGGGAAAACAGCATCGCTCGCTACAGCTCCTGCTGAATCCGCCTTTAGCCCGGTCCGCCAGCAGCAAGTCGTCAGCGCGCTGCGGGCGCTGCTGCCGGAACAGGCGTTGCTGTCGAACATCGAAGATACCCGGCCCTACGAATGCGACGGCCTGGCCGCCTACCGGCAGACGCCGATGGTGGTGGCGTTGCCGGAGAACGAAGGACAGGTAGTCGCCATCCTCAAGGCTTGCCGCGATCTCAAGGTACCCATCGTGCCGCGCGGCGCTGGCACCGGCCTGTCGGGTGGCGCCATGCCGATCGCCGACGGCGTGGTCTTGTCCACCGCCAAATTCACCCGCATCGTCAAGCTCGATCCGTATGCACGGACTGCCGTGGTGCAGCCCGGCGTGCGCAACCTCGCCATTTCCGAGGCGGCAGCCGCGCACGATCTGTATTACGCGCCGGATCCGTCGTCTCAGATCGCTTGCACCATCGGCGGCAACGTGGCGGAGAATTCGGGCGGCGTGCATTGCCTGAAATACGGCCTTACCGTGCACAACGTGCTGCGGGTCAGGATGGTGACGATCGACGGCGAGGTGGTTGAACTCGGCAACGGCGCGCTGGATGCGCCCGGCCTCGACTTGCTGGCGCTCTTCATCGGCTCGGAAGGCATGCTGGGCGTGGTCACCGAAGTCACGGTCAAGCTGATCCCCAAGCCGCAGGCGGCCAGGGTCATCATGGCTTCCTTTGACGACGTGGTGAAGAGCGGCAATGCGGTTGCCAACGTGATTGCCGCCGGCATCATCCCGGCCGGCCTGGAGATGATGGACCGCACCAGCTCGCGCATGGTGGAACCCTTCGTCAAGGCCGGCTACGATACCGATGCCGCCGCCATCCTGTTATGCGAATCGGATGGCACCGCGGAAGAGGTGGAAGAGGAAATCGGCCGCATGAGCGCGGTGCTCAACGCCAGCGGTGCGACCCGCATCGAAGTGTCGACGTCGGAAGCGGAGCGCCTGCGCTTCTGGTCGGGCCGCAAGAACGCCTTTCCGGCTGCCGGCCGCATTTCCCCCGATTATTACTGCATGGACGGCACCATCCCGCGCAAGAACCTGGCGCAAGTGCTGCTCGGCATCGAGCAGATGGAAGGCAAATACGGCCTGCGCTGCGCCAATGTGTTCCATGCCGGCGACGGCAACCTGCATCCCCTGATCCTGTTCGATGCCAACCTGCCTGGCGAATTTCATCGCGCGGAAGAATTCGGCGCCGAGATCCTTGAGTTGTGCGTGGCTGTCGGCGGCACCATTACCGGCGAGCACGGCGTCGGCATCGAAAAGATCAATTCGATGTGCGTGCAGTTTTCTCCGCTGGAGCGTGAAGCTTTCTTCAATGTCAAACGTGCCTTCGATACCGCGTTCCTGCTCAATCCGGACAAGGCGATCCCCACTTTGCAGCGCTGCGCCGAGTACGGCAAGATGCATGTGCAGCGCGGCCAGCTGAAATTTGCGGAACTTCCGCGCTTCTAAACCAGACCCGAGAATATGGACGCAGAGTCATTCAGGCAGCAGGCCAAGGCGCAGATCCTCGCCGCCGCCGCAGAACACCGGCCGCTGGAAATCCGCGGCGGCGGCAGCAAGCGCTGGTATGGCCAGCAGGTGCAGGGCGAGCTGCTCGACGCGCGCGGCTATGGCGGCGTCATCGATTATGAGCCGACCGAACTGGTGATCACCGCCCGTTGCGGCACCCCGCTGGCCGAGATCGAGGCGCTGCTGGCGCAGCACAACCAGATGCTGCCGTTTGAACCGCCGCATTTCGGCAGCGCCGCGACGTTGGGCGGCATGGTCGCCAGCGGCTTGTCCGGCCCGTCGCGGCAGGCGGTCGGCGCGTTGCGCGACTTTGTGCTGGGCGCGGTGCTGATGGATGGCAAGGGCGACATCCTGCATTTCGGCGGACAGGTCATGAAGAACGTGGCGGGATACGATGTGTCGCGTTTGCTGGCCGGTTCGCTTGGCACCCTGGGTTTGATCCTGGAAGTGTCGCTGAAAGTGTTGCCGCGCCCGATCGCCAGCAGCAGCCGCCGGTTTGCCATGGGCGAAGCCGAAGCGATTCGCAGCCTTAACCAGTGGGGCGGCTTGCCCTTGCCGGTTTCCGCCAGCTGCTGGCAGGATGGCATGCTGACGCTGCGCCTGTCCGGCGCGCAGGCAGCGGTAAGCGCCGCCGAAAAGAACCTCGGCGGTGAAGCGGTCGCCGATGCGGACGATTTCTGGCACGCGCTGCGCGAGCAGACGCACGCTTTTTTTGCGCCGGCAGCCGCGCAGAAGCCCTTGTGGCGGCTGGCGCTGCCGTCGACCGCAGCGCCGCTGGCGTTACCCGGCGCCACGCTGATCGAGTGGGGCGGGGCACAGCGCTGGCTGTTCACCGGCGCCGACGCGCAGGCGGTGCGGGACGCGGCGTCCGCCGCCGGCGGCCATGCCACGCTGTACCGCGGCGGCGACAAAGAGGCCGGCGTGTTTCATCCGCTGGCGCCCGCGGCGGAACAGATTCACCGGCGTTTGAAAGCCAGCTTCGATCCTGCGGCGATTTTCAATATCGGCCGCATGTATCCCGGCTTTTGATCCGAACCTCACAAACAACCTATAGCGCAGCAAGCCATGCAAACCAATCTCGCCGACTTCATCAAGAATACCCGCGCAGGCAAGGAAGCCGACGCGATTCTGCGCGCCTGCGTGCATTGCGGCTTCTGCACGGCGACCTGCCCGACTTACCAGCTGCTGGGCGATGAGCTGGACGGCCCGCGCGGCCGCATCTACCTGATCAAGCAGGTGTTGGAAGGGGCCAAGGCTACCGTCAAGACCCAATCCCACCTGGACCGTTGCCTGACTTGCCGCAATTGCGAATCGACTTGCCCGTCGGGCGTCGAATACGGCCGCTTGCTCGATATCGGGCGCAAGGTGGTCGACGACCAGGTGCCGCGCCCTGTGGCGCAACAGCTGACGCGCAAGCTGCTGAAAGAATTCTTGCCGCGCCCCTGGCTGTTCAAGCCGGCCATGGCGGCCGGCCAGCTGCTGCGGCCGCTGTTGCCGCGCACGCTGAAAAACAAGGTTCCGGAAAAACATGGGGCGGGAATTTTCCCGCGCCGCGAACACGCGCGCAAGATGCTGTTGCTGGACGGCTGTGTGCAACCGGCGATGTCGCCCAACATCAACCACGCCGCCGCACGGGTTTTCGACGCGCTCGGGGTGCAGCTGCTGGTAGCGCCCAAGGCGGGCTGCTGCGGCGCGATCCGTTACCACCTGAACGACCAGGCCGGAGGGCTGGACGACATGCGGCGCAATATCGACGCCTGGTGGCCGTACGTGATCGGCAGCAATGGACAAGGCGTCGAAGCAATCGTCATGACCGCGTCGGGTTGCGGCGTCACGGTCAAGGAATACGGACATCTGCTGGCGGCCGATCCGGCCTATGCCGTGAAAGCAAAAGCGATTTCGGCGCTGACCAAGGACCTGTGTGAAATCCTGCCGGCGTTCGAGGCGGAGCTGCAGCAAAAACTGCAAGGGAAAATCACCCAGCGCGTGGTCTACCATCCGCCATGCACCCTGCAGCACGGCCAGCAGATCCGCGGCAAGGTGGAGGGCTTGCTGCGCAGCGTCGGCGTCGATGTGCAGCTGTGCGCCGACAACCACCTGTGCTGCGGTTCGGCCGGCACCTATTCCGTATTGCAGCCGGAATTGTCGTACCGCCTGCGCGACAACAAACTGGACAATCTGCAGGCAAGCCAGCCGGACATGATCGTCTCGGCCAACATCGGCTGCCTGACCCATCTGCAGTCGGGCACGCAGACGCCGGTCAGGCATTGGATCGAACTGCTGGACCAGGCGCTGGCCTGACAGTTTGCAGGGCGCCGCCGCCCTTAAAACTGATGGCGGATGCCGACTGCCGCGACAAACTGCTTGCCGTTGGAAGACGGCGTGCCGTTTTGCGAGTCGCCGACCACTGCCACCGCGTCGACCGCTGTCACGCCATCTTTCCCCAAGGTCTGGCCACGCGCTTTTTGATAAGCTTCCAGGAAGTAAAGCGCGGTACGTTTAGAGAAATCATAGGTCTGCTCCAGGGACAGCTGCTGGTAGCGGGCCGGATTGCTGATGCCGTTGGCGGCTGATTCCCGCGTGTAGCTATAGCCTGCCGCTACCGTGATGGCCGGCGTCAGCTTGTAGCTGGAAATCACGCCTGCCGTATTGAAACTGGCCTGGTGCGTGAACAAGGACGCTGCTCCCGGCGCCATCTGGACGTTGGAAAAATTCAAGCCCAGCATCAGGCTGCCCGACGCCTGGTACCTTGCCGCCGCTGCGATCATCTGTACCGATTTAGCCGAGGCATATCCGGCATTGACCGGGGACTGGGCGTAGCTGCCCGACGTGACGTTCGGATCCCATGGCGCAAAACCCTTGAGGTTGTTGTTGTTCAGCTTGAGATATCCCAACGCGAGGCTGAGCGCATTAAGGTCGTAGCGCAGCGCCGCGCTGAGGGTATTTCCGGAACCCATGGTGCCGGCGTTTTCACCGAAACCATACAGGGCGCTGGCCTGGAAACCGGCAATCAGCGGCGTCGCATAGACCAGGGAGTTATTGATGCGTATGGTGGTGTCGAGGCCGTCCAGGTCGCCCGGATGGGCGCCGGTGGCGCCGGTCAGCACGCCGGTCGATCCCAGTCCGCCGACATAGCGCCAGTACGGCGTGTACTGGCGGCCTAGCGTCAATGTGCCGTAACGGGCGTCGCTCAATCCGACAAAGGACTGGCGGTTGAACGCCTTGCTGGGATCGCTCTGGGTGCCGTTGTCGATGTTGAATCCCTGTTCCAGCGTGAAAATGGCTTTGCTGCCGCCGCCCAGGTCTTCGCTGCCGCTAAATCCCAGCTTGCTGGCATTCAGGTTGCCGCTGTTCATATACGTGTTGGCATGGCCGCGCTGGCTGCTGGAGTAGATGATCGCGGCGTCGGCGGTGCCGTAGATGGTGACGCCGTTTTGCGCCTGGGCATGGCCTGCGAATGAAACGGCTGCTGTCACCAGCGCCAGTGTTTTGTGTTTCATGTGTCTCCCTTTATGGTTATTGGACTGCTTCAGAACGCCGGTTTGGTGATTCTTAACTTGATTTCGCGGTAGCCGTCGACGATGGCGTCGCTGACGATGCCGGCAGCGTCAGCCGGCAGCCGGCGATTTTCGTGGCGCGGCAAGAGCACGGTCACGATATCGGACGCCGGCTGCACGCCCGCGCATCCGACCGCGATTTCCAAAGTCGATGCGCAGCTCTGGACACGGATCTTCCACAAGCTGTGCTGTCCGTTTTGGTAGGCGTGGCTGCAGCCGTCGTCGTCGAAAAACTCGGCCGTGAAACTGCCGTCGGCCTGGTGCGGGAAGACCATGAAACCTTGCTGGTGCGTGGCTCGGTTGAAATGCTGTTCAGCGACGTTGACGGCGATGGCGCTGCCGGCCCTGGCCAGCAGCGGCGGTTGCTCGCCGACGGCAGGCAATACGATTTCTTGCCCGCCGCGGTGATGCGCGCCGCTCCAGAATTCGTACCAGTCCGCGCCTGCCGGCAGGTACACGCTGCGGCTGTGCTGGCCCGGCTCCACCACGGCAGCCAGCAGCAGGCTGGGGCCGACCAGCATGTCGTCGTTTTCATCGAAACAGCGCGGATCGCCGGGGAAAGCCAGGAAGGTAGGCTTGACCATTGGCTCGTAGTGCTGGTGGTAGCGCCATAGCAAGTCGTAGAAATACGGCGTCAGGCGAGCGCGCAGCTTGAGCAGGTTGCGGATGGCGCCGGTGATGTCAGGGTACATCCAGGCTTCGTTGACAGTCTTGTCGTCGTTCCAGGAATGGATCGAAAAGCGCGGCATGAAAATGCCGAACTGGACCCAGCGCAGCAGCAATTCCGGACCCGGCGCCGGGCCGCTGAAGCCGCCTACGTCATGGCCGGTGTTGGAAATGCCGGACAAGGCCAGGCCAATGCCCATCTTGATGTTGTATTTCAGGGTTTGCCACGAGGTGTAGTTGTCGCCGGACCAGGTCTGCACGTAACGCTGCATGCCGGCGGCGCCGGAGCGCGAGACCAGGTAGGGCCGCTGGTGCGGCGCAAACGCGGTTTGCGCTTCCTGCGAGGCGGCCATCATCAGCATGGTTTGCAGGCCCTTGGCTTCGACTGCCTTGAACGGCTGGCCGAAACCGTGGACGCTCGCCTGCGGATTGAGCACCTGGAATTCGTTGTTGTCGTTCCAGGTGCTGGTGATGCCATATTCCAGCAGGGAGCTGGTCACGGCTTGCTTCCACCAGTTGATGGTGTCAGGATTGGTGAAATCCAGGTAAGCGCCGATTTCATCCCAGAACTGCACCATTTCCGGTTCGCCGTCCTGGTCGTTGATGAACAGGTTCAGGTCCCGCGCTTCGGCAAAACACGGATGGTCCTGCAGCAGGCAAGGCTTGATGTTGGCGCACAGGCGCACGCCATGTTGCAGGTAATGCTGGGCAAAAGCCTTGGGGTCGGGGAATTTCTCGCGGTTCCAGTTGAATACATAGCGCTTGTCGCCGATCGACGTGTAGCCGGACGACAGGTGGAACGATTCGCATAGCATGTCGTGCTGCTCGCAGCTCGCCAGGAATTCGTTCATCTTTTCCTGTGCGTTCGGGGCGTCGGTATACGTCATGGTCGAACCGGAATAGCCGAGGCCCCATTTCGGCGTGAACGCCGGCTTGCCGGTCAGCCAGGTATAGCGCCGCACCACTTGCTCCATGTCGTCGCCGGCGATGAAGTAATAATCAAGGTCGCCATGGTCGGCAACGAAATAGCGGTAGTGGCCGTGATAATTGTCCAGCTCGCACCCCATGTCCAGCTTGCCTTCAGACAGCGTGTCGTAGAACAGGCCGAAGGCGTTTTTTTGCCGCCGGTTCCAGGTCAGGTAGAACGGGATGTGCTTGTACAAGGCGTCGGTGCTGCTGGCGTTGTAGCCCATCGCATCGATGGTTTTCAGGGAGTAGCTGCGGCCGTGGCGGTTGGTGTCGCCGCTGCGCTCGCCGAGGCCGAAATACATTTCATCCTTGGCGTCGCGCTTGAGGTAGTGGTAGACCTTGTCGTCCCAATAGCCGAAATTGACATGTTGCGTGGCGCGGTCCTGGGCGGCGCTTTGCCAGGTTCCGTCCTCGCAGGTTGCCCAGCTGCAGGACAGTCCTTTGAGTTGCACCGTCAGCCGGATTTTCGCGGTTTGTATCAACAAGGCGCCGCCGCTTTCCTCGGTGCTGTAGGGTGGTTGTGCAAAACCCGCCAGCGAGAAACGGTCGCGTCCCTCCAGTGGAAGTTGCGGCGCGCCCGGCGCAATTGCCCAAGTGCGGGGAAAGCGCAGCTTCGCATCAGGCAATACCATGACGCGGATGATGTCTTGTTCCAGCACGAAGATATGGGCCACCTGGCCGCCGGAACCCTTGAGCGTCAGCAGTGGGCCTTTTTGCGCGGCGAGGTGAAATTCAGGTATGCGTTTGACTGACATGGAAGTCTCCAATTTCTTGTTCAGTTGCTGGCGGCATTGCTGTCTTTATAGCCGCGGTACAGCAGGAAAAGAATCGTTACGCCGACCACGTCGAACATGCCGAGCGCAGCGAACAGCGGGGTATAGCCTATCGATTCGGCCAGCTGCCCGATCAGCAATGAAAACGAGAGTCCGCCGATCCAGCTGATCATGCCGGTCAGGCCGTTGGCAGTGCCGACTTCGCGGGTGTTGAAGACGTCGGCGGTCATGGTGTTGACCAGGCCGGAAATCATCTGGTGGGAAAAGCCGCCTATGCAGAACAGGGCGATGGCCACGTAGGGACTTTCTACATAACCGACAAAACCGACGCTGGTCATCAGCAGTGCGCCGGTGGCGATGCCGGCGATGCGCGAGCTGATCAGCTTGAACTTGAAATGCTTCATCAGGAACGGCGACAGGTAGCCGCCCAGGATGCCGCCCATGTCGGCGGCAAAGAACGGCATCCAGCCGAAGACGGCGAACTCTTTCAGGTTCATGCCGCGCACGGAAATGAAATACAGCGGAATCCAGAAATTGAAGGTTTGCCAGGCCGGTTCCGCCAGGAAGCGGGTGATTGCGATGCCCCAGAAACGGCGCGTCCTGACGATCGCCCGCACCGATGGCTTGGCGTGGGCCTGGCTTTCGGCAATGCTTTCCTGGCCGGAGAGGATATATGCCCGTTCTTTATCGGACAGGTTGGGATGATCCTTAGGGGCCCGATAAAAGAAGAACCACAAACCCGCGAAAATGAAGCCCAGCGCGCCGGTGGCGATAAACGCTGCCTGCCAGCCATGTTTGTAGAGCAGCCATGCCACCAGCACCGGCGCGATCACCGCACCCATCGATGTGCCGGCGTTGAAATAGCCGACTGCCACCGAGCGCTCCTGTTTTGGAAACCATTCCGATACCGCTTTGACGCCGGCCGGAATCGCGACGGCTTCGGTCAGGCCCAGCAAGCCGCGGAAGAACGCCAGCGATAACCAGCCGGTGGCGAAGCCGTGCAGCATGCCGACTATCGACCAGGCGGCGGCAAACAAGGCGAAGCCCACTTTCAAGCCGAGGAAATCGATGATGTAGCCGCATACCGGCTGCATGATGGTGTAGGCGACCTGGAAGGCCGCCACCACGTACGAATATTCCTTGGTGCTGAACGCCAGGTCGTGTTTCAGCGTATCTGCCAGCACGCCCAGCGAGTTGCGCGATATGTAGTTGAGTATGGTGCCAAAACAGACGAGGGCGATGATCCACCAGCGCAGGCCTTTGATATGTTTCATTGTTGTTGTCTCGGTTGGTTTTTATTTATGTGATTGAGCGCCGGCTGGGCGTCATGGCGGTTCCGGGATGGCCAGGCTGGAAAACGCCATCCGGAAATCGCAGCTGAAGGTACGGCCGGCGGCCAGGGTTTTTAATCCGGTATCGGGAAAGCCGGATTGCGCCAGGTTGACTGCGTCGGCGACGTGGGTCACCGGTTCGATGCAGAAGTATTCGCCTGCCTTGGGAGCATGCAGGACCAGGTGCGACAGCGGCGGCGATGCGGAAATCGCGATGCAGTGCTGCCGGCCGTCGCCGAGCATGGCTTGTCCGTTCCAGCCGCCGTAATACAGCGTCAATTCTTCCTCTGGCGGAATGCTGCGCAGGGTGCGGTAGTCATGCTGTGGAGGGATCTCGCCGACGCCGATGGCGACATGTTCGGCATCGGCTTGCCACAGCTGTTGCGCGGCAAAGGAAACCTGGCGGGCGAAGCGCCGCGGAAAATATGGATGGAATCCGGCGCCGAGCGGCATCGGCGGCAATGCCGTATTGCCGGTGCTGGTGACCTCCATTTTCATGGCGAGTGCGCCGGCTGCCAGGCTGATGGTCTGCTTCGCTTCGAAACGCCAGGGCCAGCCGTTGTCGTCTTCTTCGTGGACGTACAGCATTGCGGCGCTGCTGCCATCGCAATCGAGCAATTGCCATTCGGCGCGGTGGCCAAAACCGTGCATGGCATGCCGTTCTCCCGGATGCAGCGGCAAATCCAGAGCCAGGCCCGCCCAGGAAAACCTGCCGCCGCGGATGCGGTTGGAAAACGGCAGCAGCGGGTAAATGCCGGCCTTGGGCCAGGCGCTTGCCGGGAAGCCGTGCCGCCTGCACTGTTCCGGCATGGGGACGATCCAGTCGATTTCACGTTCGCCTTGCGACGACCTGAGGGACGTGACGCGGCCGCCGGCTGCAGGCGACAAGGTCAAATGCCAGCCGTCGTTGCCAAGGCTGATTTCCGGCGGGAGCAGGAGTGTTTTCATTTGACGTTCATCGTGCGCCTTAGCGCAACAGGCAAGGCTTCTTGTTGTCGAATTTCCAGCCGGGGATCAGGTATTGCATGGCCGCGGCATCGTCGCGCGCACCCAGTCCCATGCTGCGGTAGAGCTGGTGCGCGGCTTCCAGTTCCACCGGATCAAGTTCGACGCCGAGCCCGGGTTTGTCTGGCACTTCGACCATGCCGCCGGCAATCTGCAGCGGCTGCCTGGTCAGGCGCTGGCCGTCTTGCCAGATCCAGTGCGTGTCGATGGCGGTGATGTCGCCCGGCGCCGCGGCGGCGACGTGGGTGAACATCGCCAGCGAGATATCGAAATGGTTGTTGGAATGGGAGCCCCAGGTCAGGCCCCATTCGCGGCACATCTGCGCCACCCGTACCGAACCCTGCATGGTCCAGAAATGCGGATCGGCCAGCGGGATGTCGACCGATTGCAGCTGGATGGCATGGCCCATCTCGCGCCAGTCGGTGGCGATCATGTTGGTGGCGGTCTGCAAGCCGGTGGCGCGGCGGAATTCGGCCATCACTTCACGCCCGGAAAAGCCGTTCTCCGCACCGCAGGGATCTTCGGCATAGGCCAGCACCGCGTGCTGGTCGCGGCACAGGCGGATGGCATCCTTGAGCAGCCAGCCGCCGTTCGGATCAAGCGTGATGCGGGCCGCCGGGAAACGCTCCGCCAGCGCCGTCACCGCTTCGATTTCATCCTCGCCGCGCAGCACGCCGCCCTTCAGCTTGAAATCGTTGAAGCCGTAGCGTTGGTAAGCGGCTTCGGCCAAGGCGACCACTGCCTGCGTGTCCAAGGCTGGCTCGTGGCGCAGCCGCAGCCAGTCGTCGTCGGCGTCCGGCGCGCTGGCGTAGGGCAGGTCGGTGGCGTTGCGGTCGCCGACGTAGAACAGGTAGCCCAGCATCTTCACCGCAGTGCGTTGCTGGCCTTCGCCCAGCAACGCCGCCACCGGCACGCCGAGAAATTTGCCGAGCAGGTCGAGCAGGGCGGCTTCCAGCGCCGTCACCGCATGGATCGCGATGCGCAGGTCGAAGGTTTGCAGGCCGCGGCCGCCGGCGTCCCGGTCGTTGAACGCCGCGCGCGCGCTGTTGAGGATCGCCTGGTAGTTGCCTATCGATTTTCCCAGCAGCAGCGGGCGCGCATCTTCCAGCGTTTGCCGGATGCGTTCGCCTCCCGGCACTTCGCCCACGCCGGTGTTGCCGGCATTGTCGCTGAGGATCACGATGTTGCGCGTGAAATAGGGGCCATGCGCGCCGCTCAGGTTGAGCAGCATGCTGTCGCGCCCGGCTACCGGCACCACGCGCATGTCGACGATATGCGGAGTGCCTGGGGCTGGCTGGCTGGTATTCGAATCTGTCATGGGGCTGCCTATGGCTGTGTGCGCTGAAATATTTTGTTGTCTTTATTGCTAAAAATGGGACCGCTACCAAATTGAATTCGAGCAAATGGTAGCGGTCCCATTTTTGGCTGTCAATGATTTTTTTTGCGAAAAAGAGGTTAAACGCTGGCGCGCTCTATGATGGTGAAGCCGAGATCGCAGATCGGTTCGGCCACGCTTTTGCCCTCGGAGCGGGCGATGATGAAACGCGCGGCGGTGCTGCCGATGGCGGTGCCGTCGATGCGGACCGTGGTCAGCGGCGGCTGCAGGTCGCGCGAAAAGCTGAGGTCGCCCAGGCCGATGACGGCCAGCTGGCGGGGAATGGCGATGCCGCTGGCTTGCGCTTCAATCATCAGGCCCAGGGCCAGCAGGTCGGAGCTGCAAAACACGGCGTCGATGTCGGGTGCGCGCTGCAGCAATTCCCGCAGCCCGCTGCGGCCGTTGCCAAGCGTGGTGGGCGCCGTCACCAGGCAAGCCGGGATGTCGGTTTCCTGCGGCAGCGCCATGCCCAGCCGGACCGCCGCCTCGGAAAACGCCGTGGCGCGGCGCCGGCTGCGTTCATCGTCGCCGCTGATGGCAGCCACCCGTTTCTTGCCTTTGGCGTGCAGGTACTGGGCCACCGCGGCGCCGATCTTTTCATGGGAAAAACCGACCAGCATGTCGACCGGGGTCGGCGTCAGGTCCCAGGTTTCGACCACCGGGATGCCGCTTGCCAGCAAGCGCCGGCGCGCCTGCGGCGAACGGGTGATGCCGGTCAGCACGATGCCGTCCGGGCGGCGGCCGATGATGGCGTCGAGCAAGGCGTCTTCGCGCGAATTTTCATAACCGCTCTGGCCCAGCATCACCTGGTAGCCGGCGCCGGCCAGGGTGTCGGTCAGCGCTTCCACGGTTTCCAGGAACATCGGACCGGACAAGGTCGGCACCACGGCCGCCACCAGGCGGCTTTTCTGCGACGCCAGCGCGCCGGCCAGCAGGTTCGGCACATAGCCGGTCTGCGCTACCGCGGCTTGCACTTTTTGCAGAACCTTGGCGGAGACGGCGTCCGGCGTATTCAGTGCGCGCGACGCCGTGATGGGCGCGACGCCCGCCAGTTTGGCGACGTCGCGCAAGGTGAAGCCGCCGGTTTTACGGCCGCCTTTACGGCGCGCGGTGACGTCGGCGACGACGGCATTCATCAAGTTTTCTTTTTCCATGGCGAAATTCTAACATTATAAAATGATACCGTTACCATTGTGCCCGGGGCGGTGCGACAAAATGCGTTGTGCATTCTCCCCTTATGGCAGAAATCCCATCATAATAAAAGCCTTTGAAAAATCCGCACAGGACAGGGTTCATGCCAGAGATATCAACGCAAAAGCTTAACGCTCGCCAGCAGGAGCTGTTGAGTTATGTGCAACGCGACGGTTTTGTGACGGTAGAACATCTGGCGACGCGCTTCAAGATCACCCAGCAGACCATTCGGCGCGACATCAACCTGCTGGCGGAAATGAACCTGCTGCAGCGCTATCACGGCGGCGTCGGCCTGCCGTCCAGCGCCGAGAATATCGCCTATGGCGCCAGGCAGGGTCTGTATTCGGAAGAAAAGCGCCGCATCGCCGCCCTGGTGGTGGAACATATCCCGGACCAGGCGACGCTCTTCATCAACCTCGGCACCACCAACGAAGAAGTCGCCAAGGCCTTGAGCCGGCGCCGCAACTTGCGGGTCATCACCAATAACCTGAACGTGGCCGCCATCATGAGCGGCTATCCGGGCTGCGAAGTGATCATCACCGGCGGCGTGGTGCGCGCCCGCGACCTCGGGATCACCGGCGAAGAAACCATCGATTTCATCCGCCGCTTCAAGGTCGATTTCGGCATCATCGGCATTTCCAGCATAGAGGCTGACGGCACCCTGCGCGATTTCGACTATCGTGAGGTGCGGGTTTCGGAAGCGATCATCGAACATTCGCGCACCGTGTTCCTGGTGGCCGACCATTCGAAATTCTGGCGGCCGGCGCTGGTGCGGCTCGGCGATATCTCGAAAATCAATGCCCTGTTCACCGACAAGCCGGTGCCGGAAGCCATGACCGGCATTTTCGAAGAAGCGAAAATCGACGTGTTCGTTACCGACGACGCGGACCGGCAGCAAAAAAAATAATCCCGCGAAGCCATTCGCACGCCGCACGGCGAACATCCATCCCCTTTTTCCTCCATCCGGGCGACGGCTCAGGCCAGTCCTATGCGCGACAGCCGCTTGCAAGCCTCCGGGCCGAGGAGGGGATAGTGCTTATCTATAAGCAATTAAGTTTATTTCTATTGAATAATTGCTTTCAATAAATATAAATGATTATCAATGTTCGAATTCGAACAATATACTTTCGAATATAAATATTTTATGATGTGCGGTGACATTGCAAGCATACCGTTTTGCTATTTGGCAACAACTGGATATGTCCGATGAGCGAGTTGCCGACACAAGGAGATGGCTGTGGCATCAGATGAGATTGTTGATTTGCTGGTAGTGGGCGGCGGCGTTAACGGCGCCGGGATTGCGCGCGACGCCGCGGGCCGCGGACTGAGCGTGTTGCTTTGCGAGCAGGACGACCTGGCTTCGCACACTTCATCGGCCAGCACCAAGCTGATACATGGCGGCTTGCGCTATCTCGAACATTACGAATTCGGCCTGGTCCGCAAAGCCCTGCAAGAGCGCGAACTGCTGCTGCGCATGGCGCCGCACATCATCGCGCCGCTGCGCTTCGTGATGCCGCATGTATCGAGCCTGCGGCCGGCCTGGATGATACGCGCCGGCCTGTTTTTATACGACAACCTGAGCAAGCGCGAATTGCTGCCCGGTTCGCGCTCCATCGATTTCCGCAAGCATCCGGCCGGCGCGCCGCTGAAGAAAACCCTGAGCAAAGGTTTCGTGTATTCCGACGCCTCGGTGCAAGACGCGCGCCTGGTGGTGCTCAATGCGATGGACGCCAAGGAACGCGGCGCCGCCATCCTCACCAGAACCCGCCTGATCGAAGCCAGGCAAGGCACGCAATACTGGGACGCCACTTTGCTGTCGGCCGTGAGCGGCGCGACTACCAAGGTCAAGGCGCGCTGCGTGGTCAACGCTGCCGGTCCCTGGGTCGCCAGCTTGTTGAACAGCGCCTTGAATACGCCGGCCCAGCACCACATCCGGCTGGTCAAAGGCAGCCACATCGTCACCAAGCGCCTGTTCGACCACGACCACGCTTACATTTTCCAGAATCCCGACAAGCGCATCGTCTTTGCGATTCCGTATGAAACCGACTTCACGCTGATCGGCACCACCGATGTCGAGTACAGCGGCAATCCGGGCAAGGTAGAGATTTCGGAGGAAGAAACGGCTTACCTGTGCGAATCGGTGAGCCGCTATTTCGAAGCCGCCGTGACGCCGCAACAGGTGGTCTGGTCGTATGCCGGCGTGCGGCCGCTGCTGGAAGAAGAGGTCGCCAATCCGTCCGCGGTAACCCGCGACTACCGTCTTGAGCTGCGGGCCGAACAAGGGCTGGCGCCGGTGCTGTCGGTATTCGGCGGCAAGATCACCACTTACCGGCGCCTGGCGGAAGAAGCCATGGAGCAGCTGCAGCCGCTGTTCGGCTACATGAAATCGGACTGGACCGCGCATGAAGCGCTGCCGGGCGGCGACATCGCCAACGCCGATTTCGCAGACTTCCAGCGGATTTTCCAGCAGCGCCATGCCTGGCTGCCGGCCGCCCTGGCGGCGCGTTATGCACGCACCTACGGCACCCGCGCGGCGCGCCTGCTGGACGGCATCCACGAGATGGCCGGGCTGGGCGAACTGTTCGGCGCCGACCTGTATGAAGCGGAAGTGCGCTACCTGATGCGCAACGAATGGGCGCTGACTGCCGACGACATCCTGTGGCGCCGTTCCAAGCTGGGATTGCGTTTTGACGCAGCCGGCGTCGAGCGCCTGCATGCCTGGCTGGAAGCGCAGCAAGTACCCGCACCGGCCGCCATGCTGGCGTGAAATGGTTTACCTGAAGTTTTGCCCGGCAGGCAGCAGCGCCGGAAGATAAAAAAGACAGGCCCGGGATCAGCCCCGGATCAAAGTCCCCCGGTCCGCGCAGGCGGATTCACCAACCTTGGAGTAGACAAGTTGAAAGATAAATACATTTTAGCCCTGGATCAGGGAACGACCAGTTCGCGCGCCATCCTGTTCGACCGTCAAGGCAATATCGTTTCTTCGGCGCAGAAAGAATTCCGCCAGATCTATCCGCAGCCGGGCTGGGTCGAACATGATCCGCAGGAAATCTGGTCGACCCAGGTCGGCGTCGCCGCCGAGGCTTCGACCAACATCGGCCTGAACGGCATGTCGATCGCCGCCATCGGCATCACCAACCAGCGTGAAACCACCGTGGTCTGGGATCGCGAAACCGGCAAGGCGGTGTACAACGCCATCGTCTGGCAAGACCGCCGCACAGCCGCATTCTGCGACCAGCTGAAAGCCGACGGCCTGGCCGAAACCATCCGCGCAAAGACCGGCCTGCTGGTCGACTCGTATTTTTCCGGCACCAAGATCCGCTGGATACTGAACAACGTCGAAGGCGCGCAGCAGCTGGCAGACCAGGGCCGCCTGGCGTTCGGCACGATCGACACGTGGCTGGTCTGGAACATGACCCGCGGCAAGCTGCACCTGACCGATGTCTCGAACGCTTCGCGCACCATGCTGTTCAACATCCACACCATGGAATGGGATGACGAGCTGCTCAAGATCATGGGCGTGCCGCGCAGCATGCTGCCGGAAGTGCGTTCCTCCAGCGAAGTCTACGGCCACACCGAGATTTCGGGCTTCGGTTCCGAAATCCCGCTGGCGGGGATTGCCGGCGACCAGCAGGCAGCCTTGTTCGGCCAGATGTGCACCGAACCCGGCATGGTCAAGAATACCTACGGCACCGGCTGTTTCATGGTGATGAACACCGGCACCAAGCCGATCATTTCGAAAAACAACCTGCTGACCACGGTCGCCTGGAAAATCGGCAACGAAGTCAACTACGCGCTGGAAGGCAGCATCTTCATCGGCGGCGCCGTGGTGCAGTGGCTGCGCGACGGCCTCGGCATCATCAAGACTTCCACCGAAATCGAAGCACTGGCGCGCAGCGTCAAGAGCAGCGACGGCGTCTACCTGGTGCCGGCGTTTGCCGGCCTCGGCGCGCCGCACTGGAACCCGCACGCGCGCGGCACCATTTTCGGCATTACCCGCGGCACCACCTCGGCCCACTACGCGCGCGCCGCGCTGGACAGCATCGCTTACCAAACCATGGACGTATTGAAAGCCATGGAAGCGGACGCCGGCATCGTCATCCCGGAATTGCGTGTCGACGGCGGCGCCACTGCCAACAACCTGCTGATGCAATTCCAGTCCGACATCCTGGGCGTGGATGTGGTGCGCCCGAAAGTCACGGAAACCACGGCGCTGGGAGCTGCCTACCTGGCTGGCCTGGCGGTCGGCTACTGGAGCAGCACCGACGATGTGCGCGGCCAATGGCAGCTCGACCAGCGCTTCAAGCCGGCGCTGCCGGCGGAAGAAGTGCAGACCAGCATCAAAGGCTGGCAGCGGGCGATTGCGGCGGCCACGGTGTGGGCAGATTCCTGACCACCAGCCGGTAGCAAGCACTGTTGGATAAAAACAGACCGGAACGCAGGCCAGAATCTGCGTTCCTCTCACTTCCCATTTCCGAAAGAGTTCGTCATGACTCCCTTTTTAGCTGAATTCGTGGGCACCGCCCTGATTGTCTTGCTTGGCAACGGCGTGGTTGCCAACGTACTTTTAAGTAAAACCCACGGCCATGGCAGCGGCCTGATCGTGATCACGGTCGGCTGGGCGATGGCCGTATTCGTTGGTGTTTTTGTGGCGGCATCGTCCAGCGGCGCCCACCTGAATCCGGCCGTGACCCTGGCGCTGGCGGTGGCCGGCAAGTTTGCCTGGGGCAGCGTGCCGGGTTATATCCTGTCGCAGATGCTGGGCGGGATGATGGGTGCTTTCCTGGTATGGCTGGTGTACCGCAATCACTTCGCCGAAACTACGGACGGCAATTTGAAGCTGGCGGCGTTTTGCACGGCGCCGGCGATCCGCAACACTTTCGGCAACGTAGTGTCTGAAGTGGTCGGCACTTTCGTGCTGGTCTATTGCGTGCTGAATATCGCTTCGCCGAAGATGGGCCTGGGCGCGCTGGACGCGCTGCCGGTGGCTTTGCTGGTGATGAGCATCGGCGTTTCCCTGGGCGGCACCACCGGTTATGCGATCAACCCGGCGCGTGACCTGGGCCCGCGCCTGATGCACGCATTGCTGCCGATTCCCGGCAAACGCGACAGCGACTGGGGTTATGCCTTGGTGCCTGTGGTGGGTTCGATCTGCGGCGGCGTGCTGGCGGCGCTGGTGTACGGCCTGCAAATGGCGCATTGAGCTGCGATTGACGATGTATCCGGATCGGTTGGCGGCAAAGCCGGGAACCGGTCCGGAATGTTCCTGCCTTATTTCCCCAGCAATTTCTCGATATCCGCCGTCAGCGCTTCCGGCTTGGTCTGCGGTGCAAAACGGTCAACCACGCCGCCATCCTTGTTCACCAGGAATTTGGTGAAATTCCATTTGATGCCCTCGCTGCCCAGCAAACCCGGCGCCGCATTTTTCAGGTACTGGTAGAGCGGCGCCGCGTGGTCGCCGTTGACGTCGATCTTCTCGAACAGGGGAAAAGTGACGCCGTAGTTCTTTTCGCAGAAAGCGCCGATTTCGTCGGCGGTTCCCGGTTCCTGGGCGCCGAACTGGTTGCACGGAAAGCCCAGTACTTCGAAGCCTTGTGCGCGGTACTTCTGGTAAATCTCTTCCAGTCCCTTGTACTGCGGCGTGAAGCCGCAGTTGCTGGCAGTGTTGACGATCAGCAGCACCTTGCCGCGGAAGGCCGCCAGCGACTCGGGCGTGCCGTCCAGCTGCTTGACGGTGAAATCATAAATGCTAGTGTCGGTAGTCATACTATCCCCAGGTGTTCAGTGCCGGCTGCAAGGTCGCGGTCCTTTGCATCCTTGCCGCGCAGCTTGATGGCGAGACGCAGATCGTTGACCGAATCAGCGTTGCGCAAGGCGTCTTCATAGCTGATTTTATCCTCTTCGTACAAATCGAACAGGGCCTGGTCAAAAGTCTGCATGCCGAGTTCGCGCGACTTCTTCATGATTTCCTTGATCTCGTGCACGTCGCCCTTGAAGATCAGGTCGGAAATCAGCGGCGAATTCAGCATGATCTCAACCGCTACCGCACGTCCCTTCACGGTTTTCAGCGGCACCAGGCGTTGCGAGATGATGCCTTTCAGGTTGAGCGACAAGTCCATCAGCAGCTGCGGCCGGCGCTCTTCGGGGAAAAAGTTGATGATGCGGTCAAGTGCCTGGTTGGAACTGTTGGCATGCAAGGTGGCCAGGCACAAGTGGCCGGTTTCGGCGAAGGCGATGGCGTAGTCCATGGTTTCACGGTCGCGGATTTCGCCGATCAGGATCACGTCCGGCGCCTGGCGCAAGGTGTTCTTCAGCGCCACGCCCCAGTTGTCGGTATCGACGCCGACTTCACGCTGGGTCACGATGCAATTCTTGTGCGGGTGGATGTACTCGACCGGATCTTCGATGGTGATGATGTGGCCGTAGCTGTTTTCGTTGCGATAGCCGACCATCGCCGCCAGCGTGGTCGATTTGCCGGAGCCGGTGGCGCCGACCATGATCACCAGGCCGCGCTTGGTCATGGCGACCTCTTTCAGCGTGGGCGGCAGGCCCAGGTCTTCGAATTTCGGGATGTCGGTGGTGATCGTGCGCAGCACCATGCCGACCCGGCCTTGCTGGATGAAGGCCGAAGCCCGGAACCGTCCCAGCCCGGCCGGGCTGATGGCGAAATTGCATTCCTTGGTTTCTTCGAAATCGGCAGCCTGCTTGTCGCTCATGATGGCGCGCGCCAGTTCCAGGGTATGCACCGAAGTCAGCGCCTGGTTCGACACCGGGGTGATCTTGCCGTCGATCTTGAACGCCGGCGGGAAGTCTGCGGTAATGAACAAATCGGAGCCGCGCTTGCTGACCATCAGGCGCAGCAAGTCGTGCATGAATTTGGTGGCTTGATCTCTTTCCATGATTCTTATCCTAATGTATTTGCAGCCCGGTTTTTAGCCTGGGAAATTGTCCGGTGTCTTGGCCGCTGCGCGCGCGCTGGCCAGCGAGATCACATTGCGCTTGACCAGTTCGGTCAGGTTGCTGTCCAGGGTTTGCATGCCCATGTTGCTGCCGGTCTGGATCGCCGAGTACATCTGCGCAATCTTGCTTTCGCGGATCAGGTTGCGGATCGCCGGCGTGCCCAGCATGATTTCATGGGCCGCAACGCGGCCGGAGCCGTCCTTGGTCTTCAGCAGGCTTTGCGAAATCACCGCCTGCAGCGATTCCGACAGCATGGCGCGCACCATTTCCTTTTCTTCACCCGGGAACACGTCGACGATACGGTCGATGGTCTTGGCGGCGGAAGAGGTGTGCAGGGTGCCGAACACCAGGTGGCCGGTTTCGGCGGCGGTCAGCGCCAGGCGGATGGTTTCCAGGTCGCGCAATTCACCCACCAGGATCACGTCCGGGTCTTCGCGCAAGGCCGAACGCAGCGCATTGCTGAAGGAATGGGTGTGCGGGCCGACTTCACGCTGGTTGATCAGGCATTTGTTCGACTGGTGGACGAATTCGATCGGATCTTCGATGGTCAGGATGTGTGCGTATTCGTTCTCGTTGACATGGTTGACCATGGCGGCCAGCGTGGTCGACTTGCCGGAACCGGTAGGGCCGGTGACCAGCACCAGGCCGCGCGGCTTGAGCGACAGCTCGGCAAAGATGCGCGGCGCGTTGAGCTGTTCCAGCGTCAGTACGGTGGACGGAATCGTCCGCAGCACGGCCGCGGCGCCGCGGTCCTGGTTGAATGCATTCACGCGGAAGCGCGCCAGGCCGGGGATTTCAAAGGAAAAGTCGCACTCCAGATGTTCTTCGTACGCCTTGCGCTGGCCGTCGTTCATGATGTCATAGATCATGGAATGCACGTCCTTGTGCTCCAGCGGCGGCAGGTTGATGCGGCGCACATCGCCATGAACCCGGATCATCGGCGGCAAGCCTGCTGATAAATGCAAATCGGATGCCTTATTCTTTACCGAAAAAGCCAGAAGTTCGGAAATGTCCATTTATAATCCCTGTGCTGTATTTTGTTTGTTGAAATGCATTTTCCTGCCCAGGCGCTGCTTGTCAAAACCGCCTGGCCATGCAAGTTGGTAGTTCTTTACGGCAATTTTCAAACTCTCCGATTATGTCCTTAATGTCGCACAAGTTGCAAGCCGTCCATAGCAGTATTCATGCCACGGCCGTTGCGGTGTCGCGCCGACCTGACAGTGTGGCGTTGCTGGCGGTGTCCAAAACCTTCGGCGCCGACGCGGTGCTGGAAGCGATCGCCGCCGGCCAGCGCGCCTTCGGCGAAAACTATCTGCAGGAGGCGCTGGCCAAAATGGCTGAGGTCGAGCTGGCGCTGAAGTCTGGACAGCGCGACGATGTCTTGCTGGAATGGCATTTTATCGGTCCGATCCAGAGCAACAAGACGCGCGCCATCGCTGAGCATTTCGATTGGGTGCACACGGTCGACCGCGAAAAAATCGCCCAGCGCCTGTCGCAGCAGCGGCCGCCGCAACTGGCGCCGCTGAACATCTGCCTGCAGGTGAATATCAGCGGCGAAGCAAGCAAGAGCGGCCTGGCGCCGTCGGAACTGCCGGCTGTGGCGCGTGCCGTTGCGGGATTGCCGGGGCTGAGGCTGCGCGGCCTGATGGCGATACCGGAGCCGACCGACGACCGGCAAAAACAGCATGCGGCATTTCGCCAGACCAGGGAATTGCTGGAGCAGCTGCAGCAGGACCTGGGCGCGCAGCTAGCTGGACAGCAAGCTGGGCAGCAACTGGACACTTTGTCGATGGGCATGTCGGCAGACATGGTGGCGGCGATTGAAGAGGGCGCTACCATCGTGCGCGTGGGCAGTGCAATTTTTGGGCAACGGGAACGGAATCATGAAAAATAAACTGAATATCGGCTTCATCGGCGGCGGCAATATGGCGGCGGCCCTGATCGGCGGCCTGGCCGGCAAGGTGACCGACGGCGCCAACATCCATGTGGTCGACCTGAATCCGGAGGCGCTGCAGAATCTGGCGCAGCGCTTCGGCGTCAGCACGGCGACCGGAATCGATGCCGCGATCGAGGCCTGCGAAGTGATCGTGCTGGCGGTCAAGCCGCAGCAGATGAAGGAAGTCGTGGCCAAATTGCGGCCGCATGTCCGGACCCAGCTGGTGCTGTCGATTGCCGCTGGGATTCGCGCGGTGGACCTGGCGCGCTGGCTAGGCGGCCACGACGCCATCGTGCGCTGCATGCCGAATACGCCGGCGCTGATCGGCCAGGGCATTACCGGAATGGTCGCCACCGCCGGCGTGTCGCCGGCACAGCGCGAGACTGCCGACCTGATCTTGCGCGCGGTGGGCAGCACGGTATGGCTGGATGACGAAGCAAAGATCGATGCGGTGACGGCGGTGTCCGGCAGCGGCCCGGCGTATGTGTTTTATTTTATCGAAGCAATGCAGCAGGCGGCACAGGAACTCGGCCTGACTGCGCAACAGGGCATCGAACTGGCCAAGGCCACCTTCACCGGCGCAGCGCAGCTGGCGGCACAATCGTCGGAGCCGGTGTCCCTGCTGCGCGAGCGCGTGACCTCCAAGGGCGGCACCACGTATGCTGCGTTGAGCAGCATGGAGGCTGCGGATGTGAAGGGCGCGATCATCGCTGCCGTCAAATCAGCCGCGCTGCGCGGCCAGGAGCTGGGCGACGAATTCGGACGCGACTAGCGCCGGGACGGTATTGCATATAAAAAAAACAGCGGCATCGCATGGCGATTGCCGCTGTTTTTTTTAGAGCCGCAGTAGTATCGAGGCTCCGGCCGCACTTTATTTGTTGCGGCCAATCGCCAGCCCAGCCAGCAAACCGATGACGGCCGCCACGCTGACAGCTTTCCATGGATTGTCGCCGACATATTCATCGGTGACATGGGCCGCGTGCTTGGTGTGCGCCACGGCTTTCTTGGTGGCTTTCGGCAGTTCCGTCTTGGCCGTTTCCAGCGCTGCCTTCAGTTTCTCACGGGCCGAGTTGTATTTTTTTTCCGCATGGTCATGGGTATCGTCGAGCAGGGTTTCCGCTTCCTTGATCACGGATTTGAGTTCGCCAGCCAGATTGTCGCGCATCTCTTTTACGTTGTCGGTAGTAGCCATGTTTGCCTCTTCAATGTGGATTGCGGGGAAAGATGTTGCCTAATATATCACGATAATCATGCCGGGTTGCCGCCGGACATCTACCGGAGCGCATAGTCCAGGGCGATCCCGCCGAATACCGCCGCTCCCAGCCAGTTGTTGTGGCGAAAAGCGGCGAAGCAGCCGGCGCGTTCGCGGCTGCGGATCAAGCGGTAGTGGTAGACTGCACATCCGGCCGCCACCAGCATGCCGGCGCTGAACCAGGCGCGCAGGCCGAATTGCCAGCCTACTGTAAATACTAATCCTAAACTGAGCGCGTAACAAAGCATGATTGCCGTTACGTCGTAGCGGCCGAAGGTAATCGCCGAAGTCCGGATGCCGATTTTCAGGTCGTCGTCACGGTCGACCATGGCGTATTCGGTGTCGTAGGCGACGGCCCAGAATACATTCGCCAGCAACAGCAGCCAGGCGGCGGCCGGCACCGTTCCCTGGACCGCGGCGAAACCCATGGGAATGCCGAAGCCGAAGGCGATGCCGAGGTAGGCTTGCGGAATCGCGAAGAAGCGCTTGAAGTAGGGATAGCTGCCGGCCACGATCACGGCGATGACCGACAGCTCCTTGGTCAGCGTGTTCAGCGGCAGGATCAGCAGCAGCGACAGCAGTGTCAGCACGACGGCCACCATCACCGCTTCCCAGGCGGCGATCTTGCCGCTGGTCAGCGGCCGCTCGGCGGTGCGTTTGACATGTTTGTCGAAATCGCGGTCGGCGAAATCGTTGATCGCGCAGCCGGCCGAGCGCATCAGGGCGGTGCCGAGGCAGAAAATCGCGACCAGGGCCCAGGCCGGCTTGCCCTCGGCCGCCAGCCACAGGGCGGCCAGGGTTGGCCACAGCAGCAGCAGGATGCCGATGGGTTTGTCCATGCGGATCAGCCGGAAGTAGAGTTTGAGACGATTCATTGCGGTTTGGATGTTAGCGTAGCCGCCAGGCGGCAGCGGGAAAAGAACAGGGGATGGAAACATGCCGGCGGACGTAAACCAGGTCCTGTCCCGGCCAGCATGAATCGGCTTTTGGCTTAGCCTTCGACGGCAAGCGCGTCATGCAGCAAGGTAACGCCTTTCAGGCCGCAATCCAGCACCGCTTTTTGCACGGCTTCGATGGCGGCATGGCGCGTGAAGCTCTTGCGCCAGACAATCACCACCCGGCGCGACGGCTCCGGATCGGTGAACGGCACATAACGCAGCATGCCGTCCTTGGCGTCGATATCGGGCACCGAGGCCAGCGGCAGCACTGTGATGCCGATGCCGGAAGCCACCATGTGGCGTATGGTTTCCAGCGACGAACCTTCGAAAGTGCGGGCAATGCCGTCGCCGGCAGTCGAAAAGCGCGACATTTCGGGGCACACTTCCAGCACCTGGTCACGGAAACAATGGCCGTTGCCGAGCAACAGCATGGTTTCCGATTTGAGATCCTGGGCGCTGATGCTGGTGCGGTTGGCCCAGGCATGGTGCTTGGGCAGCGCCACCACGAACGGCTCGTCGTACAGCGGCTGCACCATCAGGCCGTGCTCGGGGAACGGCAGGGCGATGATGGCGGCGTCCAGTTCGCCTTGGCGCAGCAGCTCCAGCAGGCGCACGGTGAAATTTTCCTGCAGCACCAGCGGCATCTGCGGCACTTGCTCGATCATGGTTTTCACCAGCGGCGGCAACAGGTAGGGGCCGACCGTATAGATGATGCCCAAGCGCAGCGGGCCGGCCAGCGGATCCTTGTTCTGGTTGGCGATCTCGCGGATGGTGGCGGTCTGCTCCAGCACCCGTTCAGCCTGGGCCACGATCTGCGCACCCAGCGGCGTCACGGAAATTTCGGTGCCGCCGCGTTCGAAGATCACCACGCCCAGTTCGTCTTCCAGCTTCTTGATCGCCACGGAGAGCGTCGGCTGCGCCACGAAACAAGCTTCAGCGGCATGGCCAAAATGCTTTACGCGCGCTACCGCGACGATATATTTGAGTTCGGTCAGAGTCATGTTGTTATCTTCGCATATTTTTCGATGGAGATTGTGTCTCTCCATGTTTCAGCGCCGCTTTTGCAAAATAAGCATCATTCTTGCCCATGCCGCTCAAACCTTCAGGAAATCTTCGCGGCCGCCCAGCCAGCGCGTCAGATGGGCGCTGACGGTGGCCTGGCTGGCTGGCGCCGGATCCTGCAGCAGCGTTTGCGCCAGGTCGCGGGCGCGGTCGACCAGCCATTGGTCGGTAGCCAGGTCGGCAAAGCGCAGCATGGCCTGGCCTGACTGGCGCGCACCGAGGAATTCGCCGGGGCCGCGGATTTCCAGGTCGCGCCGTGCGATTTCGAAGCCGTCGGTGGTTTCGCGCATGGTCATCAGGCGTTGCTTGGCGACATAGCCGAGCGGGCTTTGGTATAACAACAAGCATACGCTGGCGGCAGAACCGCGTCCAACCCGCCCGCGCAGCTGGTGCAGCTGCGACAGCCCGAAGCGTTCCGCATGTTCGATCACCATCAGCGAGGCGTTGGGGACATCGACCCCGACTTCAATCACGGTAGTGGCGACCAGCACATGGCAGGCGCCGGCGCTGAAGGCGTCCATGACTTCCTGTTTTTCGGCTTGCTTGAGACGGCCGTGCACCAGGCCGATCCGCAGGTCCGGCAACGCTTCCGCCAGCATCGCGTAGGTTTCGGTGGCAGTCTGCAGCTGCAGGGCTTCCGATTCCTCGATCAGCGGACAGACCCAGTACGCCTGGCGCCCGTCCTGCACCGCTGCATGCACCCGTGCGATCACCTCGTCGCGCCGTGCCTGGTCGACTGCGCGGGTGACGATGGGGGTGCGGCCGGGAGGCAGTTCGTCGATCACCGAGATTTCCAGGTCGGCGTAATAAGTCATCGCCAGGGTGCGCGGAATCGGCGTGGCGCTCATCATCAATTGGTGCGGCACCACCGGCGCCGTGTTTTGGACGGCATCGCCGCCGCCGTTTTCAGACACGGTCTTGTTGCGCAGCGCCAGCCGCTGGCCGACGCCGAAACGATGCTGTTCGTCGACGATCACCAGGCCCAGCTTGGCGAACTGCACGCTGTCCTGGATCAGGGCATGGGTGCCGATCACCAGCTGCGCCTCGCCCGATTCGATCATGGCCTGGGCCGCCAGCTTTTCTTTCTTTTTCAGGCTGCCGGTGAGCCAGGCGACGCGCACGCCAAGCGGCTCCATCCAGGCTGCGATCTTGCGGAAATGCTGGTCCGCCAGGATTTCGGTGGGCGCCATCAGCACTGCCTGGTAGCCGCTGTCGATGGCCTGTGCCGCGGCCAGGGCGGCAACCACGGTCTTGCCGCTGCCGACATCGCCTTGCAGCAGGCGCTGCATGGGAAACGAGGCCTGCAGGTCGGCGCTGATTTCGGCCACCACCCGTTGCTGCGCCTTGGTCAGGGTGAACGGCAGCGTGGCGAGGAAGGCTGCGGACAACTGCCCGACCACCGGCAGCGCACGGGCATTCTTGGCGCGCCGTGCGACCTGGGCGCGCTTCAACGACAATTGCTGGGCCAGCAGCTCATCGAACTTCATGCGCACCCAGGCCGGATGGGAGCGGTCTTCCAGCGCATGCTCGTCGACGTCGGGTGGCGGGTTGTGCAGCAGGCGCACCGCGCTTTCGAACGGCATCAGCTGCTGCGCCGCCAGTTGCGCTGGCGACAAGGTGTCGTGCCAGGCAATGCTGTGCATGGCGTCGGCAATCGCCTTGCGCAGGAAAATCTGCGACAGGCCTTCGCCGGCCGGGTAAACCGGAGTCAGGACATCGGGCAAGGGCGCGCCTTCCAGCACCACCTTGTAACTGGGGTGGACCACCTCGGCGCCGAAAAAGCCATGGCGGATTTCGCCGCGTGCGCGCACCCGGGTGCCGACCGCCAGCTGCTTGGTCTGGCTGCCGTAGAAATTCAGGAAGCGCATCACCAGCTGGCCGCTATCGTCGGCGATGGTGACGATCAGCTGGCGCCGCGGCCGGTACTGGATATCGCAGGCAGTGACGACGCCTTCGACTTGCGCTACGCTGGTGCCCATCATGCCGGCTTGCTGGATGGCGACAATCTCGGTTTCATCTTCGTAACGCAGCGGCAGGTGCAAAACCAGGTCCATGTCCGTGCGCAGGCCCAGCTTTTCCAGTTTGCTGGCGCGGGTGTTCGCAGTCGGGGCAGGGGGGGCAGCAGCGGCAGGTTTTCGCTTCGGAGCAGGCATATCAGGCGGTTTGTAGGCCACAGGGCGTAAAATAGCGGGTTTGCTCATAAAAAAAGCATCGAGTTGCTGCATCCCTGTTGTGTACAGATTTCAGCGTTTGCCATTGTAAAGCCTATAGCTGTATTGGCAAGTTGAGCCTAATTTCATTATTTTTATCCGAGCATGCATTCTCTATCCGATTACGATTTCGAACTGCCTCCCGAGCTGATCGCGCAAACTCCGTTGCCGCAGCGCAGCGCCTCGCGCCTGCTGCATATCGACGGCGAACAGCTGGTGGACCGCCGTTTCGCCGACATTGTCGACCTCTTGAATCCCGGCGACCTGCTGGTGTTCAACGATACCCGCGTGCTTAAGGCGCGCTTCTTCGGCGTCAAGGAAACCGGCGGCAAGGTCGAGGTGCTGGTCGAACGCGTAGTTGACAACCGCACCGTGCACGCCCAGGTGCGCGCCTCGAAATCGCCGCCTGCCGGCGCCCGGATCTGCCTGGCCGAAGCGTTCGACGTTGTGGTGGGCGAGCGCGTCGGCGAGTTTTATACGCTGGTGTTCCCGGCCGATGTATTCGAACTGATCGAGGCCCACGGCCGCCTGCCTTTGCCGCCGTATATCGAGCACGATGCCGATGCTTTCGATGAAACCCGTTATCAAACCGTCTACGCCAAGCATGCGGGCGCGGTGGCGGCGCCTACTGCCGGCCTGCATTTCGACCAGGCCTTGCTGCAAAGCTTGCAGCAAAAGGGCATCGGCTTCGCCTATGTCACGCTGCACGTAGGGGCCGGCACGTTCCAGCCGGTGCGCAGCGAGAACCTGGCGGAACACAAGATGCACAGCGAGTGGTACACCATCGCCGAAGCCACCGTCGATGCCGTGCGTGCTGCCAAGGCCGCCGGCGGCAAGGTGGTGGCAGTCGGCACCACCAGCTTGCGGGCGCTGGAATCAGCCTCGCAGTCCGGCGTTTTACAGGCGGGCAGCGCCGACACCGCCTTGTTCATCACTCCCGGTTACGTCTTCAAGACCGTGGATCGCCTGATCACCAATTTCCATCTGCCGAAATCGACCTTGCTGATGCTGGTCTCGGCTTTTGCCGGCTACGACTGCATCCGCGCCGCTTACACCCATGCCATCGCGCAGCGTTATCGCTTCTTCAGCTATGGCGATGCGATGCTGCTTACCTATAACGTTTGATCCTGATTACTGACTGAAAATCCATGCTTGAATTCACGCTGCTGAAAACCGAAGGAAAGGCCCGCCGCGGCCGCCTGAAACTTAACCACGGTACGGTCGAAACGCCGATCTTCATGCCGGTCGGCACCTATGGTTCGGTGAAGGCGATGTCGCCGCTGGAGCTGGTGGAGATCGAAGCCCAGATCATCCTCGGCAACACCTTCCATCTTTGGCTGCGGCCTGGCACCGAGGTGCTCGATAAATTCGGCGGCCTGCACAAGTTCATGGCCTGGGACAAGCCGATCCTGACCGATTCCGGCGGCTTCCAGGTGTTTTCACTGGGCGCGATGCGCAAGATTACCGAAGAGGGCGTGAAATTTTCGTCGCCGATCAACGGCGACAAATTGTTCCTTTCGCCCGAGGTCTCGATGCAGATCCAGAAATCGCTCAATTCCGACATCGTGATGCAGTTCGACGAATGCACGCCGTATGAAATCGACGGCCGTCCCGCCACCAGCGAGGAAGCGGCGCAATCGATGCGGATGTCGCTGCGCTGGGCCAAGCGCTCCAAGAACGAATTCGACCAACTGGAAAATCCGAACGCGCTGTTCGGCATCGTCCAGGGCGGCATGTTTGAAAACCTGCGAGACGAATCGCTGGCCGGCCTTGAAGACGTCGGTTTCCACGGCATCGCCATCGGCGGCCTGTCGGTGGGAGAACCGAAGGAAGAAATGATGCGCGTGCTGGAGCACATCGGCCCGCGCCTGCCGGCCGGCAAGCCGCATTACCTGATGGGCGTCGGCACGCCGGAAGACCTGGTGGCAGGGGTTGAAAACGGGGTCGACATGTTCGATTGCGTGATGCCGACCCGCAACGCCCGCAATGGCTGGCTGTTTACCCGTTTCGGCGACCTGAAGATCAAGAATGCCCGTTACAAGGATGACGAAAAGCCATTGGACGAGACTTGCGGCTGCTACGCTTGCCGCAATTTCTCGCGCGCATACTTGCATCATTTGCATCGTACCGGTGAAATCCTTGGCGCGCGGCTCAATACGATTCACAATCTGCATTACTACCTGGACCTGATGAAGAATGTCCGGGCAGCGCTGGATGTCGGGCAGTTCAGCGTATTCGTGACCCGGTTCCACCTGGACCGGGCGCGCGGCGTATAGGATTTACCCTGGAAGGAGTATGCATTTTGCAACTATTTCCGGGCAAACCGGTCTATGAACACCGGCCTGGTCAGCCGACTCCCGCTATAAGGGCGGCGCATCGGGCCGATTTTCCCGGCAATAAATAGCGCCGGGGGGCGGCTGGACGGTTGTATGCCGTTACCCAATGCTAGAATGCTGGGCTATTTTCAAACTATTACCTGGAGCAACTCGTGTCAATTATTTCCAGCGCTTACGCGCAAACTGCACCTGCGGCTACTGCTGCTACCGGTCCACTGGGCCTGAGCGGCAACCTGACCAGCTTTTTGCCGATCATCCTGATGTTCGTCGTGTTGTACTTCCTGATGATCCGTCCGCAAATGAAGCGTCAGAAAGAACAGAAATCCATGATGGAAGCGCTCGCCAAGGGCGATGAAGTAGTGACGGCCGGCGGCATGCTGGGCAAGATCACCAAGGTTGCGGACGCCTACATCACCCTGGAAATCGCCAGCGGCACTGAAGTCGTGGTGCAAAAGGGTTCGGTCACCACATTGCTGCCAAAGGGCACGATCAAGACAGCCCTGTAACCAGGCGCCAGACTGATGGAACGAGAGCATCCAGGCGGGTGCTCTCTTCAAATGTAAAGTCCGGAATAAAAAAGAGCCTGGCGGCGCAGTGCTACAAGCGCAGCACGGCAAGACATTGCACGCAGGGCATCGGCTGCACCAACCATGCAAGCAAGAGACTCCCTCTGAGACTCACACAGAACGCTGAATCAATATGAATCGCTATCCTCTCTGGAAATATATTCTGATCGTCATCGCGCTGCTGTTCGGCGTGCTGTACACCATACCGAATTTCTTTGGCGAATCGCCTGCGGTACAGGTAAGCAGCGGCAAATCGACATTGAAGGTCGACAGCGCGCTGGCCGACCGGGTGTCGCAAGTGCTGCAGCAAGGCAACCTGCAGACTGACGGCGTGGCGTTTGAAAACACCGGCGCGCAAGGCACCGTGCGCGCGCGTTTCCACGATACCGACACCCAGTTCAAGGCCAAGGCCCTGCTGGAACAGAACCTGAATACAGATCCTACCGATCCAACCTATGTGGTGGCTTTCAACCTGGTGCCGAATACGCCGCACTGGCTGCAGGCGCTGCATGCCTTCCCGATGTACCTGGGCCTCGACTTGCGCGGCGGCGTGCATTTCCTGATGCAGGTCGATACCAAGGCGGTCATCAACAAGCGTCTGCAAGGCTTGCAAGCCAGCGCCCGCAGCGCTTTGCGCGACAAGGACATCCGTTACAGCGGCATCAACCGCAACGGCGACAGCATCGACATCAGTTTCCGCGACCAGGACACGCTCAACAAGGCGCGCGACCTGCTGGCGCCGCAATTGACGGAAATGCTGATCCAGGTTGCGCCTCCTGTCGCCGGCGGCGACCCGACGCTGACTGCGTCGCTCAAGCCGGAAGCATTGAAGCAGATCGTCGACAACGGCGTCACGCAAAACATCACGACCTTGTCGAAGCGGGTCAATGAGCTGGGCGTGGCCGAACCTATCATCCAGCGCCAGGGCGCTGACCGCATCGTGGTGCAGCTGCCTGGCGTGCAAGACGTCTCGCGCGCCAAGGACATCATCGGCCGCACCGCTACGCTGGAAGTGCGGATGGTGGACGAGTCGGTGACGCGCGGCACGGAAACCACCGCAGCCGTGCCTTTCGGGTCCGAACTGTTCAAGGTCGGCAAGAATGCCCCGGTCGTGCTGTACAAGGAGCCGGTCCTGACCGGCGACTATATTTCCAGCGCAGCCGTGAGCTTTGACCAGAACCAGCAGCCGGCAGTCAGCATCGACCTCAACGGCGATGGCGGCCGCAAGATGCGCGACGCTACCCGCGGCAAGGTCGGCAAGGCGATGGCGATCGTGCTGTTTGAAAAAGGCAAGGGCGAAGTCCTGACCGTGGCTACCATCCAGAGCGAACTGGGTTCGCGCTTCCAGATCACCGGCATGGGCTCTCCTGAAGCGGCCGCCGATCTGGCGCTACTGCTGCGCGCAGGTTCCCTGGCGGCGCCCATGACCATCATCGAAGAACGCACCATCGGCCCGCAGCTGGGCGCCGAGAATATCAAGAAGGGCTTCGATTCGACCATGTACGGTTTTGCCGTGATCGCCGTATTCATGATCATCTACTACATGCTGTTCGGTTTCTTCAGCGTGCTGGCGCTGTCGGTCAACCTGCTGCTGCTGATCGCCGTGCTGTCGACGCTGCAGGCGACGCTGACCCTGCCGGGCATTGCCGCGATCGCCTTGACGCTGGGTATTGCGATCGACGCCAACGTGCTGGTGAACGAGCGTATTCGTGAAGAGCTGCGCAACGGCAATTCGCCGCAAGCAGCGATCTCGATCGGTTTCGACCGCGCCTGGGCCACGATCCTGGACTCCAACGTGACGACGCTGATCGCCGGCCTGGCATTGCTGATTTTCGGTTCCGGCGCGATCCGCGGTTTTGCGGTGGTGCATTGCCTGGGCATCCTGACTTCGATTTTCTCGGCGGTGTTCGTCTCGCGCGGTTTTGCCAACCTGTGGTACGGCCGCAAGAAGAAGCTGACCAGCCTGTCGATCGGCCAGATCTGGAAGCCGAACGCTTGAGCCGCGGCCAAGCGCAAGCGCATATTGAATAACGTTGCGGCCGCCATTGTGCGGCTGCACAGGCAAGAACCAGTGGTGTGAACCAAAAGGAATGTGATGGAACTTTTCCGTATCAAAAAAGATATTCCGTTCATGCGCCATGCATTGATATTCAATGCGATCTCGGCGCTGACGTTTGTATTGGCCGTATTCTTCCTGTTCTCGAAAGGCTTGCATCTGTCGATCGAGTTTACCGGCGGTACGGTGATCGAAGTCGCCTACAGCAAGCCGGCTAACATCGAGAGCATACGCAAGACGGTCGAGGGGCTCGGTTATACCGATAACCAGGTCACCAATTTCGGTACCGCCCAGGATGTGATGATTCGCCTGCCCGCGAAAAAAGGTGAGAATTCCAATGCCCAAAGCGCTACCGTGCTGAAGGCGTTGCAGCAGCAGGATGCTGACGTGCAGCTCAAGCGCACCGAGTTTGTCGGCCCGCAGGTGGGCGACGAGCTGGCGCATGACGGCCTGATGGCGCTGCTGTTCGTGGTGATCGGCATCGTGATCTACTTGGCGATCCGCTTCGAGTGGAAATACGCGGTGGCGGCGATCATCGCCAACTTGCATGACGTGGTGATCATCCTCGGCTTCTTCGCTTTCTTCCAGTGGGAATTCTCGCTGACCGTGCTGGCGGCGATCCTGGCGGTGCTGGGCTATTCGGTGAATGAATCGGTAGTGGTGTTCGACCGTGTGCGCGAAACCTTCCGCGACCGCCGCTTCGGCAAACTGGCGGTGGCCGATGTCATGAACCACGCGATCACCAGCACGATTTCCCGCACCATCATCACCCACGGCAGTACCGAAATCATGGTGTTGTCGATGTTCGTGTTCGGCGGCCCGGCGTTGCACTACTTTGCGCTGGCGCTGACCATCGGTATCCTGTTCGGTATCTATTCTTCGGTGTTCGTGGCGGCGGCAGTGGCGATGTGGCTGGGCGTCAAGCGCGAAGACATGATCAAGCCGATCAAGGAAAAGGACGAGACTGACGGCGCGGTGGTATAAAGCGTCGCGGCAATAAAAAAACCAGCCTCCGGGCTGGTTTTTTTTGGTCTGGCGGAAAGCGGCGTTTCAGATTTTCCTGGCCAGCAATGCTGCATGTCCGATGTAGTTGGACGGTGTCATGGCCAGCAGATGGTCCTTGGCTTCCTGCGGGATTTCCAGCTTGAGGATGAACTCGCGCAATGCATCCTTGGAGATGCCTTTGCCGCGTGTCAGCTCTTTCAGCTGCTCGTAGGGATTTTCAATGCCATAGCGGCGCATCACGGTTTGCACCGGCTCGGCCAGCACTTCCCAGGTGGCGTCCAGGTCTTCCGCCAGGCGGCCGGGATTGACTTCCAGCTTGTTCAGGCCGCGCAGGCAGCTGTCGTAAGCCAGGATCGCGTAACCGAGGCCGACGCCGATGTTGCGCAGCACGGTGGAATCGGTCAGGTCGCGCTGCCAGCGCGACAGCGGCAGTTTTTCCGACATGTGCTTGAGCACTGCGTTGGCCATGCCCAGGTTGCCTTCCGAATTCTCGAAATCGATAGGGTTGACCTTGTGCGGCATGGTCGACGAGCCGATTTCGCCGGCCTTGGTGCGCTGCTTGAAAAAGCCCAGCGAGATGTAGCCCCAGATATCGCGGTTCAGGTCGAGCAGTATGGTGTTGCTGCGGCTGATCGCATCGAACAGTTCCGCCATGTAGTCATGCGGTTCGATCTGGATGGTGTAGGGATTGAACACCAGGCCCAGCCGTTGTTCGATCACGTTCTTCGAGAAGTTTTCCCAGTCGAAGTCAGGATAGGCCGACAGGTGCGCATTGTAGTTGCCGACCGCGCCGTTCATCTTGCCCAGGATTTCCACGGCGGCGATGCGTTTCACTGCGCGCTGCAGGCGCGCCACGACGTTGGCCATTTCCTTGCCGAGCGTGGTCGGGCTGGCCGGCTGGCCATGGGTGCGCGACATCATCGGCAAATCGGCATTGGCGTGCGCCAGCTCGGTCAGCTTGGCGATCACTTCCTGCAGGGCCGGCAGCAGCACGGTATCGCGCGCGGCTTTCAGCATCATGCCGTGCGAAGTGTTGTTGATGTCTTCCGAGGTGCAGGCGAAGTGGATGAATTCCGAGGCGGCGACCAGCTCCGGCACGTCCTTGACCTGTTCCTTGAGCCAGTATTCGACCGCCTTGACGTCGTGGTTGGTGACGGCTTCGATGGCCTTGATGCGTTCCGCGTCGGCTTCGCTGAAGTCGCTGGCCAGCTTGTCGAGCAGCGCGCTGGCGCTGGCGGAGAAGGGTTTGATCTCGGCGAAGTCCGCAGTCGACAGGGCTTGCAGCCAGGCAATTTCAACCTTGACCCGATGGTGCATGAAACCGGCTTCGGACAGGATCGGGCGCAGCTTGCCGGTTTTGGCGGCGTAGCGGCCATCCAGCGGGGACAGGGCGGAAAGCGTGGAAAGAGACATGATAATGGCGACTATAGAGGTGAATGAAGATAGGGCCGGTACGCCGGTTGTTTCAATTTTGCAAGTGCACAGTGCGCTTAAAAACGACGCCGATTTTGGCAACAACGTTTGTCAACAACGCAAGGCAATAACGGGCCAAACCGAATTTTACCATTTGCAACGTGGTAAATATGCCGCTTTGCGTCCGAGCCCGGCCAGTGATGGACAAAGTCGCTGGGGGCGAATGCTATAATCAGCCAACATTTTTTACCATAAGTGACATATGAAGCTGATCGGTTCCCTCGCTAGTCCTTTCGTCCGCAAGGTACGTGTTGTCATGGCGGAAAAGAAACTGGACTACGAATTCGTGCTGGAAGATGTCTGGGCCGCCGACACCAAGATTCATGCTTCGAATCCCTTGGGCAAGGTGCCTTGCCTGGTGATGGAAGACGGCGGCGCCATGTTCGATTCGCACGTGATCGTCGAATATCTCGATACCTTGACGCCGGTTGGTAAATTAATCCCGATTAACAGCCGCGAACGCTCCGAAGTGAAATGCTGGGAAGCGCTGGCTGACGGCGTGGTGGAAGCCGGCGTGCTGATCCGCCTGGAAGGCACGCAGCGCGCGGAAGGCGAACGCAGCCAGGCCTGGATCGACCGCCAGCAGCGCAAGATCGACGGCGGCCTGAAAGCGATGGCGTCCGGCCTGGCGGAAAAGCCATTCTGCTCCGGCATCCACTATTCGCTGGCCGACGTGGCCGTCGGTTGCGCCTTGGGCTGGCTCAGTTTCCGCTTCCCGGGAATTACCTGGCGCGAAGACTATCCGACGCTGGCCAAGCTGTACGAGAAACTGTCCGAACGCCAGTCGTTCAAGGACACCGCCCCGCAATAAGCCGTACTACCGAAGCAGGCTGTTCCGTCCGTGTTGCGTTACACGGACGACGCAACAGCGGCTCTCGGCTGCATCTGTTCCCCCGCAAACCTCTTCTCATGCATGACCTCGGCCCCGCCGCGCGCTAATTGCCTGCCTGGCCGGTTTTCTTTGGTGCGAAGAAGGTCGACGGCGATTGCCCGAAAGTTTTCCTGAACATGGCGGAAAATGCCGACTGGCTGGCGTACCCCAGTTCGGCAGCCACCAGCGACAGCGGCATGCCGCGCGCGATCATCGGCGCCGCGTGCGCCAGCCTGATCTGCTGCCGCCACTGGCCGAAGGTCATGCCCAGGTCGCGCTCGAACAGGCGCGCCAAAGTTCTTTCCGAGGCCCCGACCTGGTCTGCCCAGCCCGCCAGCGTCATGCTGGAATCGGGCGTTTCCATCAGGACCTGGCAGATGGCGTGCAAGCGCTTTTCGGTCGGCAGGGAAATGCGTATGCCCTGGGTTTGCGCCGCCGTCAGTTCCTCCAGTATCAATTGGCTGAGCAGGGTTTCCCTGCGGCTGCCGTCGTCGGTTTGCGACAGAGCCGCGATCAATTCGCGCAGCAAGGTCGAGACCTCCAGCACGATGCATTCCTGGCCGTCGAAAGGTGTCGCATCGGCATGGATGTACAAGGCGCGCAGCTGGGATTTTTCCATGGTGGCGATTTCATGCTCCACCAGCGGAGGAATCCAGATCGCCCTTAGCGGCGGCACGATCCAGGTGCTGTTGCCGACGCTCACGCGCAGCACGCCTTCCGCTGCATAGGTAACCTGGCCCCAGGGATGGGAGTGCGCGCTCAGCAGCTTGGCGGCGTCAAGGTCGCGCGCCCGCAGGCGTACCGGATGCAGTGCGTCCGGCACGACGTCAAGCAGGCCGATCGTGGTGTGGGTGAGTATTTGGGCAGGCATAGGGAGGAAATGGCAGAAATACGACAAATTATGTCTTTCTATCTTAAAACAGTCTCGGTTTTTTTGCTTACACTGATGGCTTGCGAATGAAGAAATCTTTTTCGATGCCTAAGCAGGCCGTTTCTTGTTTCATTTGCGCCTTTCATCGTACCTAATTCGCCACTATTCATTTCACCGCCATGCAAACCGCAGCCAAGCAGATTTCTCCCGCCATGGGATCGCACGATGCCGAGAAAACCGGTTTTCGGGTACTGGGCGCCATCAGTTTTGCCCACTTCCTGAATGACATGATCCAGTCGCTGATCTTGTCTATCTATCCGCTGCTGAAGGGAAATTTCAATCTCAGCTTCGCCCAGATCGGCCTGATTACCCTGACTTACCAGATCACCGCCTCCATCCTGCAGCCGCTGGTGGGGCTCTACACCGACAAGCATCCGAAGCCGTATTCGCTGGCGCTGGGCATGGGCTTCACGCTGGTGGGCCTGCTGATCCTGTCGGTCGCGCCCAGCTACGGCATCTTGCTGTTCGCGGCGGCCCTGGTCGGCACCGGCTCGTCGATTTTCCACCCGGAGTCGTCGCGGGTAGCGCGCATGGCTTCCGGCGGCCGCCATGGCCTGGCGCAGTCGATTTTCCAGGTGGGCGGCAATGCCGGCAGCTCCATGGGACCGCTGCTGGCGGCCTGGATCGTGATCCCGCATGGACAGACCAGCATCGCCTGGTTTTCGGCGGCGGCGCTGCTGGCGATCGTGGTGTTGTGGCAGATCGGCAACTGGTACAAGCGCAAGCGCCAGGAAGCGCAAAACAGGCCGGCCAAGGCAAAGCAGCATTACGTGGCGTTGCCGCGCAAGAAAGTGCTGTTTTCGGTAGGCATCTTGCTGATGCTGGTTTTCTCGAAATACTTTTACATGGCCAGCCTGAGCAGTTACTTCACGTTTTACCTGATCGACAAATTCCAGCTGTCAGTGCAGTCGGCGCAGCTGCATTTGTTCATATTCCTGTTTGCGGTGGCGGCCGGCACCGTGCTGGGCGGTCCGATCGGCGACAAGGTCGGCCGCAAGCTGGTGATCTGGGTCTCTATCCTCGGCGTGGCGCCGTTCACCCTGATGCTGCCGTACGCTAACCTGTTCTGGACCGGCGTGCTGACGGTGGTGATCGGCGTGATCCTGGCCTCCGCGTTCTCAGCCATCCTGGTATTCGCCCAGGAGCTGGTGCCGGGCAAGGTCGGCACCGTATCAGGCCTGTTTTTCGGTTTCGCCTTTGGCATGGGCGGCATCGGCGCTGCTGCCTTGGGCAAGCTGGCCGACATGACCAGCATCAGCTTCGTCTACCAGGTCTGTTCTTTCCTGCCGCTGATCGGCCTGCTGGCAGCGTTCCTGCCGAATCTTGAAGGGCATCGGCGCAAGGCTGCCGGCTGACGGATGAAGCCGTAAATCAAGCCGTAAAAAAAGCGCGCTGTCGTCAGTGAACTGACCCCAGCGCGCTTTTTTTCTATCTTCTGTCTATCGCCGTATCATTTCTTTTGCTTGGCGACCCATTGTTCCAATGCCTGCAGCGTGTTGCCGACATGCTTGTCCGGATCCATGCTGCTGTATTCATAGATGATGCTGCCGTTGGGAGCGATCACATACGATACGCGGTCCGCATAGCTGGTCTTGGAGAGCAGCACCGAATCATAGGATTTCATGATTTTCTGGTCCTGGTCGGAGGCAACCGCGAATTTGCTGCGGCATTCGCTGACCGAGAATTTGTTGAGGGTATCGATGTTGTCGGCGGATACGCCGATCACGGATGCGCCGAGCGCCTTGTACTTGTCGACCGCATCAGCAAACAGATGGGCTTCGATAGTGCAGCCCTTGGTAAACGCGGCCGGATAAAAGTAGAGCACCACCGGCCCTTTTTTCAGTTCATCGGCCAGCGAGTAGCTGAACACCTTGCCGCCGAGAGAAGCCTGGGTAGTAAACGGCGGCGCTTGCTCGCCGGCCTTGAGGGCGGCAAAAGCCGGTGCGGCAACAGCGCTGCAAACCAATAAAGCGGCAATCAGTCGTTTCATGAGGACTCCTGGATGAATGATAAGCAGCATCATGCGTCGAGATCGCAGCCTTGTCCAATCACTTGTGATGGCCAAGGCTGCGACGGGGTGTCCGGACACGGTGTTAATGGCCGCCGTGCCAGCCGCCGCCCCAACCGCGGCCGCCCCAGCCTCGTCCACCCCAGCCGCGCGAATAGCCAAAGCCGATGTCCACGCTAGGCCCCACATATACCGGCGCCGGCGCATAGTAGCCGCCGCCGTAATAACCGCCGTAGCCGCCATAGTACGGATCACCCGCATACGGATAGGCAACGCAGCCGCCCAGCAGCATGGTTGCGCCCAGCAGTGTTGCTCCGATTAATAGTCGCTTTTTCATGAGACCCTCCGTCCCTGGTACTGATGGAAATTGGATATAAGCCTAGCAGATTAGTTCAGGCTGGACAGGGCGATGTGTATCACGCCGGAATCGGCAATTGCGGGAGTATGTCTTGTTAATCGAGGAAGATACTGGGGAGATGAGGGATTTTTATTCCTATACTCCGGCCAGTACCAGTCCGGAGCACAGGATTTGATGTGCTACTTTTACAATCGGTAACCAAATTCACGCTGGAAGCGCTCATCGATTTCTGCGCGGCTCGGCGCGTGGTTCTGCGGCCCCAGATGCGCAATCTTGATGCTGCCCAGCAAACTGGAAAGGCGGCCGGTGGTGGCCCAGTCCATGCCGTTGCTCAAGCCATACAGCATGCCGGCGCGGAAGGCGTCGCCGCAGCCGGTCGGATCCAGCACCTGTTCAGCTTCGACGCAAGGAATGTCGATCTTGCCGCCGGCGGTGAATATCTCCGCGCCGAGTTCGCCGCGGGTGACGATCAGCGCCGATACCCGTTCGGCGATCTGCGCCAGCGACAAGCCGGTGCGCGAAGCCAGCATTTCGGCTTCGTAGTCGTTCATGGCGATATAGGTCGCCAGTTCGATGAACTGCTTCAGTTCGTCGCCGTTGAACATCGGCATGCCCTGGCCCGGATCGAAGATCAGCGGAATGCCCTGCGCCGCGCAGTCGGCGGCATGCTGCAGCATGCCGTCGCGGCCGTCGGGAGCGACAATCGCCAGCTTGACCGGACCGGCATCGGCCACCTTGTTCTCGTGCGAGAAAGTCATCGCACCGGGATGGAAGGCGTTGATCTGGTTATTGTCGGCGTCGGTGGTGACGAAGCATTGCGCGGTATAGATCGACTCGATGGTGCGCACGGTCTTGCGCGAAATGCCTTGGCGGTCGAGGCGCGCCAGGTAGTCGCCGCCGTCGTGGCCGATGGTCGCCATGATTTGCGGATCGCCGCCCAGCAGTTTCAAGTTATAGGCGATATTGCCGGCGCAGCCGCCGAAGTCGCGGCGCAAGGTCGGCACCAGGAAGGAAACGCTGATCTTGTGCAGCTGGTCGGCCAGCAGCGAATCCGAGAAGCGCCCCGGATATTGCATGATGACGTCGAAAGCCAGTGAACCGCAGATAAGAGAGGACATTTTATATTTGCGGGACAGAGTTTAAGAGCCACCGTAGCGTGGCGAATTACTCTGTCCTCAAGTGATTAGATAAAACGGTTAAATTGCAAAGGAAAATAATTGTACTGAGTTTAACACTACGGATAATACAGATACACCCGGTAACCGGACGCCTTCAGCTGCAATAACTCAAAGCCCAGTTTCACGGGCTGTTCCTGGTCGCTGGCGAAACCCTGGGCCGGATCGGCCGATGGGCTCAAATAGTCGCGCGGCGTAAATACCCGGCGCGCTATCGCCTTCTCGCTGCCGTCGTTCAAGGTCAGTTCGATATTGGGCCAGGCTTGCACCGTGTCGCTGCGGTTGCGCAGCAGCAGGTTCAGCGAAAACAGATTGCGGGCGGGATCGACCGCCTGCAGTTCATTGGCCTCGATCGAAATGCTGTCGATTTTCATGGGCAGGCCAACGCTGCAGCCGATTTTCGCGCAGGCGCCGACCAGCGCCGGCTTAAGCTGCGGCAGGCGCGCCGCCAGCTGGTCGCGGAAAAAATACGTCGATTGTCCGGCCAGCCCGACCAGCATCAGCGCAGCGGCGCCCCACATGGCCCAGCGCAGCGTGCCGCCGATACGTTGCTTGCGCCTTGCGCTCAGGACAAAATCGGGTTCGTCGGCAGCGGCCGGTTCGGGCTCGGCGGTTTTTTCGCGGTTCTTCTTTTTGCTGCTGTCGCCGCTGTCAGCCGCGTTCTGGGAATTTGCGACGGCAGGGGCCTTTTCAGCGCGCCACGGCTTGCGCTGCAATTCATCGATGATGCGATCCAGTTCATCGATATCATCGGCAGCAGGGCCCGATCCGGCTCTTGCCGCCAGCGTGTCGTCGTCCTGGCCGGCGACGTGCATCAAGGTCATGCGCGCCATCTGCTTGTCTTCCTCGTCGTCGACGTGGCGATGCCAGACATTGGGGGTTGGCGGATCGCTGGCTGCCTGGCCGGGATCGGTGGGCGCGGATGGCTTGATCAGGCCGAACGGGGTGTGGTGCACGTCGGCCGGCGCCGACTGGCTGGTTTCTTCAGCGATGCGCAAATCTTCTTCGAGGCCGTCAATCGCCGCTTCTACCCGGCCTGATGCCGTGGATCTTCCGGGTTCAGGCGTGACGACAGGCGCGATGATGACAGGCAGCGGGTGGTCTGTGGCAACGGCAACCGCCGGTTCGGGTTCCGGCGTCGGTTCCGGTCCCGGTTCCGGTTCCGGTGCGATGTAAGCTGGCGGCGGCGCGCTATGCTGCGGTTCTGCTACGGGGGTTTTGTCGGTAGCAAAGGCATGGGTCCGGGGCGCTGCGATGTCTGGTTCCGGCGCCGCTACCGGCGCCGCCACTTCGGGCCGCACCAGGTGCTCGATGCCGTTGAAGACTTCGCGGCAGCTGCCGCAGCGAACCAGGCCGCCGCGCAGCTTCAGCTGGTCGTTGGCGACCCGGAAGGTGGTCTGACAATGCGGACATTGGGTCGCGAGCGCCATGGCGTGCCGCTTACTTCAGGGTTCCGGACAGCGCGACCCAGCCGTCCTGCTCTGCCCAGACGCTCAGGGGTATCCACTGCGCATAGGCGGCGATGACGTCTTCCGCCTGCTCCGCCAGCACGCCGGACAATGTCAGGCTGCCGCCGGCAGCGATGCGACTGCACAGCATGGGCGCCATCAGCTTGAGCGGGCCGGACAGGATGTTGGCGACGACGATATCGAATACCTGCACTGCGCTCCGGGCGCTGAAATCTGCCGGCAGGTAGTAGGCCACGTCGCAATGGTTGCGTTCGCTGTTGTAGCGCGCTGCATCGATGGCGTGCGGGTCGATATCGACGCCGACCACGGTACAGTCGCTGCCCAGCTTCTTGGCCACCATGGCCAGGATGCCGGAGCCGCAACCGTAATCGAGCAGCGATTGCGGTTTCTGCTGCGGCACATGGATTTCCAGCCATTCCATGCAAAGGCGGGTAGTCGGATGGCTGCCGGTGCCGAAAGCCAGGCCGGGATCAAGTTCCAGGATCAGGCCGTTGGCGTCGGGCGCATCGTGCCAGCTAGGCACTACCCAGATGTTCTTGCCGATATGGATGGGTTCAAACTGGGATTGGGTCAGCCGCACCCAGTCCTGCGCCGCCACCGGCCGCAGCGAGTAGGGCGGGACCGCGACGCCGCATGCCTTGGCGGCGTTGCTGACGATCGCTGCATGGTCGGCGTCGACTTCGGCCAGGACCATCACCCGGCTGCGCTGCCAGGCGGCTTCCTTGGGCTCCATGCCGGGTTCGCCGAACAGGGGCTGTTCGGCGGCCGTTCCCAGGTCGGCATCTTCTACCGAGACCGACAAGGCGCCAGCGTCCATCAACGCATCAGACAGCGTTTCGGCGTCGCTCAGTGCAACTTCAATAACAATTTCGGTCCAGCTCATCAGATGCCTTACTGTGTAATGGAGATTCCCCGCAGGGAATCCTTATTTCTTCGCCGCTTTATCCGTTTCCTTGGCTACTACCGGCCGTTCGGCCAGTTTGTGTTCCAGGTAGTGGATGTTGGTCCCGCCTTCGATGAAACGGGCGTCGATCATCAGCTCGCGGTGCAGCTGGATGTTGGTCTGGATCCCTTCGACCACCATTTCCGACAGCGCAATCTGCATGCGCCGGATCGCCTGTTCGCGGGTCGAGCCGTAAGAGATCACCTTGCCCACCATCGAATCATAATGCGGCGGCACGAAATAGCCCGCATACGCATGCGAATCGACCCGGATGCCAGGGCCGCCGGGCGCATGCCATGACAGGATCTTGCCTGGCGACGGTGTGAACTTGAACGGGTCTTCGGCGTTGATGCGGCATTCGATAGCGTGGCCGGAGAGCTGGATATCGCGTTGGCGGAAGCGCAGCTTTTCACCGGCGGCAATGCGGATCTGTTCCTGCACGATGTCGATGCCGGTGATCATTTCGGTGATCGGATGTTCGACCTGGACCCGGGTGTTCATTTCGATGAAGTAGAACTCGCCGTTTTCATACAGGAATTCAAAAGTGCCGGCGCCGCGGTAATCCATCTTGCGGCAAGCTTCGGCGCAACGGTCGCCGATTTTTTCGATGATCTTGCGCGGGATGCCAGGCGCCGGCGCTTCTTCGATCACTTTCTGGTGGCGGCGCTGCATGGAGCAATCGCGCTCGCCCAGCCAGACCGCGTTCTTGAACTGGTCGGCCAGGATCTGGATTTCCACGTGGCGCGGATTCTCCAGGTACTTCTCCATATATACTTCCGGATTGCCGAACGCGGCGCCGGCTTCGGTCTTGGTCATGGTGACGGCATTGGCCAGCGCTGCTTCGGTATGCACTACGCGCATGCCGCGTCCGCCGCCGCCGCCGGCCGCCTTGATGATGACCGGATAGCCGATCTTGCGGGCAATCTTGACGATTTCCTTCGGATCGTCGGGCAACGCGCCTTCCGAACCTGGAACGCAAGGCACGCCGGCGCGGATCATGGCTTGTTTGGCCGATACTTTATCGCCCATCAGGCGGATGTTCGCCGGCCGCGGGCCGATGAAAACAAAGCCTGACTGTTCAACCCGCTCAGCGAAATCGGCGTTTTCGGACAAGAAGCCGTAGCCTGGATGGATAGCTTCGGCATCGGTCACTTCAGCAGCGCTGATGATGGCCGGCATGTTGAGATAACTCAGGCTGGACGGCGCCGGGCCGATACAGACCGATTCATCCGCCAGTTTCACATACTTGGCGTCACGGTCTGCCTCGGAATGGACCATCACGGTTTTGATGCCCATTTCACGGCAGGCGCGTTGGATGCGCAAGGCGATTTCGCCGCGGTTGGCGATAAGGATTTTTTCAAACATAGTAATTGGTATATGCGTCGCTAAGAGTTAAGCGTTATCAAGCATTGGGTTGCCAATACGGCCGTCGCTCAAAGGCGGGTGGCGCTGCACTGGAAACCGGAACGGCGGGACCCGGATAAGCGGATGCCGCCGTGCAGGCAACTCGGTAGTTCTCTCGGTACAGGTCTATTAACCAATGATGAACAGCGGTTGGCCGAATTCGACCGGCTGGCCGTTTTCCACCAGGATCTTCTTCACTACGCCAGAAGCGTCGGCTTCGATTTCATTGAGCAGTTTCATCGCTTCGATGATGCACAAGGTGCCGCCTTCCTTGATTTCCGAGCCGACTTCGACAAATGCCGGCGAACTGGGAGCCGAGGAGCGGTAGAAGGTGCCGACCATAGGCGACTTGACGACATGGCCTTCCGGCACGGCAGCCACTTCCACCGGCGCTGCGGCGGCAGCCACCGGCGCCGGCGCGGCAACCTGGTACTGGGCCGGGTGCTGGTGTTGCGGTTGCATCATGACAACCTGGTTTTGCTGGGATGCAGACGACTTGACGATACGGACCTTGCTTTCGCCTTCCGTCACTTCCAGCTCTTCGATGTCTGATTCAGCGACCAAGTCGATCAGCGTTTTGAGTTTTCTCAAATCCATATGCAATCCTTCAGAATATATAAATAATGAAATGCTATTTTTCGTTTTTTTGACAGGCATTCAGCGCCGTTGCAAGAAATCTGCAAAAACGCCGGAGTTACTGCAAATTATCAACTAGATACCAACTAGAGTTTCTTAATGGCAAAATCAACAGCTGCGCGATAGCCATCCACGCCTAAACCGCAAATGACTCCCACAGCGACATCCGATAAATAGGAATGATGTCGAAATGCTTCTCGCTGGTGGATATTCGAGATGTGGACCTCGATAAAACGGATCGCCACTCCAGCCAGTGCGTCGCGCAGGGCGACGCTGGTATGCGTGAGCCCGCCCGGGTTGATCACGATGGCATCGACGCCTTCTGCCTTGGCCGCATGGATGCGGTCTATCAGTGCGCCTTCGTAATTGCTTTGGAAATGCTCAAGCCGGACCCCAGCGGCGGTTGCCTGGGCCCGAGCTGCCTGTTCGACATCGCTCAGCGAGGTCGAACCGTAGACTTCCGGCTCTCTTGTACCCAGCAGATTCAGGTTGGGTCCGTTGAGTAGAAGTATATTTTTTGCCATGGAGATGGTGCTCCGTTTGACGACGATGGCCGCATTTTGCCGTCAAATGACGTTGACTGGCAAGGGGAAATTTGTTTCTGTGAAATTTCGGTCCGGCATTGTTAAATGTTTCTGCAGTAAGTTTTCAGCTTATAGCAATGCCAAGTCTTTTCGCAGTTCATCGAATTTGATGCTGCCCAGGTACATTTTCTTCACCTGGCCGTCGCTGCCGATCAATACCGTGAAAGGCAGGCCGCCACTCTGGTTGCCAAACTGCCGCAGCAATGCGGTGGCGCCGGTGCCCGCTACGTACAAGGGGTAGGAGATTTTGTATTTATCAGCAAATTTCGCGATATTGTCCGCAGAATCGATGCCGATGCCGACAACCTGTATATTTTTTGCGGCTATTTCAGTTTGCAGGGCATTCAGTTCCGGCATCTCTTCCACGCAGGGCGCGCACCAGGTCGCCCAGAAATTGACGACCAGGGGTTTGCCTTTCCACTGCGACAAGCTACTGGCCTTGCCGCTGGCGTCAGGCATCTCCTGGGCCAGCAGGCTGGCTACCGCGGCGCTTTCCGGTGAAGCCGGCGTATGACGCTGCATGCCAAAATAAACGCCGATCGCGCAAAATAAGATCGCGATCGGCACAAATATCAATATATTTCTTTTCATTAATTTTCTTCTTTGTCGATCAGGGCCAGTACGGTATTCAGGTCGGCCCGTTCAGCGCGTTTCCCGGATGCGGCCCTGATACTACCTCGCAAATCGTCAGTTTCATATAGGGTCAGATGCAGCCCCTCTTTTTTATACATAAAACTCACAGTTTCCACCGGGTCGTTATTACCGCCGGTTTTAAGCGGCGTACCGGTCGAGACCTCGAATTGTACATTTTTGTTAAAAAGGAAAATTTCCACGTCTTTGGGACTGTCGACAAATAAATGCAGATGGATATCCGAGTGCTCCCCGGCGGTGCCGTTGAGGACCGCGCCGGTAAGATAGGGCTTGAATTGCACCAGTTCAGCCATGATTTCCGCGGCGATCTGGCGTAAATGCAAGAGCCGTGCCGGTTGCGTGTCAGCAAAGAACAGTTCGTTATATATGCGTACTTCTTCTTCGATCTGGGCGTTATCGGGCAGGAAATCGCCGCGGATCTTGCCGCCGCCGCGCTTGCTGCCGACACACAGTTCCACCGCTTTGCGCTTCGCGGTGCCATAGTCGGCGCCGTCTTCGGCAATCATGCGGGCTGCCGCGGCGGCAATTTCCGCGCGCAGCTGTTCTAGTTCAGGTGAGAGATTGGATGCCATGAGCGGCATGATAAATCGATTTGCCTGCGCGCGTCCCCTTGCTCCCCGAATACCTGGCTTAAGGCAAATCCGAAACTGCGCCGATTTTTCCGTATTTCACTTTTTCCAAGCCCTGCTAACGGGTGCGGCAGCCGCTCAGGTAAAATCACGGTATTCCTCTTTTCAGCATAGTGAAATTCAAGAATGCATATTCATATCCTTGGCATCTGCGGCACCTTTATGGGCGGTTTGGCGGTGTTGGCCAAACAGGCCGGGCATAAAGTCACCGGCTGCGACGCCAATGTGTACCCGCCGATGAGCACCCAGCTGGAAGCGCAGGGCATCAGCCTGATCCAGGGTTTCGGCGTGGAACAGACCGCCTTGCAGCCGGATCTGTACGTGATCGGCAACGTTGTGGTGCGCGGCAACCCCTTGATGGAAGAAATCCTGAACCGCAGCCTGCCTTACGTCTCGGGGCCGCAATGGATAGGCGAGCACATCCTGCGCGACAAATGGGTGCTGGCGGTGGCCGGCACCCACGGCAAGACCACCACCTCCGCCATGCTGGCCTGGATCCTGGAAGACGCCGGCTACGATCCGGGTTTCCTGATCGGCGGCGTGCCGATGAATTTCGGCATTTCGGCGCGTTTGTCGGGCAAGGGCGGCGCGCCATCGTCGTTTTTCGTGATCGAAGCCGATGAGTACGACACGGCATTTTTCGACAAGCGCAGCAAATTCGTCCATTACCACGCCAGGACGGCGATCCTGAACAACCTGGAATACGACCACGCCGACATTTTCCCCGACCTGGCTGCGATCGAAACCCAGTTCCATCACCTGGTGCGCACCATCCCGGGCATCGGCCGGCTGGTCGTCAATGCCCGCGAACCGGCATTGCAGCGGGTGCTGGACCGCGGCTGCTGGAGCGAAAAGGAATTTTTCGGCGGCGACCGCCGCCAAGGCTGGACGCTGCGCACGCAGGACAACGGCCACTTTGAAGTGGCCCTCGATGGCCAGCCGCAGGGCACGGTGCAGTGGGAATTGAGCGGCGAACATAACCGCATGAACGCCTTGGCCGCGATTGCCGCCGCCCGCCATGTCGGCGTGCCGCCGGTCCAGGCCATCAGCGCGTTGTCGCGCTTTGAAAATGTGAAACGCCGCATGGAACTGCGCGGCACCGTGCGCCAGATTGCGGTGTATGACGATTTTGCCCACCATCCGACCGCAATCGCCACCACCGTCGCCGGCTTGCGCAAGAAAGCAGGGGCGGCGCGCATCCTGGCGGTGCTGGAGCCGCGCTCGAACACGATGAAGCTGGGCGCCATGAAAGAAGCGCTGCCGGGCAGCCTGGCCGAGGCCGACCTGGTGTTCGGCTACGGTGCCAAGGGCGCCGGCAAGGATGCGCTGGACTGGGACCTGGCCGCCGCACTGCAGCCGCTGGGCGACAAAGCGAGTACTTACCATGAGCTTGACCAGCTGGTGGCGGCGATCGCCAAGGCCGCCAGGCCGGGCGACCAGGTGCTGGTGATGAGCAACGGCGGTTTCGGCGGCGTGCATCAAAAGATTCTTGCCGCTTTGTCTTCACTCTCGCCTGGCGCGCAATGATCCTGTACCTGCACGGCTTCCGTTCTTCGCCGCAATCGTTCAAGGCGTGCCTGCTGGCTGAACGCATGCAGCAGCTGGGACGGGCGGCCGAATACCAGTGCCCGCAGCTGCCGGCCTCGCCGGCCGCCGCGATCGCCATGGCGCAAGACTGCATCAAGGATTGCGATCCTGCCGCACTGACCCTGGTCGGCTCCTCGCTCGGCGGTTATTACGCCACCTGGCTGGCCGAGCGGGCCGGCTGCCGCGCGGTGCTGCTGAATCCGGCGGTCAAGCCGCCGCGCGATCTGGAAAAATATGTCGGCGTCAGCACCCAATACCATTCCGATCAGCCATTTGAATTCAAGCGCGAGTACATCGCCGAGTTGCAGGCTTTGCAGATAACCCGCATCACCAGGCCGGAGCGTTATTTCTTGATCGCTGCTACCGGCGACGAAGTCCTGGACTGGCGCGAAATGGTTGGCCATTATCCGCAATCCAGGCAGCAGGTGATTCAAGGCAGCGACCACGGCATCAGCGAATTTGCCGACTATGCCGGTGCGGTGCTGGCATTTTGCGGAATCGCCGCCGCTGCTGGACCTGCACCGGCAGCGAGGACCTGATGCCGCGTTCCCGTACCTGCGCCCAATGGCATGACCATGCCAATGGCGTCCATCCCTCCGATAATTTGCGCGACTGGCTGACTGACCGCGTCTCGCTGACCTACAAGCTGATGGCCCATTGCCAGCAGTTCCGGGTCCAGCGCCTGCGCCAGCAGCGAGCGCTTTGCCTGGCCGACGAGTGGCAAAGGATCGCGTTGCCGCGCCGCCTGCAGGTGCAGGAGCGGGATGTCCTGCTGCGTTGCGACGACCGCCCGATGGTGCTGGGGCATACCGTGGTGGCGCTCGATGCAACCACTACCGAATGGCCGTTCTTCAGTACGCTGGGCGAGCGCTCGCTAGGGACCACGCTGTTCGGCGACCCGCTGGTGGCGCGCGGACAGCTGCAGTTCGCCCGGCTCTATCACGATCATCCGCTGGTGCGGCGCATGTGCGCCGCTACCGGCGTCGACGGTTTTACCTATCCGCTGTGGGCCAGGCGTTCCACCTTCCGCCGTAAGACCGGCGTGATGCTGGTGACAGAAGTATTTTTCCCCGAGATCGAACAATTGCGGAGGGTGCGGCCGGATCCGAAGGCGATGCCGTCCCCGGCTGCTCGCGGTCTTTCCTCGCAGATTGTTCCAACCTTTCAACAAACTTCATTTGACGCTGCAACAGAGCTGGCAGCGGTATCATCAGAAATCCACACGTAAAGCATGCAATGAATCTATTTTTTGAAGAGTCCGGCGACTTTAAAGCAGGTGTCGTACTGTCGCAGCAAGGCGAGGCCTACCAGGTCGAACTGCCGTCGGGCAAACGCAGCAAGGTCAAGTCCAAGGATGTGCTGCTGCAATTCACCGCGCCGACGCCGCAACAGCTGCTGGAAGAAGCGCAGCAGCTGGCGCAGGGGATAGAGCTCGATTTCCTGTGGGAAGTCGCGGGCCAGGAAGAATTCGGTTTTGCCGAACTGGGCGCGGAATATTTCGGCCATGCGCCATTGCCGGCCGAAGCTGCGGGTTTGCTGCTGGGCCTGCACACGGCGCCGATTTATTTTTATAAAAAGGGCAAGGGCCGCTACAAGGCGGCGCCGGAAGCCTCGCTGAAAGCGGCCCAGGCCGGCATCGAAAAGAAAAGGCAGCAAGCCTTGATCCAGGCCGAATACGTTGCCCAGCTGAAGGCTGGGCAACTGCCCGAGATGATGAAGCCGCTGGCGCTGCAGCTGCTGTTCAAGCCAGACAAGAACAGTATCGAATACAAGGCGCTGGAAGCCGCCTGCAACGAATTGCAGACATCGCCGCAGCGCTTGATGCTGACGGTGGGCGGCATCGCTTCGCCGAAGCAGCTGCATCTGTCCAGGTTCCTGCTGGAATTTTTCCCGAAAGGTTCCGGCTTTCCCAAGATCGCCATTCCTGCGGTGGCGGAGCTGCCGCTGGCGCCGGTGCAGGCTTTTTCCATTGACGATGTAACCACTACCGAAATCGACGACGCCTTGTCGGTGCAGACGCTGGCGGACGGCAAGGTGCGTGTCGGCATCCATATCGCCGCCCCGGGCCTGGGCATCAAGCGCGGCGATGCGCTGGATGCGATCGCGCGCCAGCGCATGTCGACCGTGTATATGCCCGGCGACAAGATCACCATGCTGCCGGACGAACTGGTGGAAGCCTTCACCTTGGCCGAAGGCAAGAACTGCCCTGCGCTGTCCTTGTACGCCACGCTCGACCCTGCCGACTGGAGCGTGGTCAGCACCGAGACCAAGGCCGAACTGGTGCCGATCTCAGCTAACCTGCGCCACAACACGCTGGACGAGCTGGTGACCGAGGAAAATCTCGCCAACGACGCCGGCGAGTATCCGCACAAGGCCGATATCGCCTTGTTGTGGAAATGGATACAGGTCCTGGAACAGGGCCGCATGGCCAAGCGCGAAAGTTTCGGTTTGCGGCCTGAGCAGAACAACCGTGTCGATTTCAATTTCTATGTGGAAGACGATGTGGTCACCATTGCGCGCCGCAAGCGCGGTGCGCCGCTCGACAAGATCGTGGCGGAACTGATGATCTTCGCCAACAGCAGCTGGGGCAAGCTGATGTCCGACCACGGCGTGCCCGGCATCTACCGCGCGCAGGGCGGCGGCAGCGGCGGCTGGGCCGCCAAGATGCAGGTGCGCATGGTCACCCACGCAGCGCCGCACCAAGGGCTGGGAGTCGACCAGTACGCCTGGAGCACCTCGCCGCTGCGCCGGTATACCGACCTGGTCAACCAGTGGCAGATCCTGGCTTGCGTCGAAGGCGGGGTTGCCGCGCCTCTGGTAGCGCCATTCAAGCCGCGTGATGCCGACCTGTTTGCGATCGTGTCCGGTTTCGACGCTGCTTATTCCGGTTATGGCGACTTCCAGTCGAACATGGAGCGATACTGGTGCTTGCGCTGGCTGGCCCAGGAACAGGCGCAGCATGGAACGCGCCAGGTCGACGCGGCGGTGCTGAAAGACGAAATCCTGCGCTTGGCGGAAATCCCGCTGATCATCAAATTGCCTGGCATGCAACAGCTGGCGCGCGGCACCCAGGTCAAGCTCGACATCATGCGCTGGGACGAGGTCGAGCTGACGGTCGAGGCGCGCTTGCTGGAAGTCTGTGCGGCGCCAAGCGCCGAGGCCCAGCAGCTGGAGCCGGAGGACGAAGAGGAAATTTCCGAAGAACTGGATGCGGCCATGGACATGCCGCATGAGATAGTTGATGTGCCGCCGGAGGATCCGGCCACCGAACCCGGAAGCGCCATCGAGGAGATCAAGCCACTCGCGGAATGAACCCAAGTGTAGTGTTTCGCACATAATGGCAAGCGAAGAAAGCCACCGTAAATTTCCCGTGGGCATCTCTCTTTGTCGTAGAATCCCTCTCTTTTATAGCGACTTTTAGCTCACGCGTGAAATCCTTTTTCCAAAATCGAATCCTGGTCGGCGCCATTGCGGCGTCGGTGTTGGCGCATGCGGGCTTGCTGGCGGTGCGCTTTGCCGCGCCGGAAGCGTTCAGGTTGAAACCTACCGACCCGTTGCTGGAAGTGATCCTGGTCAATGCCAAGCACAATACCAAGCCGGTCAAGGCGGAGGCGCTGGCGCAAGCCAACCTGGACGGCGGCGGCAACGCCGATGCCGGCCGCGCCAAGTCGCCGCTGCCCGATATGCGCAAGTCGGAAGACGGCGACAACGTGCAGGCCACCAAGCGCCGCATCGAGCAGCTGGAACAGCAGCAGCAACAGATGCTGGCCCAGATGCGCAAGGAAACGCCGCTGCGGATGCCGGCCATGGACGTCAACGACAAGGCCAGCGACAGCACGCCGCAGCCTAACGGCAACGACCTGGTCGAAAGCGCCAAGGCGATCGCCCGCAAGGAAGCGGAAATCGCCAAGAATATCGACGATTACAACAAGCGGCCGAAAAAGACGCAGATCACGCCAAGCACGCGCGCCGTCGGCTACGCCGCCTACTACAAGTCGTTCCAGGACAAGGTCGAAAAACTGGGCACGCTGAATTTCCCGAAAAAGAACGGCAGGAACCTGTACGGACGGCTGGTGGTGTACATCCCGATTTACCAGGACGGCTCGCTCTACACCAGGGAGGGCGGTCCCAGGATCGAGCGCAGCTCCGGCAATCCCGAGCTCGACCGCGCCACCCTGAAAATCATTGAACGCTCGGCTCCGTTCGGACGCTTCCCGGAGAACATGCGCAGCAGCGGCAAGGACGATGTGTGGGAAGTGATCTCCACCTTCGAATTCACCCGCGAAGGCTTGCTCGAAGCGCAATTGATGGGAGGGGCTAACCAATGACCGCTGCTTACGTGGTGATCGGCAATCCGGTCGCGCACAGCAAGTCGCCCGACATCCACGCACGCTTTGCCGCCGACACCGCCCAGGACATGCGTTATGGACGCTTGCTGGCGCCGCTCGATGGATTTGCGGCAGCGGTGCAGGAGTTCATCGCGCAAGGCGGCCGCGGCGCCAACGTCACCGTGCCGTTCAAGCTGGAAGCGTATGCGCTGGCCACGGCCCTGACCCCTCGGGCACAGGCTGCCGGCGCCGTGAATACCTTGAAATTCGACGACGGCGCAATACTCGGCGATAACACCGACGGCGTTGGCCTAGTCACCGATATCGTGCGCAATGCCGGCTTTGAACTGGCGCATAAAAAAATCCTGCTGCTGGGAGCCGGCGGCGCGGCGCGCGGCGTCTTGCTGCCGCTGCTGGAGCGCCAGCCGGCGCAGCTGACGATTGCCAACCGCACCGCGGCCAAGGCGCGGCAGCTGGTGCAGCAGTTCCAGCAACAGCGCGGCGGTTGCCTGTTGAACGCCTGCGGGTTTGCCGAAGCAACGCAGCAGTACGATCTCGTGATCAACGCCACCTCCGCCAGCCTGCAGGCAGAGCTGCCGCCGCTGGCCGCCAGTGTATTCGGGCCGGCCGCGCTGGCCTACGACATGATGTACGGCGCCCAGCCGACCATTTTCATGCAGTTCGCTGCCAGCCACGGCGCCCGGGTGCGCGACGGCCTGGGCATGCTGGTGGAGCAGGCGGCCGAATCGTTTTTTGTCTGGCGCGGGGTGCGGCCGCATACCGATGAATTATTTGCCGCCTTGCGCGCGCAGCTTTAAGCATTGTTCAGTTAATTATTTGCAGGGAACCGGGATGAAGTCAGTCGGCAAGCTTGTGTTGCGCTTATGTATGCTGCTGATCGCGGCTGTCCTGCTGCTGCAGCTGTATTTTTTCCTGCAGATCGGGTGGTGGGTCGATCACAATCCCAGTTCTACCAGCTTCATGCGGCATCGCTTGTCGGAGTTGCATGAAACCGTGCCGGACGCCCAGCTGCAATTCAAGTGGGTGCCATACTCGCGCATTTCGAATAACCTGAAGCGCGCCATCATCGCCTCGGAGGATGCCAATTTCTCGGAGCATGACGGCGTCGACTGGGATGCCCTGCAGCAGGCTTACGAAAAAAACACCAAGAAGGGCAAGGTCGTGCGCGGCGGCTCCACCATCACCCAGCAGCTGGCGAAAAACCTGTTCTTGTCCGGCGAGCGCAGTTACCTGCGCAAAGGACAGGAACTGGTCATCACCTACATGCTTGAGTTCTGGATGGACAAGGAACGCATATTCGAAATCTACCTGAATGTGGTGGAGTGGGGCAACGGCGTGTTCGGCGCCGAAGCCGCGGCCCAGCATTATTTCAAGACTTCTGCCAGCAACCTCGGCGCCAGCCAGGCCGCGCGGCTCGCGGTGATGCTGCCGAAGCCGCGCTTTTACGACAAGAATCGCGGCTCGGCATATCTGTCGCAACGCACCGGGCTGATTTTGCGGCGCATGGGCTCGGCTGAATTGCCTTAACTTAATATACGCGCTGCCAGAGGTTGTTTGATTCGCAGCGAACCGCCATTCCCGGGGCGCAGGAAATGGAAAAGCAACTTCCCTGAATACCAGTCGAGGTAAGCATGATCAATGTATTTGTTTTGCAGAACGGCCGCCTCAACCAGGTCAACATCGAGAGTCACAGCGACCTTGAGAAAGTACAGCCGGTATGGGTCGACCTGACCGAACCGAACGACCAGGAACGGGCCTGGGTCAAGAGTATCTACGGCGTGACCTTGCCGGGGGAAGACGAGGTCAAGGATATCGAGGCGTCAGCCCGTTATTACGAAGCCGAAAACGGCGACCTGCACCTGCGCACCGATTTTTTGTTTGAAGAGGACGACGGCCCGTCGTCCACCGTTACGGTCGCCTTTATCCTGGCGCGCAACATATTGTTTTCGCTGCACGGCGAGGATTTGCCGGTGTTCCGCCTGGTGCGCATGCGCGCACGCTCGCGGCCGGGGTCTATCGGCGATTACAAGGACGTATTGCTGGACCTGTACCAGACCGATGCCGAGTACTCCGCCGACGCCCTGGAGGGCGTATACAAGCAGCTGGATGAGGTCAGCCAGCGCGTGCTGCAAAAGAAACTGACGGACCAGGCCGCAGCCGAAGCCTTGAGCGCCATGGCGCATGAGGAAGACTTGAACGGCCGCATCCGGCGCAACATGATGGATACGCGCCGCGCGGTGAGTTTCCTGATGCGCGGCCGCTTGCTGAGCGTGGACCAGTTTGAAGATGCGCGGCAGATCCTGCGCGATATCGAATCGCTGGACGGCCACACCGCTTTCCTGTTCGACAAGATCAACTTCCTGATGGATGCGACGGTCGGTTTCATCAACATCAACCAGAACAAGATCATCAAGATTTTCTCGGTCGCCTCGGTGGCGTTCTTGCCGCCGACCCTGATCGCCAGCATCTATGGCATGAATTTTCATTTCATGCCGGAGTTCGACTGGGCGCTCGGTTATCCGTTTGCGCTGGTGCTGATGGTGTGCTCGGCGATCACGCCGTTCTGGTATTTCCGCCGGCGCGGCTGGCTGAACTGAAGATACATTGAAAAGCAGGGCGGGAAACCGCCCCGCGTGCAGCTTAAACCAGCTGCGCGAATGCGCCGCGCGCCGCGGCGATGGTGGCCTCGATCACCGCGTCGTCGTGCTGCGCCGATACGAAACCCGCCTCGAACGCCGACGGCGCCAGGTATACGCCGGCGTCCAGCATGGCATGGAAGAATTTGTTGAACAGGTCCTTGTTGGACGCCATCACTGTCGCATAACTATCCGGCACCGCCGCCGCGAAATACAAGCCGAACATGCCGCCGATCGCGTCGCCGCTGAAGGTGACGCCGGCTTCTTTCGCCGCCGCGCTCAAGCCGTTGACCAGCTTGCTGGTCTGCGTCCCCAGCCTGGTGTAGAAACCAGGCTCCTGGATCAGCTTGAGGGTGCTCATGCCGGCCGCCACCGCTACCGGATTGCCGGACAGCGTGCCGGCCTGGTACACCGGACCCAGCGGCGCCATCTGGCCCATCAGGTCGGCGCGGCCGCCGAAGGCCGCCACCGGCAGGCCGCCGCCTATCACCTTGCCCAGCGCGGTGATGTCGGGCTTGATGTCGTACAGCGCCTGGGCGCCGCCCAGCGCTACCCGGAAGCCGCACATGACTTCGTCGAAAATCAGCACGGTGCCGTACTGCGTGCACAGGCGGCGCATGGTCTGCAGGAATTCCGGCGTCGCGCGCACCAGGTTCATGTTGCCGGCCACCGGCTCGACGATCACGCAGGCGATCTGGTCGCCCATGTCCTTGAAGGCGTCTTCCAGCTGTTGGGCGTTGTTGTAGTCGAGCACCAGGGTGTGCTTGACGAAATCTTCCGGCACGCCGGCCGAAGTCGGATTACCGAAGGTCAGCAAGCCGCTGCCGGCCTTGACCAGCAGCGAATCGGCGTGGCCGTGGTAACAGCCTTCGAACTTGACGATCTTGTCGCGGCCGGTGGCGCCGCGCGCCAGGCGCAGCGCGCTCATGGTGGCTTCGGTGCCGCTCGATACCAGGCGTACCTGTTCGATCGACGGCACCAGCTTGCAGATCTCTTCGGCGATCTCGATTTCGCCCTGGGTCGGCGCGCCGAAACTCAGGCCGCGCGCAGCGGCCTCCTGCACTGCCTTGATCACGGCCGGATGGGCGTGGCCGACGATCGCCGGACCCCAGGAGCCGATGTAGTCGATATAGCGGCGGTCGTCGGCGTCCCAGAAATACGGGCCTTCGGCGCGTGTGATGAAGCGCGGCGTGCCGCCTACCGAACGGAAGGCGCGCACCGGCGAATTGACGCCGCCGGGAGTGGTCAGCTGGGCGCGGGCAAACAAAGTGTCGTTATTGGAAGTCATAATTTTAATAATTGCGGGACAGAGCTGCCCGGGTAGGGTTTAAGAGCCACCGCAGCGTGGCGAATTACCCTACCCGGGCAGCTCTGTCCTCAACTGATTAGGGAAAACGGTTAAATTGCAAAGAAAAATAATAGGATGCGGAATTCAAAAATAATACTTGAGGTTCTGGAGAGAAGATAATTGGTTATCAGGCGGTTTCGCCGCCATCCTCGTCATGCCGCTCCAGCCCCTCTTCGCGGGCCCAGAAATAACGGTCCGGGATCAGCTTGCCCATGCCCAGCCGTTGCGCGGCGGTGACGGCAGCCAGGGTGAATTCCTGCGCCTCGGACACCGCTTCCGGCACGTCAAGGCCGTTGGCCAGCATCGCTGCGATCGCTGCCGACAGGGTGGTGCCGGCGCCGCTGAAAGAGCCCGAAACGCGCGGCCAGCTGTCTTGCCGCACCACGCCCGACTCATTGAACAGCGTGTTGCCGATTTCGGCCGCCGGCGTAGGCGTGCCGGTCACGAACAGGTATTCGCAGCCGAGTTCGATGATGCGCATGGCATCGAGGCTCATCATGTCTTCGGACGAGGGTTCGCGCCAGGTCTCTGCCAGGCGCGACAGTTCCACCGCCGATACCAGCATCACCGTGGTCTGCGGAACCAGCAGCTCGCGGATGGCGGTCAGCAGGTCTTCGCTGTCTTGACCCTGATCTGGCATGGCCGATAAAAAAGGGTCTAGAATCAGCGGGATTTCAGGATAATCCGAGACGATCTCGGCGATCACCGAAACGCTTTCGATGCTGCCGACGGCGCCTACCTTGAAGGCCGACACCGGCATGTCTTCCAGCAGCACGCGCGCCTGGTCCGCCACCCAGTCAGCGTCGATCTGCTGGGTGTCTTCGATGCGGGCGGTGTCGCCGATCAGGATCGACGTGATGACGGACAGGCCGTGGCAGCCCATGGCCGAAAACGTGGCCAGGTCAGCCTGGATGCCGGCGGCGCCGACGGGGTCGGCAACGCCGAAGGTCAATATAAGTGGAGAAGTTTGGTTTTGCACGGCGGGTAGATTAAGATATCCGACTTTGCATTTTACTTGATTGAAGGATCACCGCTGTGAGCAATGACGAAACTACCAAAACTACCAAATCCACAGAGTTCAAAACCTGGATGTGCCTGATTTGCGGCTGGGTCTATGACGAAGAGGCCGGTTTGCCGGAGGAAGGCATTGCTCCCGGCACACTGTGGGACGATGTGCCGATGAACTGGACTTGCCCGGAATGCGGCGCGCGCAAGGAAGACTTTGAAATGGTTGCCATTTAAGCCAAATACCACATTTTCATTGCAGGAATATCAAGTTATTGTCTCAAGTTACAAAATAAATTGAACTTTATCGGCTGCCCTTCATAAACATTGTTCTAAGGAATGTCTTTCTTTGTTACAGTGACGCCGTAGATTTATTTGGATTGAATGAGACGATTTCATGACAACATCACTTGGCGGCGTCAACCTGAAGGTAATGGTCATTGACGATAGCAGCACTATCCGGCGGTCCGCGGAAATTTTCCTGAGCCAGGCTGGTTATCAGGTCGTACTTGCCGAAGATGGCTTCGATGCCTTGGCGAAAGTGAACGATCACAAGCCTGCGCTGATTTTCTGCGACATCCTGATGCCGCGCCTGGATGGTTACCAGACCTGCGCGCTGATCAAGAAGAGCGCTAAATTCCATGCTACGCCGGTGGTCATGCTGTCGTCGAAGGACGGCTTGTTTGACCGCGCACGCGGCGCCATGGTCGGTTCCGACGAATATCTCACCAAACCGTTTACCAAAGACAGTCTGCTGAAGGCGGTGCGCCAGCACACGCAGACAGCGGACGGTGCTATCCCGGTCATTGCATGAAGCAGGCTGACTGATTTACATAATTTGAAGTACGAAGCAAATAAAGGTTGAACATGGCCATACAGAAGATTCTCATCGTCGACGACTCGCCAACCGAGCGTTATTTCCTGACCGATATCCTGGCGAAGGCCGGCTATTCGGTGTCGACTTCCGAAAACGGCGAAGGCATCCTCGACAAGATCAAGGCCGACAAGCCGCAGCTGATCCTGATGGATGTGGTGATGCCGGGCCAGAACGGCTTCCAGGTGACGCGCTCGATCACGCGCGACGACGACACCAAGGACATCCCCATCATCATCTGCAGCAGCAAGGGCCTGGAAACCGACCGTATCTGGGGCCTGCGCCAAGGTGCGCGCGACTACCTGGTGAAACCTATCGATCCGAAAGAACTGCTGGCGAAAATCGCTGCGCTTGGTTAATCGGACGCCGGTTTCAAGGTTGCTGAATTTAAGCCGACGAATCTAGCCAAGTTTACGCGAAATGAGCGCCCAATCAATATGACCCAATCTAGCTCGCATCTGACGGCGGAAACATCGCCCTCGTCGCTACCCGTCAACAAGGTTGCCCTTGACGCCGACTCGCGCCGCAGCCGGCTGCGTGAATTCCAGTCGCACTTGCTGGAACGGATGCAGGCTGCGCGCAGCGGCACCGAAGCGCAGGAAAGCCAGCTCGGCTTGCTGATCGGGCAGACCCGCTGGCTGCTGAATTTGCAAGAGGCGGGCGAGATCGTCGCGGTCGACCAGATCTCGCGGGTGCCGTTGACCCACGACTGGTACCTGGGACTGAGCAATGTGCGCGGCACGCTGATCAGCGTGATCGATTTTGCGCGTTTCCAGGGCCATGGGGTGACGCAAATTGACAAAGAATGCCGGATTGTCGCTTTTGCACCATCGTTTTCGTTCAACAGCGGCTTGCTGGTTTCTCGCGTCCTGGGCTTGCGCAACGTCGCCCAGATGACCCTGCAAGCCCCGGAGCCGCTGGACCAGGCAGGCGCCAAGCGCTATCTCGACAGCGACTCGCAGCTCTGGACCGAGCTGAGCATGGCCCAGATCTTGCACGACCCTCGTTTTTTACAAGTAGGTTTATGAGTCCCAGGTGCCGTTGCAACTGCAGCGGTATCCGGTGGCAGCGAATTTGCAATTAGGAGATTCTGTAATGGCATTCAAACTACCGTCTTTATCCAAGGCGGCCAAGGAAGAGCAGGGCGAAGCGGGCGATCGTTTCGTGCAGGAAGCATTGATGCATGATCCGGAGCAGACCGTCATGGAAGAGCGTTTCATGCCTGAACCGCCGCCTGTGGCGCTGCTGGCGCCGTTGCCGAAGCCGGCCGCCGCGCCGCAAGCGGCCGCTGCCCCGGCGTTTGCCGCCGCTCCTCAGGAAGCTGCCAAGGAACCCGCCGCTGCACCGTCTTTCACCAGTGCCGCCGCCAGCCTCGCCAGTCCTGACTCCTCGCCATTGCCGCTGATCGGCAAACTGCCGCAGCAAAAGCAGATCCGCTTGCTGGTGACCGTGCTGGTCGGCGCGTTGCTGCTGACTATCCTGTTCCTGTGGCTGAGCGCCAAGAGTTCAGCGATGAGCTCGACCCAGACCCAGATCGCCGGCGATGCGCTGATGCACTCGCAGCGTATCGGTAAGGCGACGCCGAATGCGATTCAGGGTAACCCTGAAGCGTTCAAGCAGCTGGCCGACAGCCGCAAGGAATTCAACCAAGACCTGGGCATCCTGCGCAAGGGCGGCGACTACAAGGGGCACGATATCGGCACCCCTAGCGCCACCATGGGTTCCAAGCTGGCCGAAGTCGACAAGGTCTGGTCGAATACCGACAAGGCTGCGGAGACCATCCTCAAGCTGCAAAAGGAATTGACCAGCTTCGGTGTGACGCTGCAAAAACTGAACGGCATTTCGCCTAACCTGCTCGATTTGTCAGAACAGATCGCGACACTGAAAACCCAGACCGGCGCCACTCCGCGCGAAATCGCGGCTTCCTCGCAGCTGGTCATGCTGACCCAGCGTCTCGGCCGCAGCGCCAATGAATTCCTGACCTCCGAAGGCGTGAACCCGGAAACCGCGTTCTTGCTGGGCAAGGACACCAATACTTTCCGCGACATCGTCAGCGGCTTCCTGAACGGCAGCGATGTATTGCGCCTGCCGGCCAGCAAGAGCGAAGAAGAGCGCAGCAAGCTGACTGAACTGGAAAAGAGCTTTGCCGAGTACCAGGAATCGGTGGCATCGATCCTGGGCAACATGCAGAACTTCGTTTCGGCGAAACAATCGGAACAGCTGATCTTTACCGAGAACGAAAGCCTCAAGCAACGCCTGGGCGCATTGCAAGATACCTATCGCGACGCGCAGGACTCGCAAAGCATCTGGTTCTGGCTGATGCTGCTGGCTGCCTTGGTTACCCTGCTGGCAGCGGCCGGGATTGCCTGGGTCCAGGTGCAGGACGGACGTCACCGTACCCATGAAGCCGATGTGCGCCGGATGGAAGCGGAAGAACAGCGTCTGCAAGCGATCAAGCAGGAAGAAGATGCCAGTAACGCCAACGACCAGAACCAGGCCGCGATTTTGCGCCTGATGAATGAATTGCAGGAAGTGGCGGACGGTGACTTGACGGTGCAGGCGACGGTGTCGGAAGACATTACCGGCGCGATCGCCGACTCGGTGAACTATACGGTGGAAGAGTTGCGCGGGCTGGTAGGACGGGTTACCGCCACCGCCCAGCAGGTGACGATCGCATCGGACCAGGCGCAAAGCATTTCGATCGAACTGCTGGCGGCGTCGCAGCGGCAGTCGCGCGATATTCAGGAAACCACGCAAGCGGTCCTGGACATGGCGACCCAGATTACCGACGTTTCCAAATCGGCCAGCGAGTCGGCTGAAGTGGCGCGGCAATCGGTTAGTGCGGCTGAAGAAGGCTCCAAGGCGGTGGAAAACGCGATCTCAGGCATGAATGAAATCCGCGAGCACATCCAGGAAACTTCCAAGCGCATCAAGCGGCTGGGTGAATCGTCACAGGAAATTGGTGAAATCACCGAACTGATTTCCGACATTACCGAACAGACCAACGTGCTGGCGCTGAATGCGGCGATCCAGGCGGCTTCGGCAGGCGAAGCGGGCCGCGGCTTCTCGGTGGTGGCGGAAGAAGTTCAGCGCCTGGCGGAACGTTCCGGCGCGGCGACCAAGCAGATCGGTGCGCTGGTGCGCACCATTCAGACCGACACCCACGATGCGGTGGTGGCGATGGAGCGTTCGACGCAAGGGGTGGTCGAAGGAGCCAAGCTGTCAGATGCGGCCGGTGCGGCCTTGTCGGATATCCGGCGCGTTTCGAACCGCCTGGCGGAACTGATTCAAAGCATTTCTTCCACAACCGAGCAGCAGGCCAACTCGGCAAACGGCGTGGCTACCAACATTCAAAACATTCTTTCGGTGACTGAAAAAACACGGGAAGGTACACGACAGACGGCCTTGTCGATTCGTGAACTGTCCAAGCTGGCAGAAGATTTGAAGAGCTCGGTATCGCGTTTCCGCGTGACCAATTAATGTGTGGCACCGTGTTTGCTGCCCCGTTTGTTGTCATTGAACCGGGACCAGCAGGCACGGCATCCTTGCCCGGGGCTTGCGCTGTTGTCGCATGCCCGGGCAATGGATATGCATCGTGGTCGATTCCCTGGCCACTCCCTGAATCCATGAGGCAGTCATGACCACCGATTTTTCCAGCACCGCTGACTCTGCGCGGACGCACCTTGATACCGGACCGTTGTCATGGGTGATGAGCGAAATTCGCGAGGCGCTGAACCAGTCCGGCGCCGCCCTGACCCAAGCCGGCGACGTTGCCAGCGACGATTACCTGACAGCCGTCCGCCACGCCAAGACCTACCTGCACCAGGCGCACGGCGCTTTGCAGATGGTCGATATCGACGGCGTCACCATCATCACCGAAACGGTTGAAGACATACTTGAACGCGCCGAATCCGGCCATGCCGAACTGAGCGCGCAGCATGCGCAGGTTATCGGCAATGCCTACCAGGCGCTGATCGAATACCTGGACGAAGTGCTGGCCGGCGGCAGCCACCAGCCGGTCCGCCTGTTTCCGTATTACCAGGCGCTGCTGGAGATCCGCGGCGCTGAACGCATCCATCCGGCCGACCTGTTTTTCCCCGACCTGACGATTCGCCCCCATTTCCCTGCGGCAGAGCAGGCCGCGGCGGTCCAGGCGGACGTTTACCTGCCGTTGCGCAAGCGCTTCGAGCGCGCGCTGCTGCCGTTCCTGAAAAGCGCCGACAAGGCGATTGAACTGGAAAACGCCACCGCGATGCAAACGGTGGTGACCGAAGTCGAACAGATGCAGCGCAACCAGCAATCGCGCGCGTTCTGGTGGGTGATGCATGGCTTCGCCGAAGCGGTCGCCACTGACCAGGTATCGAACGAGCTCTACGTCAAGCAGCTGTTTGCCCGCATCAACCTGCAGCTGCGCCGCCTGAGCCAGGGTTCGTCGAGCATCTCGGAGCGGCTGTTGCGCGACGCCTTGTTCTTTATCGCCGGCATCGAGCAGACTTCCAAGCTGGCGACCCAGATCCGTGTCGCCTATCGCCTCAACGGCCTGGTGCCGGCCGACTACAGCACGCGCCACTACGGCCAGATCAGCCTGGATGCCTTGAGCACTGCCAAGGACCGCCTGGCGCAGGCCAAGAACATGTGGGACCGCCTGGCCAGCGGCGACGCCAGCCCGGCGTCTGCCTTCGAACAGGAAATGCATGGCTTGAGCGAAGCCGGCAGCCGGCTGAACGCGCCGTCGCTGTCGAAGCTGCTGCGCGAACTTAACGGCATTGCCCGCCATGCTGCGCATTCGCGGCCGGGCGATGCGATCTGCATGGAGATCGCCACCAGCCTGCTGTTTATCGAAAACACGCTGAACCACATCAGCCGCCTGCCGGAGAATTTTTCCGAGCGCGCGGATGCGATGACGGCGCGCCTGCTGTCGGTCGTGTCCGGCGAGACGCTGGGCAAGCCGGCGCAATGGATCGACGATATCTATCGCGAGGCGCAGCAGCGCCAGACGGTCAAGATGCTGGCTTCTGAAATGCTGTCCAGCCTGCGCCAGGTCGAAAAGATGCTGGACGAATTCTTCAACGATCCGGAGCGGCGCGAAGTGCTGGCCCAGATCGAACAGGTATTGCACCAGATCCAGGGCGCGCTGGCGATCCAGGAACAGAGCGACGCCATGCGCGTGGTCGAACATACGCGCAGCACCCTGCAGCGCTTTGCCGCCGAGGGCAGCGCGCCGGTGCCGCAAGTGCCGGAGCAGAAAGAATTCGAGCGGATTGCGCAAAACATCGGCGCGCTCAGCTTCTTTATCGAAACGCTGCAGCATCAGTCGGATACCCAGAACAACCATTTCACTTTTGACGAAGAAGCGGGCGTGTTCCGCATCAACCTGCTGGAACGGCGCGCCGTGGTCGCGGCTCCGCAGCCTGATCCGGTAGTGCCGTCGTCTGAATCCGACAATCAAACCCCGGCCGCCGCAGGCGACAGTTTGCCATCCTTGCCTGAGCTGGCGACGGTGGAAGACGAGCTGCTGCAGCACCAGCAGGAATCGGCGGAACTGGCGCTGTCCCTGACCGCGCAGCCGCATGATCCGGAATTGCAGGAACGGCTGAAAGAGTCGCTGGTGCAGATGCGGGTCGATGCCGCCTTGAGCGACAATCCCGAAGCTACCGACCGCGCCCAGGCAGCCATCGATATCCTCGATCATCCGGATTTTTCCGCATCCCAGCAGTCGCTGGCGGAAATCGTCACCACCATCGTGCCGCTGCACACGGCGGAAGCCGCAGCGCCGGTAGCGCCGGCAGCAGTAAGCGACGAGGAGGCTGACGCCGAACTGCGTGAGATTTTTTTGTCCGAGGCGGACGAGGTCCTGACGAACGCCAGGCAGACCCTGCCGCAACTGCAGCTGCACGACGCCCCGCATAAGCAAGAACCCCTGACAGTACTGCGCCGTGCATTCCATACCCTCAAGGGCAGCGGCCGCATGATCGGCTTGAACGCTTTCGGCGAAGCAGCCTGGAGCATTGAACAGGTATTGAACCTATGGCTGTCGGAATCGCGTGCGGTGAGCGCCGACCTGAACGCCTTGCTGGACCATGCCGTGACCCAGCTGGACGGCTGGGTAAAGGAAATCCAGCAGCATGGGCATTCGCAACAGACGCCTGACGCACTGGCCGAGATCGCCGCGCGGGTGCGTGACGGCGGACCATTTGCCGATCCCGCAGCCGTTGCGGTGGCTGAGCCGGAGGAGCTGCTGGAATTCAGCGATCTGCTTGAGTTGCCGGCGCAGGCCGAAGAAATCCAGCTGAGCGACGACGCCCTGGCCTTGTTTACCGCTGCTTCGCAGCCTGCGGCTGTGGAAGAAACCCGGTTGCCGGAAATCCAGTTTGAGGCGCAGGCGGAAGCGGAAGCCGTTGCGGAATCCGCGGCCATCGAAGCAGCGCCGGTGGCAGCGACCACCAGCGCAGAAGTGATCGCCTTTCCTGGCATGCAGGAAATCCGCCATGACGACAGCACCAAGCAGATCGGCGACCTGACCATCAGCCTGCCGCTCTACAATATCTATCTGGCCGAGACTGACCAGCTGGTGCGTCACCTGTCGCACGATTTCGCCGAATGGCGGCATGAGCCGGAACGGCCGGTCATGACGCAGTCGGTCCATGCCGCCCACTCGCTGGCAGGCAGTTCCGCCACGGTTGGTTTCAAGCCTTTGCAGGAAGTGGCGCATGCGCTGGAGATGGCATTGCAGCGGATGGCGCTGCAGCCGAGCAGCCTGCACGGAACCGACTACGACACGCTCCAGTTTGGCGTCGAGCGGATCAAATGGATGCTGCAGCAGTTCTCGCAAGGCGACATGCCGTATTACGAGCCGGCCTTGGTCAGCAGTTTGGATAGTTTGTGGCAGGGCCAGGAATCGCGCGGCGTGGAAACGTTGCCGGAAACCGTCGACGAGACGATAGCCGCTGTCGACGTCGCGCCGCCGCAAGCGGTTGCCGAGATTACGGAGCCGGTGGTCGAGAGCCATCTCCATGTGGTCCCTGCGATCATTGAAGAAACAAGCGCAAGCGTTCCGGCTGAGGCAAGCGATATGCAGCCGATGGCTGAGGCCCCGGCCGCAGCCGTGCAGCAGTTGTTTGAGCCGGCGAAGGAAGAGATCGATCCGTCGCTGGTGGTGCGGGATGAACTGGATCCTGACTTGCTGCCGATATTCCTGGAAGAGGGCAGCGACATGCTGCCGCAAATCGGCAGCGCCCTGCGCAGCTGGCAGCAAAACCCTGCCGACGTCAAGCCGTCGCAAGCGATCCTGCGCCATTTGCATACCATCAAGGGCAGCGCCCGCATGGCCGGCGCGATGGTGCTGGGCCAGCACATGCACGAGATGGAAAGCCATATCGAAGTGATCCTGCAAACGGGCAGCTCTTCGCGGCACACTATCGACGAATTGCTGGCGCATTATGACCGCGGCGTGCAGATGTTCGAGAACCTGCGCAATCCACAGGCGCAGCAGCCGGTCGTAGCCGCCGCGCCTGCGCCGGAAGCGCACGACCCTGTCAACCTGCCGAGCGTGATGCCGTCGCTGGCCGCTGGCGTGGCGCCGGTACCCGCGGTTACCAGCGCCACCGGCCTGGTGTCGCAGGTGCGCGTCAACGCCGAAGTGCTGGACCGGCTGGTTAACCAGGCCGGTGAAGTATCGATCACACGTTCGCGGCTGGAATCAGGCATCGGCACCTTGCAGATTTCCTTGTCGGAACTGACCGAAAACGTCGACCGCCTGCGCGGCCAGTTGCGGGAAATCGAAATCCAGGCGGAAGCGCAGATCAGCTCGCGCATGACGCTGGCCGGCGAACGCGAATTCGACCCGCTTGAATTCGACCGCTTTACCCGGTTGCAGGAACTGACCCGGATGATGGCCGAAAGCGTCAATGACGTCGCCTCGCTGCAAAAGAACCTGACCAATACGGTAGACGGCGCCAACGCCGACTTGCTGACCCAGCGCCGCCTGACGCGTGACCTGCAGCAGGACCTGATGCATGTGCGCATGGTGCAGTTTGCCAGCATCGCCGAGCGTTTGTACCGGCTCACGCGCCAGGTCGCCAAGGAACTGGACAAGCGGGTCAACCTCGATATCCGCGGCAGCAACGTGGAAATCGACCGCAGCGTGCTGGAAAAAATGATCGCCCCGTTCGAGCATTTGCTGCGTAACGCGATCGTGCACGGCATCGAATCGCGTGAAGCGCGGCGCGCTGCCGGCAAGAACGAAACCGGCGAATTGAAGATTGAAATCCGCCAGGACGGCAATGAAATCCTGATCCAGCTGTCGGATGACGGCCAGGGCTTGAACCTGCAGCGCATCCGCGACAAGGCGCGCACGATCGGCTTGCTGGAAAGCGACGAGCAGATATCCGACCTGGAAACCACCGACCTGATTTTCCGTCCCGGCTTTTCCACCGCTGCAGACGTCACCGAACTGGCCGGCCGCGGCGTCGGCATGGACGTGGTGCGCTCGGAAGCAGCATCGCTGGGCGGCCGTGTCTCGGTCAGCAGCGATCCTGGCCAGGGCACGCATTTCACGATCCACCTGCCGCTGACGCTGGCAGTGACCCAGGTGGTGCTGCTGACCACCGGCGGCAGCACGTATGCGGTGCCGTCGGCGCTGGTCGAGCAGGTGCAGCAATTGAAGGCGAAGGCGCTGGCCGCAGCCTACAACGATGGTTCGCTGATCTGGCAAGGCCATAAAGTGCCGCTGCAATATCTGTCGACCTTGCTGGGCGATACCGACATGGTGCCGGTGGCGCAGCAATATTCGCCTATCATCATCCTGCGCAGCGGCAACGACCGGGTAGCGATACACGTCGATGAAATCGTCGGCAACCGAGAAGTCGTGGTCAAGAACATCGGCCCGCAGCTGTCGCGGATGATCGGGATTGCCGGTGCAACCGTGCTGGGTTCGGGCGATATCGTGCTGATCTTGAATCCGGTGCCGCTGGCAATGCGGCAGTTATTCAATACGTCCCACGAATTGCGGGCGCCGAAGCAATCGCACCTGGCTACCCACGAGACGCTGGGCGCGGTAGCGGAGATGAGCGTCGGCGCCGAATCCGGCACACCGCACGCGGCCCAGGCAGTACAGGGCTTGCGCAGCCAGAGCGTGGTGATGGTGGTCGACGATTCGCTGACCGTGCGCCGGGTTACCCAGCGCCTGCTGTCGCGCGAAGGTTACCAGGTGGTGCTGGCGAAAGACGGCGTCGATGCGCTGGAGCAGCTGCAGGCGATTACGCCGGACGTGATGCTGGTGGATATTGAAATGCCGCGCATGGATGGTTTCGACCTGAGCCGCAACATCCGCAATGACGACCGCACACGCCATATTCCCATCATCATGATCACCTCGCGTACGGCGGCCAAGCACCGCAGCTATGCAATGGAGCTGGGCGTCAACGAGTACCTGGGCAAGCCGTACCAGGAAGATGAGCTGATCAGCACCATCAAGTCGTTCATCAACAAAGAAGTCAACACTCTGCAGTAACCTTTCATGCGCGCGTGCGGAAGATGCATTTTCCGCACACGCGCATGGATTTCTCTTACTCCGCATTCATTTTTTTTACGACCCCGTAGCGCAGCAAGGTTGCTTTACGTGCTTCGTCATGCTGCACCAGCGGCAGCGGGTAGTCCTGTCCGAGCTTGATTCCGGCCCGTTCCAGTTCCCGCGCGGGCGCTAGCCATGGCGCATGGATGTGTTTGCTGTCGAGCGCTGACAGTTGCGGCAGGTAGCGGCGGATGAACTTGCCATCGGCATCGACTTTCCCGGATTGGGTAAGCGGATTGAAAATGCGGAAATAGGGTTGCGCATCGCAACCCGACGACGCGGCCCATTGCCAGCCGCCGTTGTTGGCGGCGAGATCGAAATCGTTCAGGCGCTCGGCAAAATAACGTTCCCCCCAACGCCAGTCTATGCCGAGATCCTTGATCAGGAAGGACGCAGCCACCATGCGCAGGCGATTGTGCATATAGCCGCTCTGATTGAGTTGCAGCATGGCGGCATCCACCAGCGGATAACCGGTGTGGCCGTCGCACCAGGCTTGGAACAAACTGCGTGCGCGTTCACCGCTTTCCCATTGGATGGCGTCATAGCCTGGCTTGAAGGCGGCTAGTGCCACATGCGGATGATGATGCAGGATCATGAAATAAAAATCGCGCCAGATCAATTCCGACAGCCATACCGCAGCACCTCCTGCAGCAGCGCCCTGGTGCAAGGTCTGATACGCGGCGCGGGCCAGCGTGCGAATCGAGATGGTGCCAAAGCGCAGGTGTATTGAAAGATACGATGGTCCCTTGACGGCGGGAAAATCGCGGCTCTGGCCATACCGCCCGATACGCTCCATGAAATCTTCCAGCAGGGCGGCGGCGCCAGACATGCCTGGCGCGATCTCGAGTTCTCGCAGATTGGTTTTCTTGAATCCCAGCGCGGCCAGGCTGGGGATTGTTTCAGGAGGAGAGGAGGACGGCGAGGTCAGGCGTGCCGCATATTTTTCTACCTGGTAGGGTTTCAAGAAAGAAGAGCCATCGGCTGCCGCCAGCCTTTTCATCCAGGCGTTCTTGTAGGGCGTGAATACCGAGAACGGCTGGCCTGCCATGGTCAGTATTTCGTCGCGCTCAAAAATCACCTGGTCCTTGTAGCTGCGCCAGACTCGGCCATCGGCGGCCAGCAATGCGGCGACATCGGCATCGCGCTGCCGCGCCTGCGGTTCATAGTCGTGGTTGCTGAACACGGCGTTGACGCCGAGTTGCCTTGCCAGCGCAGGAATGACCTCTCCGGCGGCGCCGTGGCGCACCAGCAGTCCGCTGCCTAATTTGCGCAATTCTAGGTCGAGTTCGATCACGCTGCCGTGGATGAATTCAACCCGGCGGTCGGCGCTCAGGCCGGCATTCAGCAATGGCTGCAGGATATCGGTATCGAACACGAACACGCAGAACACCGCTGCGCTGGTTTTCAAGGCGTGGTACAGGGCAGCGTGATCGTACATGCGCAAATCGCGGCGAAACCAGACCAGGGATTTCTCAAATTTCAGCATGAGGGTGCGTTAGGTATGAAAAATGAATGATTGCGAGGCAACGCCGAGTCGGCTTGCGGGGACTTTACCCGACATGCGACACTATTCAAAGCGGCTTTAGCGTATTCAAAACTGATAAAATGCGGTCCATGGCCAAGCTAGATACAACTCCGGACGATTCTCCCGCGCGCAAGGGCGGTGCGAAGGCTGGCGCTGATTCCCCTCCTTTGAATCTGACAAATCATTTCCTTATTGCAATGCCTTCCATGTTGGACCCCGTTTTCGGCGGGACCGTGGTGTATTTGTGTGAACATAATGCCAACGGTGCGCTGGGCGTGGTGATCAACAAGCCGACCGACATGACCATGCAGGTATTGTTCGACCGCATCGATCTCAAGCTTGAAATCAGCCCTGGATTGGGTTTCGACGACCCGATCGCCGACCGGCCCGTCATGTTTGGCGGCCCGGTCCAGGTTGAGCGCGGTTTTGTGCTGCATGCGCCGATCAAGAATTATTCCTCAACCTTGAAAGTGACGGACCAGATCGCCATGACCACCTCCAAGGACGTGCTGGAAGAAGTGGCGCATGGCAGCGGCCCGCAGCGCATCCTGGTCAGCCTCGGCTGTTCCGGCTGGAGCGCCGGCCAGCTGGAAAGCGAGATTGTCCACAACGGCTGGCTGACTGTCGCCGCCGACCCCGCCATCATTTTTGAATTGCCGATTGCCGAGCGGTTTGCCGCCGCGGTGAATCTGCTGGGGATTTCGCCGTACATGCTGACCTCGGAATCCGGGCGTGCGTGAGTTGCCGAAAGATCTGTGCGGGAGCCTGGCATGGCTGGCGTGACGGATATCGCAGGCACCGTGCTGGGATTTGATTTCGGCCTGAAACGCATCGGCGTGGCGGTTGGCAACACCGTGCTGAAGCAGGCGCAGCCGTTGCAGGTCATCAGCGCAGCCACCAACGACGGCAAGTTTGCCGAAATCTCGGCCCTGGTCAAAGAGTGGCAGCCGGTGTTGTGCGTAGTGGGCCTGCCCTTGCATCCGGACGGCGCAACGCACGAGATGAGCGTCCGTTGCCAGCGTTTTGCCAACCAGCTGCATGGCCGTTACGATGTCGCCACGGTGCTGGTCGATGAGCGCTATTCGTCAGCGGTGATCAAGCAGCAGCGGGGAGATGTGATCGACGACCAGGCTGCCGCGATCATCCTGCAGCAGTATTTTGACGGTTTGCCTGACGATTTATCTGTATGACCTTGACTTAGCGGTGAAGATGCAATGACTACAACCACTCCCCAATTCGATGCCGAAGCGCTGTACCAGGTGCTTGAGGCAAAAGTAAAAGCAGCCCTGGCGCAAGCCGACAATGTCGCTGTCATCGGCATCTACTCTGGCGGCGCCTGGATCGCCGAGCGCCTGGTCACGGCCTTGCGCCTGAATCCGGCCGAGCGTCTCGGCTTTATCGATGTCTCGTTCTACCGCGACGACTTTTCCGAAAAGGGATTGCGCGCCGACATCAAGCCGACCCAGATTCCGTTCGACGTCGACGACGCCACCATCCTGCTGGTGGACGACGTGCTGTACACCGGCCGCACCACGCGTGCGGCGATCAACGAATTGTTCGACTACGGCCGTCCCAGGAAAATCATGCTGGCGGCGCTGATCGACCGCGGCGAGCGCGACTTGCCGGTAGCCGCCGATTTCATCGCCGATGCGGTGACGCTGCAGCCGGGCCAGTCCTTACAACTTCAACGCGCCGACGACGGCAGCTTCACTTTAATCATCCAATCCAATGCTTAATCCCCAACTCAATAAAAACGGCGAACTGCAACATCTGTTGACGATCGAGGGACTGCCGACTTCCGTCGTCACGCATATCCTGGACACAGCTTCTTCCTTTGTCGGCGTCAGCGACCGCGATGTCAAGAAAGTGCCGCTGATGCGCGGCAAAAGCGTGTTCAACCTGTTCTTTGAAAACTCCACGCGCACCCGCACCACTTTCGAAATCGCTTCCAAGCGCCTGTCGGCCGACGTCATCAACCTGAATATCTCGGCCTCCAGCGCCAGCAAGGGCGAGTCGCTGCTGGACACCATCGACAACCTGTCGGCCATGCACGCCGACATGTTCGTGGTGCGCCACGCGCAGTCCGGCGCGCCGTACCTGATCGCCAAGCACCTGACCGATACCCGGCAGCATCACGTCCACGTGGTGAACGCCGGCGACGGCCGCCATGCCCACCCGACCCAGGGTTTGCTGGACATGTACACGATCCGCCACTACAAGAAAGACTTCAGCAACCTGACAGTGGCGATCGTCGGCGACATCCTGCATAGCCGCGTGGCGCGTTCAGACATCCATGGGCTGACTACCCTGGGCGTGCCGGAAGTGCGCGCCATCGGCCCCCGCACTTTGTTGCCCAGCGGCCTGGAGCAGATGGGCGTGCGCGTCTTCACCGACATGAACGAAGGCTTGAAAGGCGTCGATGTGATCATCATGCTGCGCCTGCAGAACGAACGCATGAGCGGCGCCTTGCTGCCGTCGGCGCAGGAATTCTTCAAGAGCTACGGGCTGACGCCGGAACGCCTGGCGCTGGCCAAGCCGGATGCGATCGTGATGCATCCGGGGCCGATGAACCGCGGCGTGGAAATCGACTCGGCGGTTGCCGACGGCGCGCAGGCGGTGATCCTGCCGCAGGTGACGTTCGGCATTGCGGTGCGGATGGCGGTCATGAGTATTTTGGCGGGTAATTAGCGCTATCGTAGTTGTTTCTGTTTTGCACAGTATTACGTAGCTCCAAACTTCCAGTTTAGCCAGTTGGGGACAGGGTAATTCGTCGCGCTACGGCGACTCTTAAACTCTGTCCCGCAATATAGAATAATTTTACAGATGAAACTTCACATCAAAAACGGCCGCCTGATTGACCCTGCAAACAATATCGATGCCCGGCAGGACCTGTTCATTGCCGCCGGCAAGATCGTCGGCGTCGGCAGCGCGCCGGCCGATTTCACGGCCAACAAGACGATAGACGCCGACGGCCTGGTGGTGGCGCCGGGCCTGGTCGACCTGAGCGTGCGCCTGCGCGAGCCTGGCTACGAATACAAGGCAACGCTGGAATCGGAAATGCAGGCAGCCATGCAGGGCGGCGTCACCAGCCTGGTGTGCCCGCCGGATACCGATCCGGTGCTCGACGAGCCGGGCCTGGTGGAAATGCTGAAGCATCGCGCCAAGAGCCTGAACCAGGCGCATGTCTATCCGCTGGGCGCTTTGACTGTTGGCCTCAAAGGCAAGGAACTGACCGAGATGGCCGAGCTGACCGACGCCGGCTGCATCGGCTTCGCCCAGGCGGAAGAGCCGATCCTGGACACCACCGTCCTGCTGCGCGCCATGCAGTACGCGCGCACCTTCGGTTATACCGTCTGGCTGCGGCCGCAAGATCCTTACCTGGGGCATGGCGGCATCGCGCATAGCGGCGCAGTCGCTTCGCGGCTCGGCCTGTCGGGCGTGCCGACCATGGCGGAAACGATTCGCCTGCAGACCATTTTCGAACTGGTGCGCGAGACCGGCGCCCGCGTGCATTTGTGCCGCATTTCATCGGCGCCGGGACTGGAACTGATCCGCGCCGCCAAGAAAGAAGGCTTGCCGATCACCTGCGACGTCGGCGCCCATCACATCCACATGACCGACGTCGATATCGGCTTCTTCGATTCCAACGCCAGGATGACGCCGCCGTTCCGCTCGCAGCGCGACCGCGATGCGATCCGGCAGGCGCTGCTGGATGGCACCGTCGACGCTATCTGCTCGGACCACACGCCGGTCGACGACGATGAAAAACTGCTGCCGTTCGGCGAAGCAACACCCGGCGCCACCGGCCTCGAACTGCTGCTGTCGCTGGCCCTGAAGTGGGCCGAAGAATGTGTGGTCCCGGAGCAGCAAAGGGTCAGCCGCGCGCTGGCGAAAATCACCACCGACGCCGCCGGCGTGGCCGGCCTGGCTGCCGGCCGGATGACGGTCGGCAGCGTCGCCGATATCTGCCTGTTCGATCCCGCCGTGCGCTGGACAGTGGAAGCCAAGGAACTGGCCAGCCAGGGCAAACACACGCCATTCCTCGGGTATGAGCTGTGCGGACGCGTGAAAACCACGATTGTGGCTGGCCATATAGCATTTGAGCGCGCATGAAGCAGCTGCGGTTCGCCTTGCGCCTGGCACGGGTGCTGCTACACCTGCTCGTCGGCCTGTGGACTTGCGCCACGGTGTTTCCCTTGACCGACAGCGCAGGGCGGCAGCGGCGCATACGGCTGTGGTCGATCCAGCTGCTGGCGATCTGCCGGGTCCGGGTCACGCTGCGTAATCCGCAGGACAGTGTGGCCGCGGCGCGCGCCCTGATCGTCGCCAACCATGTTTCGTGGCTGGATATCTTCGTCATCAATTCGATCCAGACCTGCCAGTTCGTGGCCAAGTCGGATATCCGCGACTGGCCCTTGATCGGCTGGCTGTGTGAAAAGGGCGGCACGATTTTTATCGCGCGCGGCAAGCAGCGCGATGTACGGCGCATATTCCAGGGGCTGGTGACCAGTATTGAAGCAGGCGCGCGGGTTGCCTTCTTCCCTGAGGGGACCACGGCGGCGCAGGGTTCGCTCCTGCCTTTCCACGCCAACCTGTTCGAAGCCGCGCTCGACGCCAAGGTGCCGGTGCAGCCGTATGCCTTGCGCTACCTGGATGAACACGGAGCGCTGCATCCGGCTGCGGATTTTATCGGCGACATGACGTTTGCCGAAAGCATGCTGGCGATCCTGAAAGCGCCGTCGATGAGAGCTGAGCTGATCCAGCTGGCGCCTATCGATACGACCGGATCGCATCGCCGCGACCTGGCCGTCCTCGCGCGTACTTCGATTGCCGAGGCGTTGGAGATCACGGAAAAGGAAGGGGTCGCCTAGACGGGGTCGCCCAGACGGGGTCGCCTAGACGCGGTAGAAACCTGAGTTTTATCCCGGCCGCTGCGCTTGCGGGCAGCTGACCTGAAACAGCTGCCGGTCGGCCAGCCGTACCGCGGTAAGCTTGCCGCCCCACACGCAGCCGGTATCCAGTCCTATCAGGTTCGGCCTGAGCACCAGCCCCAGGGTCGACCAATGGCCGTACACCACCGTCACGTCCTGGGTCTGCCGTTGCGGCACATCGAACCAGGGCAGGTAGCCGGGCATGGAGATGCCGGTGCTTTCCTTGGCCGCCAGCTCCATGGTTCCGTCCTCAGTGCAAAACCGCAATCGCGTCAACGCGTTGACGATGCAGCGCAAGCGTTCGTTGCCTTGCAGCGCATCGTCCCAGCGCAAGGGCTGGTTGCCATACATTTCGCTCAAAAAGCCGACCCAATGCGGGCCGCGCAGCACAGCCTCGACTTCCTGCGCCAGCGCGACCGTCTTGGCGGCGGACCATTGCGGCAGCACGCCGGCATGCAAGAACAGATGGTCCTGTTCCTGTAGCGCCAGCGGCCGCTGCCTGAGCCAGTCAAGCAGTTCGTCGCGATCGGGCGCGTCCAGGATCTCTTGCAGCGTGTCGGCCTTGTGCAGTTTGCGGATGCCGTGCGCGGCCGCCAGCAGGTGCAGGTCGTGGTTGCCGAGCAGGGCCTGGGCGCGATCGCCGAGGGAGCGGATCAGCCTGAGCGTCGCCAGCGATTGCGGGCCGCGGTTGACCAGGTCGCCGACGAAAATCAGGCGTGCATCCGGGGTGGCTGCGTCGATGCGCTCCAGCAGGTTCAGCAGGCTTTGGTGGCAGCCTTGCAAATCGCCGACGGCATATAGGGTAGGACTGATGGATGTCATATTTTGCAGCGATGGCAGCAATGGAGTCCGCCATTGTAGATCGCTAGCCGGTTTTTCAGATACCTATTGTGGTTTGGCCGCAAGAGCAATACAGGATGGGCAATGTGGCACTTCCAAGGTTTGTTGTGGTCTGAAGCTTACTATTTAATGTCCAGTGTTGTTGAGTTGTTATTTCGCAACAATTTGTTACATTGCTTACCGCTCTGTACTTGGTCAAATGCGGGGAAATGATATTTAGGTAACTTATATTGCTTGCGAATAGTGGATAATTCAAGGTTACGCACGAATTTGGTGATTTCGAAGAAATGCGCGGTATCCGCTGATTGCGGCGCAAGGCTTCAGAACTCTATTTTTAGGATATATACATGATATTTATTACTGGCGGAGCGGGCTTTATCGGTTCCAATTTCGTACTCGACTGGCTGGCGCAAAATGACGAGCCGGTGATTAACTTCGATAAGCTGACTTACGCCGGAAATATCAACAACCTGGCGAGCGTTCGCCAGGATCCTCGCCATGTCTTTGTGCAGGGTGATATCGGCGATACAGCGCAGGTTGCCGCTCTCTTGGCGCAGCACAAGCCTCGCGCGATTGTCCATTTTGCGGCAGAAAGCCATGTCGACCGCTCGATCCACGGACCGGCGGCGTTCGTGGAAACCAACGTCAACGGCACGTTTGGCCTGCTGGAGGCTGCCCGTTCCTACTGGAGCGCCTTGCCCGATGCGGAAAAGGCGGGATTCCGCTTCCTGCATGTGTCGACCGACGAAGTCTATGGCACCCTCGGCCCCGACGATGCGCCGTTTACCGAAAACACACAGTACGCGCCCAACAGTCCGTACTCGGCATCGAAAGCGGCTTCCGATCACCTGGTCCGGTCTTATCACCACACCTACGGATTGCCGACGCTGACCACCAACTGCTCCAACAACTATGGTTCTTACCATTTCCCGGAAAAACTGATTCCGTTGATTATCACCAATGCCCGCGCCGGCAAGCCATTGCCGATATACGGCGACGGCCAGCAAGTGCGCGACTGGCTTTATGTAAGCGATCACTGCGCAGCAATACGCCGCGTGCTGGAAGCGGGTAAACCGGGCGAGGTATACAACATCGGCGGCTGGAATGAGAAAGCCAACCTGGACGTGGTCCATACCTTGTGCGACATCCTGGATGAACTCGATCCGAAGGCGGCCGGCAGCTACCGCGACCAGATCACCTACGTTACCGACCGTCCCGGCCACGATCGCCGCTATGCCATCGACGCGCGCAAGATCGAACGCGAACTGGGCTGGAAGCCGGTGGAAACCTTTGATACCGGCATCCGCAAGACGGTCCAGTGGTACCTGTCCAACCAGGACTGGGTAAAGGATGTCCAGTCTGGCGACTATCTGAAATGGGTTGAAAAGAATTACGAGCAACGCCGAGGTTCTGAAGGGACTGCCTGATGACAACGCCAATTTCTCAAAGCCGTAAAGGAATTATTCTTGCGGGAGGTTCCGGCACGCGCCTGTATCCGGTCACCATGTCGATCTCCAAGCAATTGTTGCCGGTGTACGACAAGCCGATGATCTACTACCCGCTGACTACGCTGATGTTGGCCGGCATAAGGGAGATCCTGATCATTTCGACGCCGCAGGACACGCCTCGCTTCAAAGAGCTGCTGGGCGACGGGCGGCAGTGGGGCATCGAGCTAAGCTATGCGGTGCAGCCGACGCCGGACGGCTTGGCGCAGGCATTCATCATCGGCCGGGATTTTGTCGGCGATGCATCCTCGGCCTTGATCCTGGGCGACAACATCTATTACGGCCACGATTTTGAAAGCCAGCTGAGCGAAGCTTCGGCGCGCACGGAAGGCTCCACCGTATTTGCCTATCATGTGCACGATCCCGAGCGCTATGGCGTGGTCGAATTCGATGACCAGCGCCGTGCCGTCAGCATTGAAGAAAAGCCCCTGAAGCCAAAATCGAATTACGCCGTGACCGGCCTGTATTTTTATGACCGCGAGGTATGCGACATCGCCGCAGGCATCAAGCCGTCGCCACGCGGAGAGCTGGAGATTACCGACGTCAATCGGGTCTACCTGGAGCGGCAACGCCTGAATGTCGAGCTGATGGGGCGCGGCATGGCATGGCTCGATACCGGGACCCATGAATCGTTGCTGGAAGCGGGGCAGTTCATCGCGACCATCGAGAATCGCCAGGGACTGAAAGTCGCCTGCCCGGAAGAAATCGCATACCGCAAAGGCTATATCAATGCCGAACAACTTGACGCGCTAGCGCAACCGCTGAAGAAAAACGGCTACGGCCAGTATCTGATGCGTTTATTGACAGATAAGGTGTATTAACGATGCAAATACAAGCCACGAGTATTCCCGACGTGCTGATTTTCGAGCCTAAGGTGTTTGGCGATGACCGGGGATTTTTCTACGAAAGCTTTAACGAACGCCGTTTCACCGAATTGAGCGGCGTCAGCAGCAGCTTTGTCCAGGACAATCACTCCAAGTCCGCCAGGAATGTGCTGCGCGGCTTGCATTACCAGATCCAGCAGCCGCAGGGAAAGCTGGTGCGCGTGGTCGCCGGAGAAGTGTTTGACGTTGCCGTCGATATCAGGAAAAACTCCGCCACTTTCGGCAAATGGGTGGGTGTTGTCTTGTCCGCGGAAAACAAGCGGCAATTGTGGGTGCCGCCCGGCTTTGCCCATGGTTTCGTGGTTACCAGCGAATCCGCCGAATTCCTTTATAAGACCACCGATTACTGGGCGCCGGAACATGAGCGCTGCATCCTCTGGAACGACCCTGCGATCGGCATCGACTGGCCGATGCAAGGGGAGCCTTTGTTGTCGGGCAAGGACCAGGTCGGTAAATTGCTTGCGGATGCCGAGGTTTTTGCATGAGGATACTGCTTACCGGGAAAACCGGTCAGGTCGGCCACGAGCTGGAACGCAGCCTGCGCGGCTTGGGTGAAATCATTGCACTGGACCGCAGCCAGATGGACCTGTCGGATCTCGACCAGGTGCGCGATGTCGTGCGCACCGTCAAGCCGGCGCTGATCATCAATCCGGCCGCCTACACGGCGGTGGACAAGGCTGAGAGCGAACCGGAACTGGCGATGCGCATCAACGGCGAAGCACCGGGCGTCATGGCGGAAGAAGCCGGGAAAATCGGCGCTGCGATGATTCACTATTCGACCGACTATGTCTTCGATGGCAGTAAAGACCGGCCATACCTGGAAACCGATCCTACCTGTCCGGTCAACGTCTATGGAAGCACCAAGCTGGCCGGCGAGCAGGCAATCCAGGCAGCAGGTATTCCACATCTGATTTTTCGCACCAGCTGGGTGTACGGCATGTACGGCAAGAATTTCTTGCTGACGATGATGCGCCTGGCGCAGGAGCGGGACGAATTGCGGATTGTGGCTGACCAGCACGGTTCGCCGACATGGAGCGGCACGATTGCCGACAGCACCGCAGCGGTCGTCGCCAAAAGCATCCAGGCGCCGGATGCTATTGACTGGCTGCGGCAGCACTCGGGAATCTATCACCTGACATGCCAGGGGCAAACCACATGGCATGGCTTCACGCAGGCGATCGTGGCAGCCACCATGACCGGCAAGACACCGGTCCTGACGCCGATTGCTACGCAAGACTATCCGTTGCCGGCCAAGCGTCCGGCGTACTCGGTGATGTCTGGAGAAAAATTTATCCGCAATTTTTCAGATTTGCCGAGTTGGGAAAATGCTTTGGCATCCTGCCTTCAAAAAAAGACAGGGTCGGATAATCTATGAACCCTCATGCAATCCAGCCAGCTTCCTTGCAGTCGCTTGCCAAGAGCGTTTGGCATAACCGCCAGCTTATTTTCCAGATGGCGCGGCGCGAGGTCGTGGGCCGCTACAAAGGGTCCGTACTGGGACTGGCGTGGTCTTTCTTCAATCCAGTCTTCATGCTGAGCGTATATACGTTCGTTTTTTCGGAAATATTCAAGTCTCGCTGGGCCGGCGCCGGCGAAAGCAAAACCCAGTTTGCCGTGCTGCTGTTTGTCGGCATGATTGTGCAGGGTTTGTTTTCCGAGGTGCTCAACCGTGCTCCAAGCCTGATTGTTTCCAATGTCAACTATGTAAAGAAGGTTGTATTTCCAATCGAAATACTGCCGATAGTCGCAATGGGGGCAGCGCTGTTTCACAGCCTGATCAGCCTGAGCGTGCTGCTGGTTGCTTTTGCGATTTTCAACGGTTACCTGCAATGGACGGCGGTGTTTGCGCCTCTTGTATTGTTGCCGCTGATTATCCTGATTGTCGGTTTTGCCTGGATGCTGGCGTCTTTGGGCGTATTCCTGCGCGATGTCGGCCAGACCATCACCATTATCACGACCGTGCTGATGTTCCTCTCCCCGGTCTTTTATCCGGTGAGCGCCGTGCCGGAACGATTCCGCGTATGGATCATGGCTAATCCTTTGACGTTCATCATCGAACAAGCTCGCGAAGTGCTCATCTGGGGACATTTCCCGGATTGGACCGGCCTGGGTATCTATACGCTTGCTGCTGTAGCCGTTGCATGGGCAGGGTATGCCTGGTTCCAGAAGACCAAGAAGGGTTTTGCCGATGTCCTCTAAAGAACTGAATATGCCGGTCGAGGCGGCGAGGGCATGCAGCGAGAGCGAGCATGGCGCGATCGCTATCCGCGTCAAGAATCTCAGCAAGTGCTACCAGATCTACGAAAATCCGCGCGACCGCCTCAAGCAGTTTGTCATGCCGCGCCTGCAGCGCCTCGGCGGCCGGTCGCAGCAGCAGTATTACCGGGAATTCTGGGCCCTGAAAGACGTCTCGTTCGAGATCAAGAAGGGCGACAGCATCGGTATCATCGGACGCAACGGATCGGGCAAATCCACACTACTGCAAATCGTCTGCGGCACGCTGCATCCTAGCAACGGCCAGATTGAAGTGAATGGCCGTGTTGCCGCGTTGCTGGAACTGGGATCCGGCTTCAATCCGGAGTTCACCGGCAGGGAAAATGTCTTCATGAATGCGAGCGTCCTGGGATTGACGCGTCAGCAGACAGAGGCCAGGTTTGCTGAAATAGAGGCATTCGCGGATATCGGCGATTTTATCGACCAGCCGGTCAAGACTTATTCCAGCGGGATGATGGTGCGTCTTGCCTTCGCGGTCATCGCTCACGTCGACGCCGATATTCTCGTCATCGATGAAGCGCTGGCAGTCGGCGATGCGTTTTTCACGCAAAAATGCATGCGGTTTTTACGCGCCTTCATGAAAACCGGAACGGTCCTCTTTGTCAGCCATGACACGAGCGCAGTCAAGAGTCTTTGCAACCATGCCATCTGGATAGAAAAAGGCAAGGCGCTGCAGGAAGGCAGTCCCAAGGATGTGTGCGAATCGTACCTGGAGGCATTTTACGAGGCGCAGCAAGGGAAGAGCAGCACCACCAAGCTCAAAGCCATCAAAACCCGCGACAGCGACCGTCCGCAAAAAGACCAGCGGCTGGCGTTCATCAACGCCAGCAACCTGCGCAATGATCTGCAGGTGTTCAAGTTTGATCCCGAGGCGGGGTCGTTCGGCAACGGCGGCGCGCAAATCACGGCTGTCGAATTCCTGGACAAAGATGATTCTCCGCTGTCCTGGGTGGTCGGCGGCGAGCTGGTTACGCTGGCCGTGCAGGCAACTGCGCACGAGCGGCTAAACGGCCCGATCATCGGTTTTTATATCAAGGATCGCCTGGGACAGTCTTTGTTTGGAGACAATACCTACCTGAGCCACGTGGATGAACAACTGGTCGGAGCGGCGGGAGACGAACTGCGGGCGGAATTCACCTTTTTGATGCCGGTGCTGCCGCCGGGGGATTACAGCGTGAATGTGGCCATTGCCAGCGGAACGCAAGAACAGCATATCCAGCATCACTGGATCACGGATGCGGTGATGTTCAAGTCGGAATCGAGCAGTTCATCCACCGGCCTGATTGGCATACCGATGCAGCAGATAAAACTTGATGTAGCAAGGAATTTGACGTGACGACAGAACTAGACGGTTTGGAATTTACGGGTGAACGCTTCGTGCCCGAAGAGCAGGGCAATATCGTGCTTGAACATCTGCACCGGTATTTGCAGGCGTGTGAAATTGCCGGCGGCAAGGTGGTGCTGGATATCGCCAGCGGCGAAGGCTATGGTTCCGCCATGCTCGCCAACAAGGCGCTGCAGGTAATCGGCGTCGATATATCGGAAGAGGCGGTCGAACACGCCAAGAATCGCTACCAGAAGAAAAACCTGGAATACCGGGTAGGCAGCTGCGCCAGCATCCCGCTGCCCGACGCAAGCGTCGACATGATCGTGAGCTTCGAGACCATCGAGCATCACGACCAGCACGAAGAGATGATGCAGGAATTCAAGCGGGTGTTGCGTCCGAACGGAGTGGTGCTGATTTCCAGTCCCGACAAATACCATTATTCGATTGAGCCTGGATACAGCAATCCCTATCACGTCAAGGAACTGCTCGAGCAAGAGTTCAAGCAGCTGCTTGGAAATTACTTTAAAAATACCAGCTACTTTGGGCAACGCATCGTATACGGATCGGGCATATTTTCGGAATCGATGGCCACGCGTTCATCGAGCTATTCGTACCAGGGCAAGATCGTAGGCCAGGTGCCTGGAATGAGCAAGCCGGTATATTGGGTCGCAATTGCGTCCGACGGCGAGCTGCCTGTGCTGGCGTCGGGAATGCTGGAACAGCCCATTAACGATTCGGAGCTGATTCGGGAATGGAGCCGGGTCGTGGCTGAAAGAGATGGGCAGATCCGTGAGTGGTCCAGGGTTGCAACGGAAAGAAACAGGCAGCTGGTTAATATGCAGCAAATAGTGAACCAGCTTGAGCGCCGGGTTTCTACCTTGAGTACTGAGACGGTGAAACGTGGCGAATGGGCTGTGGATCTGGATCTGCAGTTGCAGCAGGCGCAAGCCGAATTATCCAGCCTGACGTCAAGTCACTCCTGGAAAATCACAATGCCGTTGAGAGAAAGCCGGCGTTGGCTGACGCATCCGGTGGCACAAGCCAAGCGCTATGTCAAATTTGCAGCCCGTACCGGCAGAGCGCTCTATTTACGTCTGCCATTAAGTGAAGAAACAAGAGCAGGACACCGATCGGCGCTGGAAAAATATGCGCCCCGCTTGCTGCGGGCCAGCCTCGGACAAATTGTTCCTCCAGCTCCGCTTCAGGCGAGGGCTGTCGTTGGAACACCATACTCAGAGTTCGATCTCAGCAAAAACAAGATTGAACTGGCAACTTCGCTGACGCCGCTTGTTTCCGTCATCGTGCCTATTTATGGCAAGAGCAACTACACGCTGCGCTGCCTGGCGTCGATTGCTGCACATTCGCCTGCGCTGGCGTTCGAGATTATCGTGGTTGACGATTGCTCGCCGGATGACTCCGCCAATATTTTGCGAGGCATAAAAGGCATACGGCTGATCTCGAATCAGGAAAACCAAGGTTTCATCCGTTCCTGCAATCTCGGCGCCAAGGCAGCCAACGGCCAATATTTATGCTTCCTCAACAACGACACTGAAGTCACTTCCGGGTGGCTCGATGAGCTGCTCCGGACTTTCCGAGAGTTTCCCGGAACGGGATTGGTTGGCTCCAAGCTGGTATACCCGGACGGCAGTTTGCAGGAAGCCGGCGGCATTATCTGGCAAGACGGCAGCGCCTGGAATTTCGGCCGCAACCAGGACCAATTGCAGCCCATGTACAACTACGCCCGCGAGGTTGACTATTGTTCCGGCGCGTCCATCATGTTGACCAAGTCCCTGTTTGAGGAACTTGGCGGTTTTGACGAGCACTATCTTCCAGCATATTGCGAGGACTCCGATCTTGCACTCAAGATTCGCGACCGGGGATATCGCGTCATTTATCAGCCTCTCTCCGTCGTCGTCCACTATGAGGGCATTACTTCAGGCACGGATACCGGACAGGGCGCCAAGGCTTATCAGGTAGCAAATCTGCAAAAGCAGTTTCAGCGCTGGCAAAAGCGCCTGGCCAGCCACCAGGCGAACGGTGTCGATGTCGATGACGCGAAAGACCGCATGGCCAAGCGCCGCGTACTGGTGTTGGATCATTGCACGCCGACTCCCGACCAGGATGCCGGCTCGGTCATTACATTCAACTTGCTGCTTTTGTTGCGCGAGATGGATTTCCAGGTGACCTTCATTCCTGAAAATAATTTCTTGTACTTGCCCGACTACACGTCTGCGCTGCAGCGCGCCGGGATTGAAGTGCTTTACGCGCCGTATTGCAATTCGGTCAAGCAGCATGTGATCGAAGTCGGGGAGCGTTATGACCTGGTCTTCATGTTCCGGCCCATGGTTGTTGTGAATCATCTTGATGTGGTGCGCCGGTGGTGTCCGCAGGCCAAGGTGCTATTCCATACTGTCGATTTGCACTATCTGAGAATGTCCAGGGAAGCAGACATGCTTGGCGATGCAGTGAAGCAGGAAGAATCGGAGCAAATGAAGAAAGTGGAGTTCGACGGCATTCGTGGGGCTGACGCAAGCATTGTGGTCAGCGTGACCGAGCAAGAAATTCTGCGTCGAGAATTGCCTGATCAGAAAATTCATGTTTTCCCGTTGATCATGGATATTCGCGGCACGGATAAAACATTCAACGACCGGTGCGATATCGTATTCGTAGGCGGTTATCAGCATGTGCCGAATATCGACGCGGTGATCTACTTCGTGACTGAGATAATGCCGATCCTGCGCCAGAAATTGCCGGGAGTTCGGTTTTATGCGGTGGGCAGCAACGTGCCGGAGCAGATCGAAGCATTGGCCAGCGAGGATGTCATCATCACCGGATTTGTCGAAGACCTGTCGCCGCTGCTTGATCGCATGCGTGTGTCGGTAGCGCCACTGCGTTTTGGCGCCGGCATCAAAGGCAAGATCGGCACGTCGATGGCCGCTGGATTGCCGGCGGTTGCTACCACTCTTGCAGCTGAAGGCATGTCGTTGACGCCTGGTCAAAATATCTTGGTAGCTGACGGCGCGCAAGCGTTTGCCGACGCGGTGGTCCAACTCTATCAAGATGAGCCGCTCTGGACGCAACTTAGCGAGGCTGGAATTGCTTTCGCAGAAAGCGCCTGGGGAGCTGAAGCTGCCTGGAAGACTCTAGGGAACATTCTTCACGACCTGGATCTGGATGTTGAGCGTAATACGCGTCCGCTTGCGCTTTGGTGCAACAAGCTAGATGTAAAGCCAGCCGCTCAAGGAACTCTATGAAGCTGGGTCTCGGAACATGGCGTTTCTTTTTAGCTTTCCTGGTAGTCATTTCGCATCTGTGGTCAGGCATGCTAGATGGCCCCGCGGCTTATGCCGTCTGGGGATTTTTCATCCTGAGCGGTTTTTTGATGACGCACGTACTTACCCACAAGTACGGTGACAGCAGAGGCGGGTTGGCCGACTATGCTTACAACCGATTCTTACGAATCTATCCGGCTTATGTCGTCGCCGTACTGGCAGGCGTAGCCTGTCTCCTGATCTTGCCGAAATTCGGAGTGACACTTTCAAGCTTGAATCCGCAATTCAACTGGCCGCATAGTATTCGCGAGTGGGCGGCGAATCTGCTGTTGCTTGCAGTACCGGCTCCCGGTTTGTTTGTTCCGGTTTCGGGCGCACTTGCAGTAGAGGTCTGTGTTTACGTTCTGATGCCGCTATTGGCTTTCAGCCGGGCTGCAGCTTGGATATCATTGATTCTCAGCGTACTGTTGAACCTGAAGTATGGGCTCACCATAGAAACTTTTGGTGAGCGCTATTCGTCTTTCCTGACTTGTTTCATGGTCTTTTCCTGCGGCTGTTTATTGTCGCAATATCGGGAAAAGCTTAACATTTTCAGGGCGCCTCTAATCAGCGTTATTGTCTGGCTGCTGCATTGCCTGGTGTGGCTTAAGTACGATCAATGGCCATGGACATACGGTCTCTATGCCTCCATCATCCTTTCGGGATGGGTGGTCTTGTCCTTGTCTTCTCAAAAGACCGGCAAGCTGGATTCTGTGCTGGGTGACCTGTCTTATCCTCTGTATTTGTTTCACACGACAGTTGCCGTATGCTTGATCCCGCTCGGGATCAAGATGCGGTCGTTCGAGTTTTTTGCCATTTCCTTCGTTTTGACCATAATAGTTTCATGGGGAGTAGTGATGCTGATAGATAAACCATTGGCTGGCCTCAAAAAGAAGAAGAATGTGGGGGTCACCTGACCATGCAATTCACGGAAACCCAGGAGCGGACGTCCTTGTCTGTTACAAGCGCTGCCGAACAAGTGATCGCCGTTGTCATACCCAGTTATAAGGTGACGCGCCACATCATCGACGTGATAAGTTCGATTGGACCTGAAGTCGCGCGGATCTATGTGGTTGACGACAAATGCCCTGATAATTCTGGCGACTTTGTAGTGGCAAATTGCGTCGATCCTCGCGTGGTTGTATTGCGTCACGAAGAGAACCTTGGCGTTGGAGGCGCGGTCATGACTGGATATCAAGCAGCCATCAGCGATGGCGTAGATATCATCGTGAAGGTTGACGGCGACGGCCAGATGGATCCGAAACTGATCCCGCGTTTCGTGCAACCCATTCTGTATGGGCAGGCAGACTACACCAAAGGCAACCGTTTTTATGATCTGGAAGAGATCGGCGCCATGCCGCCATTGCGCCTTTTCGGGAATGCTGCTCTTTCCTTGATGGCGAAGTTTTCTACCGGCTACTGGAATTTATTTGACCCTACCAATGGCTATACTGCTATCCATGTCGATGTTGCGAAGCATTTGCCGTTCAAGAAAATAAGCCAGCGTTATTTTTTTGAGACCGACATGTTATTTCGTTTGAATATCATGCGGGCTGTTGCTGTGGACGTGCCAATGTCAGCAAAATATGCCGACGAAGTCAGTGGACTGAAGATATCAAAGATCGTTGGAGAGTTTTTGATAAAACACGTTCGTAATTTCGGCAAACGGATTTTCTACAACTATTATCTGCGGGATTTATCACTGGGTTCGATCGAACTTCCAATTGGGCTTGTGCTATTGGGATTTGGTCTTTGTTACGGAGCCTATCATTGGCTTGAGGCTGCTCGTTCTGTCATTCCTGCCCCCACTCCTGCCGGTACAGTAATGATGTCGGCCCTACCAATATTGACTGGCTTGCAGTTTGTGCTGGCGTTCATTGGGCAAGATATTGCGTCAGTACCCCGGCGTCCAAGGCATCTAGGGCGTTCGATCGGAGATAAATCAAAATGCGATGCACAATAATCGAATCGCCAATTTAGTCTATTAGCCAATGAAGTATTTTCAATTTCTGAAAGAAAAGGCCAAAGGCTATTCGTTAACCGAGTTATTCCGTCTCGAATTCGAATCATTGTTCTTTGGTATTTTCGGACTTGTACCGACCACCTTTGGAGTCATCCTGAGGGGGCTGATCTGCAAAGTTTTTTTCAGGTCGAGCAAAGGATTTATCTGGCTGCAACCTAACGTCGTTCTGGTGCATTCAGACCGAATTACCGTCGGGTCGAATTTTGCTGTCAATTCTGGCAGTTATATTAATGGTATTGGCGGCATAGAAATTGGTTCTTATGTGCTTATTGGAAGCAACGTGACCATTTCGTCCGGACAACATCCAATCGAAGGCCGATTTCCACCTGTTTTTGCAAGGAAAACTATTCCAAAGAAAATAGTCATCGGAGACGATGTCTGGATCGGCGCCGGCGCGGTAATCATGCCGGGCATCACCATTGCAAAGGGCACGGTCATTGGCGCCAACTCGATCGTCACTAAAGATACCCAAGAGTATGCTGTGATGGTCGGCGCGCCCGCCAGGAAAATTAGGAGTCGATCTGATATATGAGCACATTTGTTAGGTACATCATCATTGCGGCCATCGCTTATGTGATCGACATGGGGGGATATTATTGCCTGGTTAAGTTGGGATGGAATCCGATTGCATCGAATGTGCTTGTGAAAGTTGTAGCTGCCGTAAGCGGTTTCTTCATGCACCGGCGCTTCACCTATCAAATTACTGACTCTGCGGAAGTGACTGATCACGCCAAGAAATATTTTGGACTGGCGCTCCTGTATACGCCGGTGTCCTCCGCAGTACTATTTTTGCTCCTGTTCGTTATGCATAATCCTATTTATGCCAAGGCAACATCCGATATTTTGCTATTTATTGTTACCTATTGGATTACTACAAAATTCACTTTCACAAAGTCAGTGTCCGGTGATCAAAAATCTTGATTCGAAATGATCGATGGTGATCTGTCTTCGAAAAATTGCATTAGCGAGACATTATGGACATTGAAGTAAAAAATTATTCATTTCGGTTTCTCAATCGATTTCAATCCAGCCTCCGCAAGGCATATGAAGCCCCGCGTCATTTCATCGAGCCTGAGAAAGTAATTTAATGAAATTGCTGATTACGGGAGCCAATGGATATATCGGTGCAAAGTTACGGCACATTGCCAAAGATCGTGGCAATGAAGTGATTTCCTTGTCTCGCACAAGGGGGGGAGCGAATGCCGGGGAATGGTCGCATTACGATATTAGCGACAAAGCTCCGATCGAAATTCCGGCCGATGCAGGAGCTGTCATACATCTGGCTATCAGCGGTAAGCTCGCATCTGAAAGCGATTGTGTTGCAGAGATATCTTCCGCTTGCTTATTGTTGAAGGCAACCCTGCGTTCCGGCGCCAAATTCATTTTCGTATCCAGCCAAACTGCCCGTAAAGATGCGCCGACCATGTATGGACGCACGAAATGGGCAATTGAGCAGGAAGTGCTGAAAGCAGGCGGGTGGGTCGTTCGTCCCGGCCAAGTGTATGGCGGAGATGAAAAGGGATTGTTCGGCATATTGAGCGCGACGGTGCGAAGCCTGCCAGTATTGCCAGCATTCTTTCCTGCGCCACGTGTCCAGCCGGTGCATGTGGATGATCTCGCAAGCGCATTGCTGGCCGTGGCGGAACGTAACGATTTAACCCCGTGTATTTTTTGTGTCGCGGCGGTGCAGCCAGTTACATTCACGCGTTTTTTGGGTTTGATTGCTTCAGAGCGATTACGGGTTCGCCGGCTTTTCGTACCAGTGCCCACGTTTCTCGTACGAGCGGCGACATTGGTACTGGGAGAGCGGATAAGTATCAAACTTGGGATTGAGCGTCTTGCATCGTTGTTTGCATTGCCGCAAATGCATACAGCCGAGGATTTGCGCAGCCTGGCGCTGGATTTGCGTTCGCTGCAATCGGGTATGCGGCGCGCCACAATCATAGGCGAGAAGCAGAATAGACGATCACTTGCGCGTGAGGCTAAAGCCATGCTGACGTACGTGTTAAAACGAAAGCCTGGGCTTGCTGTGCAGGGGCGCTATGTTCGTGCGGTTGAGTTATTCCGTAGCGGGACCACGTTGGAATTACCGGCTTTTATGCTTCATGCGCCGTTGGCATTGGCGTTGCTGGACGACCGTGGCTTCACTTCATCAGCCGCAGGGAAAGAGTTTCTGTGGCGATTGAATACGGCAACGATTCTGGCCGAAGCGACGACAGTTGGCGCTTCACGGTTCATCGGTATCGGCGAGCATTCTGGCGCGGTCCGATATGGCATGTTGATTGCGTGGTCGGTGGTGATGGAGGCAGTATGGCGACTATCTAGTTTTTTTTGGTTGCCGATTTATTTACGTCGTTTGAACGTGGAATTTACGAAATGACGGCGGATTTCGATGTAATTATTGTCGGAAGCGGGCCTGCTGGCGTTTCCGCCGCATTTCCGCTTGTCGCTGCGGGGAAAAAGGTATTGATGGTTGACGGCGGGAACAGTCCAGCCGGTGAATTGCCACGGCAGCCGTTTCTTGCAGCGCGCGAATACGACCAGGAACAATGGAAGTGGATGATAGGCAGCGATTTGCATGCACTCGGCATGCACGATGCGATTTCTCCAAAAATGCGGGTTCCTGCGCACGCAAAAGTGTTCAGCGAATTCAATGCCGCCAATTATATTAATTCCGAGAATTTTGTCGCGATCGGCTCTCTTGCGCAAGGCGGCCTGTCCAATGCATGGGGCTGTGGCGTCGCACGATTTTCATCGGCAGAGCTGGAAGAGTTTCCATGCCTGCCCTCCGAACTGGAAAATGCCTATCGGTTGGTGGCGCAACGCATCGGCATCAGTGGACCGAAGGCCGATGATCTCTCGGACTATTTTGGGTTGGACTCATGGTCGCAACCGCCGATTGCAATGGATGCGCTACATGAGCACATGTACTCTCGTTACGAGAAACATCGCCAGTCATTGAACGGAACGGGGTTTCGTCTTGGGCGTTCCAGGATTGCCGTGCTCAGCCAAGATCTTGGGCGTCGGCAGGGTTGCAACAATCAAGGAAATTGCCTTTATGGCTGCGATCGCGGAGCGTTATATTCAGCCAGCACAGACTTGGCCGCCTTGAAACTGTTTCCCAATTTTTATCACCAAACGATGGTGGTCGATGCTTTAAGACAAGGCGACGGACATTGGTTGATTGAAGGTGCTGCTGGAAAGCAGGTCAAATCGATTTCTGGTTCCAGAATATTGCTGGCGGCGGGAACTCTGGCCACCACCCGTCTCGCTTTGAATGCACTGCAGTTGCAACAGTCGGTTCGACTCCTGTCGTGCCCTACCGCCGCTTTCGTTCTATGCCTGCCGTCGTCGTTTGGAGCTGCTCGTCATACCGGCTTCGGACTGGGACAATTGTCATTTGTATTGTCTTTGCGCGATGACATCCATGTGCTGGGTTCTACTTTTGCAACGTCGGGCTTGCCAATCTCCGAGTTTGTGAATTACTTGCCGTTGCGCCGGCGTTATGGCGTTGACCTATTAAAAGCATTGCTTAGCTCGTGCGTGGTCGGGAATCTGTTTTTGCCGGGTAATCTATCGGACAACCATGTATCTGTTGATGGCACCGGGGCGTTGCATATCAAAGGTGGCTTCAAAGAAGAGACCGGGGAGCTGCTGAAGACGGCGGGATCGCGGTTGCGCAAGGCATACGCGCAGCTCGGCGCCTACATGCTGCCAATGAGTTTTACCCCCGCCAAAGCCGGCGCAGATATACATTATGCGGGTACGTTGCCCATGCGGATCAATCCGGTGCCAGGCGAAACCGGATCTACGGGAGAGCTGTTCGGATTGGCCGGGGTGCATGTAGTTGACGGTGCCGCGTTACCGCTGCTTTCCGAAAAATCGCACACGCTTACCATCATGGCTAACGCAACCAGGATAGGGGAAAGGTTGGCAGTCGGTTATCATTGCGCCTAGGCATGGGCCGGCGTTTGCACACAATTAAAATTCGACTTGAGAGCAAGTGCAGTTGCACTTGGTATTGGACCTGGAATCATGGTAGCTGCAAATTACAACAACAAGGAATTTCTCACTATTGTCAAATTCGGCATTAGCGGAATTTTCGTGACGTTCGTTGCGTATTTGGCATATTTGATGTTTTTTTCAATGACGTCGAGTGATTTTAAATCGGTTTTATATTCATATATTTTGGCAATTCCGCTTTCTTATCATTTGAATTGCAAATTTGTTTTTAAGAAAATATATTCCTTGAGATCTTATTCCTGGTTTGTATTTATTCAGTTAATGGCCATGTTCCTGAATTATTTCATCTTGAGAAAATTGAATTTGTATTTTGAATATTATATTTCAGCGATGATTAGTTATGGCATTGTTCCAGTTGTAATTTTTTTATTAAATAAAATATTGGTTTTTAAAAATGACTAAAGCTAGGAATATATTCGGAGTTTTGCTTGCACTGGCTATAGTTTTTTTTCTTGCAGAATTGAATTATGCACGATTCATCCACATGGCTGGAGACTCCGCTGGCTATGTTGATTTGATCAAGAGGGTATCGTTATTTGGAGACATGCGTTCGCAAGTATTTGCTGCTGCCTATCCATTATTTGATCTCACAAAAACGGCCGAGGTATTTTGTTCCAATGCCTTGGTAAGTAAATATGAAAACAGCTCATTTTTCCAATGGCACTCCTATGCAATTGTATTTCCGATTGCATGGGTGGGAAAGATATTTACAAACAACTATGCGTATACTGCTGCAGTTGCGAATGCGTTAGCAGCTTTTTTTACTTTTTTCGGCACTTTTTTAATTGCAAGAAAAAACCAAATGGATTGGATGGAAATTGTTTTTTTCCTGCTGATCATGCTGACATTCAGCCCTTTGGTTGGCTCGATATCCGGTCAGTACTATTTTGATAGATTGTTTATCCCGGCCGCAATTTTTTATTTCTATTTCTATTTGCAAAGAGACTGTAAATTTTCATGGTTAATTTCCATTGGAATTATTATCTTTGCTGCACTTGTCAGTGAACGATCGGCATTGATGATTGGCGTTGTTGCAATCTATTTGGCAGTCTGGGATACAAAAAATAATCCGAAATTCAGATATGGCACTATTTTTTTTGGGTTTGCTGCAATTGCATACTATGTAATATGGGCAAAATTCATTCAAGATAGTTTTTATGCTGATACAACGTCATTATCAGTTATTGTTTCTAACGTGAAACAGATATTTGATTTCCAATCAAATATTTCGAAGTTGACAGTTGAATTACTCATAATACTGTTGCCATTGATAATTTTGATAGCTCCGGCGAAGAAATATATTATATTATTTGCCGTTCTTTTGGCTCCCAACATCCTGCTGAATGTTGGTGGGGCAGAGAAAACAGGCTATTTGACTCATTATCACTCTTATTATATTCCAGTGCTTATTGTTGGTGCCATGATGGGCTATGTGGAATACAAGAACAATGTGATGGCAAGTCGCTACCGATACCTGCTTCTATTTATTGTTCTTGTATTCAATGCAATGAATATTCATGGCCGCTTATTTGCAGTGGGTCCCACCTTGACACATAGTTTCTCGGGCGATGTCGGTTTGCTTGTAGAAAGCTCGAATATAAGAAAAGCTTCTGATGAACGTTCAATAAAATTCAATGAGCTCTTGTCCAATATCAAGGAAGATAACCCGACAATATCCACCAATGAATTTACAATGCCGATATTGGTATTAAAAGGATTTACGCATATCAGGATGTTTCCTATCGGATTGTATGATTCTGATTATTTATTGCTGGAATCTGCTGTAGGTGATGACCCGGCCAATATAATTCTCCCTGTATATGGAGCTGCAAAAGATCTAAAAGAAATATCGAATTGCATGTTTTTGAAACTCAAGGATAAATATAAAGAAGTTGGAGCCCAAGATATTGGTGCGATTAAATACAGGTTGATGAAGCGGATTATTTAAAATGAAAGATATCAATATATTGTGCCCGGTCTATAATGAATCGGAGAATATACGTTTATTTATTTCAGAATTCGATAAAATTATATCGGGATATGCTGATAAATATAAATTTACGTTTTACTTCGCTGATAATTGTTCGACGGATGATACTCTTTCAATATTGAAGGAAATTTCCCAGTCTCGAAATGATGTTCGAGTTATTAGCTACGCAAAAAACTATGGTGTAATGAAGTCGATTTATACCGGGATATTAAATAGCAAATGTGATGCACTGGCGGTTTTTGACTGCGATTTGCAGGATCCACCTGAATTGTTGGCAAAATATATTGCGCTATGGGAATCCGGCTATTCTTTTGTCTATGGAGTGCGGGTATCGCGACAGGAAGTGTATTTGCTGACCTGGTTTAGGAAAATGTATAAAAAAATCGAAAGATTTGTTAATCCTAATCCAGTGAATGTTGAAAGCGGTGCATGGTTTCTTGATAATGAAATTATCGAAGTGATGAGGAAAAATAATAATTTTGATAGCTATCTTCCCGGATTGCTGTCGAGAGTAGCCTATAACTCGGTTGGCGTACCTTACGATAGGGTGGATAGGAAATTCGGGACTTCAAAATTTAATTTCTTTGCCTATTTTTCGTATGCGCGAGATGGCTTGCTAAGCGGCACCATTACTCCGTTGCGCATTTCTGTTTTTGTCGGCCTGGGTTTATTTTTGCTGTCTATGTTGTCTTCATTTTATTTTATTTTGGCTAAATTCTATTTGGGAATTCAATTTTCAAATGGCATTGCGGCGTTATTGATTCTGACATTGACATTGTTCAGTTTTAATTTTCTTATCCTAGGCATCTTTGGCGAGTACCTCGGCAGGATTTATCTGGCGCGAAGCAATCAGGATCCCGCTGTCATATTGTTTGATAGTGATAAGCAAAAAAAAGAAATTTGACACGGTTTTTCTGCAACCCGATTGCGACCAACTATAAAAGTTGAATTGTCAGATTCTATTAATTAAATTTATCTTTAGCCGATATTGAAAAAATTATGAAAGCAGTCATTCTTGCCGGCGGCCTGGGAACGCGCATCTCAGAGGAAACCAGTTCCCGTCCGAAACCCATGGTTGAAATTGGTGGTAAGCCCATCCTCTGGCATATCATGAAAATCTATTCGTCCCACGGGGTCAACGATTTCATTATTTGTTGCGGCTACAAGGGTTATGTCATCAAGGAATATTTCGCAAATTACTTTTTGCACATGTCTGATGTGACCTTTGACATGGCAAATAACGAGATGCAAGTTCACCACCAATATGCCGAACCGTGGAAAGTCACGCTTGTTGATACAGGCGATCAAACCATGACAGGTGGGCGCTTGGCTCGCGTCAAGCAGTACATCAAGGATGAAGATGCATTTTGTTTCACCTACGGTGACGGGCTAAGCGATGTTGATATTTCAAAGCTGATCGAGTTTCATCGGGTACACGGAAAAAATGCGACGCTGACGGCGACCTTGCCTCCTGGGCGTTTTGGTGCATTGGATATCCAGGCCGATCACAGGGTTTCTTCGTTTAATGAGAAGCCAAAAGGCGACGGAGGGGTGATCAACGGCGGATTCTTCGTCTTGTCACCGAAGGTGCTTGCGCTTATTGAGGACGATATGACGACCTGGGAAAAAGGTCCTTTGGAAGAACTCGCTACGACTGGCGAATTACTGGCTTACCAGCATGAAGGTTTTTGGCAGCCAATGGACACCCTGAGAGACAAGAATTATCTCGAAGAGCTTTGGGCTTCTGGGCGCGCTCCTTGGAAAGTTTGGGACTAGGCTGAACAATGAATCCTCAATTTTGGAATGGCAGGCGAGTATTTGTTACCGGCCACACAGGCTTCAAAGGTAGTTGGCTGTCGCTATGGCTGCAAGAGATGGGAGCTGAGGTTACCGGTTACGCTTTACCACCCCCAACTTCGCCAAGTCTGTTTAATGTCGCATTGATCGCAAATGGCATGACGTCGGTCATCGGGGACGTAAGAGACCAGGATGCATTGCTGCAAGCCTTGCAGCAAGCTCAGCCGGAAATCGTGATCCATATGGCTGCGCAGCCGCTGGTGCGGTATTCCTATGATAATCCGGTCGAAACGTACTCGACCAATGTCATGGGCGTGATTTACCTGCTCGAGGCTGTGCGGCGAACTGGTTCGGTACGCGCGGTTGTCAATGTCACGACAGACAAATGCTATGAAAACAAGGAGTGGCTCTGGGCTTACAGGGAAAACGAAGCAATGGGCGGCTACGATCCATACAGCAATAGCAAGGGCTGTTCGGAATTGGTTACGGCGGCGTATCGCAGCTCCTACTTCAATACGGACAAGTACAGGGAGCATGGGGTAGCACTAGCCACGGCGCGGGCAGGGAATGTCATTGGCGGCGGCGATTGGGCAGCGGATCGTTTGATCCCGGATATCATGCAGGCGATTGCGGACGGCACTGCTGTCAATATTCGTAGTCCACATGCCGTGCGTCCCTGGCAGCATGTGCTTGAACCGCTTTCAGGTTATCTGACGCTGGCTGAAAAGCTTGTTGAGAAAGGACCGGATTTTGCGCAAGCCTGGAATTTTGGTCCGCGCCAGGAAGATGCGCGGCCTGTCCAATGGATTGTCGAATATCTCACCAAGCTGTGGGGTGACGGTGCTTCATGGACCTTGGACCAAAATCCGCAGCCGCACGAAGCTACGTATTTGAAGCTGGATATAGCCAAGGCAGCTTCATTGATGAATTGGACGCCACGGTGGGATTTGGCGCACACGCTAGAGTCAATCGTGGCTTGGCAAAAATCGTATCAATCCGGCCACGACATGCGCCAGCTAACGCTAGAGCAAATAGCCTCCTATCAAAACAGTGCACATTAAACTAAGCCAAGAAATAAATATCATGACTAAAGAAGAACTACGACAACAAATATTGACACTCGTCCGCCAATACGGTGAGTTGGACAGCAAGGCCAAGCCTTTTTTCCCGGGCGTCACGCCAATTCCGCCATCGGGCAAGGTTGTGGGCGCCGAAGAGATGGAATTGATGACGGAAGCCGCTCTCGATTGCTGGCTGACGACAGGGCGTTTCAACGAGCAGTTTGAAAAAAAGCTCGCCGATTTTATCGGCGTGAAACATCTCATAACAGTGAATTCCGGCTCGTCAGCGAATCTGGTGGCATTTTCCACATTGACCTCTCCCAAACTCGGGGATCGTGCGATCAAGAAAGGGGATGAAGTCATTGGCGTTGCAGCCGGATTTCCAACTACAGTCAATCCGATTCTACAATTTGGCGCAGTACCAGTTTTTGTCGATGTCGAAAAAGGGAATCACAATATCGACGCGTCCAAAATCGAGGCCGCGATCAGTCCGAAGACCAAGGCAATCATGCTGGCGCACTCCCTTGGGAATCCCTTCAATCTAGAGGTGGTAACCGCCATCTGTAAAAAATACAATCTGTGGCTGGTAGAGGATTGTTGCGATGCGCTGGGATCCACTTACAACGGACAGATGGTGGGTACTTTCGGCGACATTGCCACATTGAGCTTCTATCCTGCGCACCACATTACTATGGGTGAGGGCGGCGCGGTTTTTACCAATAATTATGAACTGAAACAAATCGCGGAATCCTTTAGGGATTGGGGCCGGGATTGCTACTGCCCTCCAGGAAAAGACAATACCTGCGGCAAGCGGTTCTGCTGGAAATTGGGTAATTTACCGGAAGGTTACGACCACAAATACACCTATTCACACCTGGGTTACAACCTGAAAATTACAGACATGCAGGCCGCATGCGGATTGGCCCAGTTAGAAAAAGCACCTGCGTTCATTCAGGCGCGGAAAGAAAATTTCGCTTTCCTGAAAGAGCGCCTGCAATCATGTGAAGAATTTTTGCATTTGCCTGAGCCCACGCCTAATTCGGACCCATCGTGGTTCGGTTTCCCGATTACGTTAAAAGACAACGCTCCTGTCACACGTCTCGATCTCCTGACTTATCTGGACCAAAATAAAGTTGGAACGCGCCTGCTGTTCGCTGGCAACCTGACTCGTCAACCATATATGGTCGACGCAAAATATAGGGTTAGCGGCGATTTGACAAATACCGATGACGTAATGAACAACACCTTCTGGATTGGTGTGCAGCCAGCATTAACCAGGGAAATGCTGGAATATGCTGCGACGAAAATCGAAACTTATCTGGGATTGAACTTTGACTAAAGGGAACACCCGTATCCTGGTTACTGGCGCGAGTGGTTTCCTGGGTTCGAATATCACTCGCGCTTTGCTTGGGGCGGGCCATTCAGTCCGGGCGCTGCGGCGTATTGATTCTTCTATGGCGCGAGTCGCTGACATCGTGGACGATGTCGAGTGGCTCACGATTGACGAGAGTAGAGAAGATGAATTTTCTGCTTTTTTCGAAGGTGTCGACTGCGTGATCCACACGGCGGCGAGCTACGGCCGCAAAGGGGAAAGCGTGGTCGATATTGCCAAGGCAAATACGATATTTGGTCTGGACGTACTCAACGCTGCGCTGGAACGAAAGGTGAAAACCTTTATTAATGCAGATAGCGCACTGCCTAAAAATACCAAGCCCTACACATTGTCAAAAGCGCATTTTGCGGAATGGGGCAGGTATTTTGCAGAAAATTCGCAGATTCGTTTTATTAATATCCGGCTCGAGCATATGTATGGGCCTGGTGACGACTCTGTAAAGTTCACGAACTATGTCATTGATGCTTGTCTGTCGAATGTTCCGATATTGAATCTTACAGAGGGCAAGCAAGAGCGCGATTTCATTTATATCGACGATGTGGTTTCAGCTTATATGCTGTTGCTTCAGCGACTGACGTCCATGGATTTGTCATATTGCGACATTTCCTTAGGTTCGGGAGAGACAGTGTCAATCAGAGCGCTGGTGGAGACCATTCACCGAATTGCGAACTCCAAGACAAGTCTGGCTTTCGGTGCGACGAAGCTGAGTGCAAACGATGTCATGCATTCATGCGCAGATATTTCGTACATGAAAAGCCTTGGATGGCAACCTGAAATGCCATTGCATCAAGGTCTCCTCACTACCATAGAGTATGCCCGGCAAGGGCAATGACGATCGGCTCCTTCAGTTTGCAGGAGATCATCGCGTGTAGAAAATGCGGAAAGCATGCCGGCTGAATCATGCCCGAAGCAGGAGTGCGGCGAAAGGTGCTGCGTGGCGCCTAAATGAATTGAAGTTCTTTGACAGAAGAACTCGCGGAAAACCAAATGAAAATGGATATTTATGTTTGTTGCGACTCGCGGTGACATTGAGCAACCAGCGTGGAAGGCTTGGTTCTTTCTGGCCTCTGCCGTGCTGTTATTGGCTTGCGCAATCTATGGCACAGCAGCGGCTGGATGGTGGGGCGGGAAGGTCTGGCCAATACAGGCAAATCGAGATGCTTTTGCCATTTTGGCTGTCGGGAGTTTCCTGCTTTATTTTGCATCGCTGTACTTTGGCTTGCCAATTTGTGCCCTGCTGATCCTTCCGGTGGCCCTGTACATCGGCGTGAGCGGCTTGGCCCCGCTGGTGGCGGTGATCTGGATCTGGGCCTGTTCGGTGCTGATAGGGGCCGGCGTCACGGCACTCCTAGGGGATAAAGACAGTGCTACATGGACTCTAAGGAACGCAGCTGTCGGATTTGCGGTGATAGGGACATTGGTCGCGATGTTGGCGCATCTTCCCGTGAACATTCCTAGCCTTTATTTTGTTTTATTTTCATTGCTTGCAATTGTTGCTGCTTGGCGTCTCAAGCGGGTGGGGCGGTTCACTCGCCTGGCATGGCCTTCTTTCACCAGAACGCAGCGCCCCCTTGCGGAAAACCTTCTTGCTGCCATCACGCTGGTGGGCTTCACGCTCGTAATGGCGGTAACGACATTTCCCGAGTTGGGATATGACGCTCTTGCGTTCCATTTGAACATTCCGGCCAAAATGCTGGAAACGGGCATGTGGCGTTTTGACGTGAAGCAATACGTCTGGTCGGTCATGCCGTTTGGAGCGGACTGGTTATTGGTGCCACCCTATTTTTTGGCAGGCGAACAAGGCGCCCGTCTTTTAAATTCTTCGTTTCTGTTAGCCATAGTTCTGTACGGCTATCGCATGCTCGTCCCGAAGATCGGGCCGGCATTAGCAATGGCTGTGCCAGCGCTTTTGCTAACCTGGCCGATTTCATTCCTGGAGATGGGCTCCACCTTCATCGAGGCGCCCCTGGCCTTTTTCTTCCTGGTTTCCTTAGGTGAACTACAGACGTCTGATCGTGCCGGTGTTGCGAAGGGGCGGTGGATGGTGCTGGGCGCGATGGCCGGTTTTGCGTGCTCAATCAAACTGCTGGGAGTTTTAATTATTCCCTTTTTGCTGGTCGGCGCTTTGCTGCGGTCACGCGTGGGAAAATTCCAGCAACTGACCCCCGCGGCTTTTATCCTCGGATTTGCGGTCTTTCTGGTATTCGCGCTGCCTCCTTATGTGGTGGCGTACCTAAAGACAGGAAATCCCGTTTTTCCTTTCTATAACAGTGTGTTTCGCTCGCCGGATTTCATTGTAGGCAGCATGTTTGGCGATGGCAGCGATTTCAGCAACCCTTTTTATAAAAAAGCTGTCGACCTAAAATTGTTTTGGGACATGAGTATCCACTCAACCGGATTCGGTGAATTCCAATCCCCCGGAGCATTAGGCGTCGTATTACTGGTGCTTTTCCCGCTGTCGCTTCTGGTTGCAGCCAGCACTCGACGCTGGTGGGTACTGGCGACTCTTCTCGTCGCAACCGCATATGTGGTCCTTGTGTTCCGTAATCAGGCTTATCTTCGCTATGCGTTTCCAGTTTTTCCGTGGCTGGTGATATTCGGCGTATGGGCGTTGTCCCGGCTGAGGCACTCGCTTTTCTGCGGAACAGTCATAGTTTTGATTTTGTGTTTAATTAACCTGCTGCGTTTCCCAGTAGGGTTTTGGCCCTTGCAGCAATTCGACCTGAATTTATTGTGGAAAAGAGATGCAAATGCCGCACTTCTGTTGAGAAGCAAGCCTGAAGCCGTGGCTGGCCAGATTATTTCCAAGATGGGGAACCTCAAAGGAAAGAAGATCCTGATTGTAGGGCTTGACCCGGTTTACAGCAGTTTCCCTGACGGTACGTTCGCAGATGCCTGGCACTCATGGACCTACTATGCACCGTCATTAAAAGACCGGAGCATGCGGACCTCGATTGCCAGGATAGGGGCCGAGATTGTGGTGCATACAGTCGGCCGCGGATATTCGCGCGAAGCGGAATTGCTCGATATTACGACCGAACTGTTTCGGATCGGTGATGTACGCGTGGGACTTGTGAAGCCGGACGCGATTTATACGCAAGAGCATATCGTCAATGTAGAACTCGCGAACGGTGCACAAAACTGGCAACTTAACGGAGCAACGATTGAGGCCAAAGGGATCGCCGCATCTGAAAGCACGCCAATTACGCAAACTATTGAATTTAAATCAATAGACCTTTCGGTGCTTCAGCCGGACTTGGCGCGTTTGATTCGTCTCATACTGCCCACCACTGTGAATGTTGATCCGTTATCCCTGGAAATACAGACGACTTGTCCTGCTGGGCATTCTTTCCGTTCCACGATACGTTGGATGGGGCCAAGCCATAATCTCATCTCTGAAGATGTTATGGCGTATCCTTGCGGACCGGATTTTGGCAAATCCCAGCATGCCATTTTGAAGCCTGGAGCTGCTAGCAGCGCAACCATTTCAATCGCATCAACAGATCAGCGCCCAGTCACTTTCAATAGAATTTCTTTGCGCTCTACCGAGTAAAATGGATGATTGTTGAAAATGCAATAGGAATTTGTTTGCTGTTGGCACGGTCAAACTAGTTGGTATTTTTTGCCATCAGGATTATCTGGAGAGCCCTAGAGTGGGTATCTGGATATGATTTGTATTTTAGTAAATTGCTTAATGGCAATTTATTGCCATGCTGGCAGCTGTGTTTTCAGTAGATAATACGGCTATTCGCCATTTCGATAACCGTATGGAAAATGATTTCTGATTATTTAAAATGACACTATGAAAAAAAACGCAATCATTACCGGCATTACCGGCCAAGACGGTGCGTACTTAGCGCAACTTCTGCTCGAGAAAAACTACACTGTTTACGGCACATACCGCCGTACCAGTTCAGTCAATTTCTGGCGCATGGATGAGTTGGGTGTCACAACCCATCCTAACCTGCATCTGGTGGAATATGACCTTACGGATCTGGGTTCCACACTTGCTTTGGTCCAGAAAGTGCAGCCCGACGAAATCTACAATCTCGCGGCCCAGAGTTTCGTCGGCGTCAGTTTCGACCAGCCGACCACCACCGCGCAAATTACCGGAATCGGGGCGCTGAACTTGCTGGAAGCAATTCGCCTGGTCAACCGGAAGATCAAGTTTTACCAGGCTTCGACGTCCGAAATGTTCGGCAAGGTTCAGGCTATCCCGCAAGTCGAAGACACGCCTTTCTATCCGCGCAGCCCATATGGCGTCGCCAAGCTCTATGCGCACTGGATGACAGTCAATTATCGCGAGAGTTACGACATCTTCGGTTCCAGCGGCATCCTGTTCAATCATGAAAGCCCGTTGCGCGGACGCGAGTTCGTTACGCGCAAGATCACCGATTCGGTCGCCAAGATCAAGCTGGGCCAGCTGGATTGCGTGGAGCTGGGCAACCTGGATGCGAAACGCGACTGGGGCTTTGCCAAAGAATACGTGGAAGGCATGTGGCGCATGCTGCAGGCGGACCAGCCGGATACGTTCGTGCTGGCCACCAATCGCACTGAAACCGTGCGTGACTTTGTGAGCATGGCCTTCAAGGGAGCCGGCATCGTTGTCGATTTCAAGGGTACTGCCGAAAACGAAACCGCGGTCGATGTTGCCACGGGCAAAACGGTAATGAAGATCAATCCCAAGTTTTACCGGCCGGCCGAAGTGGAGTTGCTGATAGGCGACCCGGCCAAGGCCAAGGCCAAGCTTGGCTGGCAGCCGAAGACTACGCTGGAAGAACTTTGCGCGATGATGGTAGAAGCCGACTTGCGCCGTAATCGAGAAGGGTTTTCGTTTTGAGATTATTGCTTACCGGAGCTGATGGATTTACCGGGCGCCATTTTGCCGATAGCTCTAGCGCTGCCGGGCACCAGGTGACTGCGATCAGCTCTGATTTAAAAGACCGTGACGGCTTGAAGCAGGAAGTCCTGAAGGCTGCGCCGGAGGCGGTGATACACCTGGCTGCCATCAGCTTTGTCGGGCATGCCGACGCCAGCGCTTTCTATGACGTCAATGTCATCGGCACCCTGAACCTGCTGGATGCCTTGGCCGCGTTGCCGCAGCCTCCCCAGAAGATCCTATTGGCCAGCAGCGCCAATGTTTACGGGAATTGCGAGCAATCGCCCATTTCTGAGCAGCAGGCGCCTGCCCCGGTAAACCACTATGCGATGAGCAAGCTGGCCATGGAATACATGGCGAGGAACTACCTGGACAGATTGCCGCTGTTTTTCGTGCGGCCATTTAACTATACGGGCGCAGGGCAATCGGAGTCGTTCCTGATCCCCAAGCTGGTGGCGCACTTTGCACGGGCCGCGGCATTCGTCGAGCTGGGCAACCTGGATGTCGAGCGCGAGTTCAACGACGTGCGATTCGTCTGCGACGCCTATTTGAAGCTGTTGGACAAGGCCGTCCCGGGTGAGGTCTACAATGTCTGTTCAGGCAACCCGGTAACGCTTAAATCGGTGATCGAGCTGTTACGCAAAATTTCCGGGCACGAGCTGGAAGTCAGGGTAAACCCGGCTTTTGTACGTGCTAATGAAGTCCATCGTTTATGCGGCGTGCCGGCCAAGCTGGAAAAATGTGTCGGCGCATCGGTTCATCCATCGCTGGAAGAGACGTTGCAGTGGATGCTGAAAAATCAAACTTAAAGTAAAAGTCATGCTTATACCTGTCATCTTATGCGGCGGCGCCGGTTCCCGCCTCTGGCCAGTCTCCCGGGAAATGCATCCCAAGCCGTTTATCCGCCTGGAAAATGGCCAAAGCCTGCTGCAGAACGCCTGGTTGCGCGGAGCGAGTTTTGCGGATGTGACCGATATTCTCACCGTGACCAACCACGAGCTTTATTTCAAGGTTGAAAGCGAATATCGCGAAGTCGCCGGCAAGGCGCACAAGGATCTCGTCAACAGCTTTATCCTGGAGCCCTTCGGCCGCAATACCGCACCGGCGGTAGCCGCGGCGGCGATGCAGATAGCCGCGGCCCATGGCGAGGATGCATTGATGCTGGTACTGGCCGCGGATCATCTGATCGCAGACCAGGCAGCTTTTGCCGAGGCAGTGTCGACCGCGATGCAGCTGGCGCGGCAAGGCAAGCTGGTCACTTTCGGCATTACCCCGGAAGCGCCTGAAACGGGATTCGGCTACATAGAGGCCAGCGGCAATACCGTGCTGCGCTTCGTTGAAAAACCGACCTTCGAAAAAGCGCAAGAGTACGTCGCGTCCGGCTCTTACCTGTGGAATTCCGGCATGTTCTGCTTTTCCGCGGGGACTTTGCTGAAAGAGATGGCGCTGCATTGCCCGGAGATTGTGGAAACTACGCGCGTTTGCCTGCAGCAGGCTAGCAGGGCCGAGAACAAGGGCGCCGCCAAGATTGAATTGTCCGCGGACGATTTCTCCCAGGTCCCGGATGATTCCATCGACTATGCTGTCATGGAGAAGTCGAAAAACGTTGCGGTTGTCCAATGCAGTATCGGATGGAGCGATATCGGATCGTGGCGCGCCCTTGGCGACCTGATCAGCCCGGATGACGAGGGTAACCGCATCGAAGGCAATGTCATGATCCACGATGTGAGCAACACGCATATCCAAAGCCATGAACGCATGACCGGCGTTGTCGGCGTGGACAACCTGATTATCGTTGATACGCCTGATGCGTTGCTGGTGGTCGATCGCAGCCGTGCGCAGGATGTAAAGCATCTCTATGCGCAGTTGAAATCGCAAGGCCATGACACGCATAAAGTCCATCGTACGGTGCATCGTCCGTGGGGGACGTATACGGTCCTGGAAGAAGGGCCGCGTTTCAAGATCAAGCGTATCGTGGTCAAGCCGGCGGGCCGCCTGAGTTTGCAGATGCATCATCACCGCAGCGAGCACTGGATTGTGGTGAGCGGCATGGCAAGGGTTGTCAACGGCGACAACGAATTGTTTGTCAATTCGAATGAATCTACCTATATCCCTGCAGGTAACAAGCACCGCCTTGAAAATCCTGGGGTTGTCGATCTGGTCATGATCGAGGTGCAAAGCGGCGATTATCTGGGCGAGGACGATATCGTTCGATTTGACGACGTATACGGCAGGAAATAGTTCTTTTAAGTCAATCGTCAGCCGTATTTTTGATGGGCCGGGATTTTGCCCGGCGCCAGCATATTCTTGATATTTTTCAGCCGAGACAGATAGTGACTCCATGCAATTAGTTGTTGCTGTGATGTTGTAAATCTGTAAATCTATCAATCTGACTTTTGTCCGTCGAGATCGTTAAGAACCGAACGGGGCCTGGAAAACTGAATTGGTCAACGCCTCGCGAAGAAAGCAGAGCCGCTTGATGGAAACATGGCACGGATTGAATGGAGGCATTGGCCCATTGAAGACTTTGATTGGTCAACCAACTGATGGTGGAATACGATGATGGCGCGTAAGGATGCACTTACATGCGGAATAGCGCTCTGTACTTTTAATGGCTTGTCTTATCTGGACGAGCAGTTGACTAGTCTTTTGGCGCAGGATCGGCAGCCCGACCGGGTTGTGATCTATGACGACGGTTCAAATGACGGTACATGGGAATTTATAACAGAATGGGCGCAACGAGCGCCTTTATCTGTTTCAGTCCACCAGCAGTCAGAGCGCGTAGGGTATGTGCGCAATTTTGAAGCGGCCGTACAAGCATTGGATACGGATCTGATTTTCTTGTGCGACCAGGATGATGTCTGGCTGCCGCACAAGATTGCCTTGATGGCGCAGGCATTTGAGGATCAGCCAGACCTGCTCTTGTTGCATACCAATGCCAAGCTGGTTGATGCCAATGCCGAAGACCTTGGGATTTCCTTGTTTGACGCGCTCGAATTGTCGGAACTCGAACATGCCGCTGTATTGACGGGAAATGCACTGCAAGTACTATGTCGACGCAATCTGGTCACCGGAGCCACGGCTGCTTTTCGTCGTCGCTTGCTGGATATTGCCCTGCCGTTCCCGGCAGCTTTGGTACACGATGAATGGCTCGGACTTGTTGCGGCCGCTTATGGCCGGATTAGCTTGCTTGATGCGGCGACGATTCTTTATCGGCAGCATGCAAATAATGCGCTTGGCATGCCGTTGGAAAAATCAAAGCCCGGAGGTTTGACCCCGAGGGGGGACTTTCATGCAAAATTTGCAGTGCGGGTCGCGGAGCTGGTGAGTCTGCTGTCAGAATTGACGCCGGCCGGCGCCGTTGAGCCTCCTCCAATACTGCAGGAAATGAAGACGCATATCGAATTTCGAGCAAATTTACCTGTTGAAAACGTGAAACGGGTGGCAAGCGTTTTGTCAGAGTGGAAAAGCGGCCGTTATGGCATTTTTTCCAATGGCTTCCGCAGCGTGTTGCGAGACATCGCGAATTATTGAGATTTAAACTACCGAGTCTTTGGCCGCAAGCGGCGATCCTGTCCGATGTCTCATCAGAGGTGGCGTAATGCCGGCCGCTTGGCGCTGAGCCGATCACAACCCTCGATTGATCAATGGCGATGGCGCTTTTGTGCCAATGCTTCTCTCGTGCTGCTAAATGCTTGTCAAATGGCGGCCCTGACAAGTAATCATCTTTTTTGGAAAACTGGATTGCCTGGAACTGGCTAATTGATTATTGACCGATTATGGCAAACGTTGTTTCTATCACCGTAGCGTATCAGCCGGATCCGGATTTGCTGGAGCAGCAGCTGCGCGCACTTGCATCACAAGTGAATATGATCGTGGTGGTGGATAACGGCAGCGATAATGTGTCCGACTGGCATTCGCGCATTGCGGCCGGCGCCCGCGTTTTGCGGCTTGCCGGCAACGTCGGCATAGCCGCAGCCCAGAATGCCGGCATCCGCTTTGCGCAGGAGGCCGGCGCCAGCCATGTGCTGTTGATGGATCACGACAGCATCCCGGAACCAGGCATGGTTGATGCTTTACTGGCTGCCGAATCGCGGTTTTTGTCAAAAGGTGTCAATGTTGCGGCGCTTGGCCCGGTGCGCATCGATCGCCGTACCGGATCGTTGTCCGGATTTGTCAGGCAGCAGGGCGCAAAAATCGGGTGGGTGACCTGTGCCGCTGCCGTGGATGGATTGGTCGAGGCAGATTTCTTGATCGCCTCCGGAAGCTTGATACCTGTTGCCGCATTGGACGTGGTTGGCTTGATGAATGAAGGCTATTTCATCGACCACGTGGATACGGAGTGGTGTTTGCGGGCGCGCGACAAGGGACTGGCGATTGTCGGCGTATGCGCCGCAAGGCTCAGCCACCGCCTTGGCGACAGCGTAGTGCGTGTCTGGGTAGGGTATTGGCGTGAAGTGCCTCTGAATTCGCCAGTGCGTAATTATTATATGTTTCGCAATACCGTGCTGATGATGCGGTTCGCGCCCATGCCTTGGGTATGGCGGCGAACCCATGTGTTTCGCTTGCTGCAGTATGTCGTCTTTTCCTCTATCGCCGTTGCGCCGCGCTGGAAGCGGATCGGCTTGATGGCGAAGGGTGTCTGGCACGGATTGAACGGGCGTACCGGTCCCTTGACCGTATTGATTGATCGAACAACAACCGATGGTGATGCAGTATGAAGCAGGGCGATGAAGATAAGCTGACATGCGGAGTGGCGTTATGTACCTATAACGGGCGCGCTTATCTGGCTGAGCAGTTGGCTAGTCTTCTGGCACAGGAACGCCGGCCGGATCAGGTTGTGATCTATGATGACGGCTCGGCAGACGGCAGTTGGGAGTTTGTGCAGGAATGGGCGCAGGAAGCGCCGTTGCCGGTTACGGTGCACCGGCATCCGGAACGCGTAGGTTATATCAAGAATTTTGAAGCTGCGGTGCAGCTGCTTGATACTGACCTGATTTTCCTGTGCGACCAGGATGATATCTGGCTGCCGAATAAAATTGCATTGATGGCAAATGAATTTGAAAAGCATCCGGACCTGTTTTTGTTGCACACCAACGCCAAGCTGGTCAACGCCGCTGCCCAGGATTTGGGCGTTTCCTTGTTCGAGGCGCTGCGGTTGTCGGAAAGTGAGCGCCAGGCCGTGCTGGCGGGAAACGCGCTTGAAATATTATGCCGGCGCAACCTGGTTACTGGCGCCACGGCAGCCTTTCGTCGCCGTTTGCTGGATATTGCCTTGCCGTTCCCGGCTTCCCTGGTGCACGATGAGTGGCTGGCCATCGTCGCCGCGGCACATGGGCGCATGAGCTTGCTCGATGCGCCTACGATTCTTTACCGCCAGCATGCGAATAACGCGCTTGGGATGCCGTTGTCGAAATGGCGGATATGGGCCTTGCTGAGTGCGCCGCCGGGCCAGTTTCATAAACGCTATGCGGCACGGCAAGGAGAATTGATGAAGCAGCTGACAAAATTGTCCGCGATGAATGCCGCCAAAGCGCCTTCATTTTTGCCTGAAATGAAAAAACATGTGGAATTCCGCTCGAATCTCCCCTCGGGTAATTTGAAACGAATTGCAAGCATTTTCTCGGAATGGAAGAGCGGCCGTTATCATGTGTTTTCAAATGGCATTCGCAGCGTGGCGCGGGATATTGTTAATCGCTAGGATGTATTCATGATAATTCCAATGGCAGGAAAGTTATAATTCCAAGACTGAGGGTGATATTCCCTCTTTTCGCTTATATATAACTATATTAAATAATTAATGATGACTCCCAGATTTTCAATTTCGATCGTTAGCCATGGTCATGGAAAATATATCGAGAGATTGATTGGAGATCTGGTGCGTTTGAACCGGCCAGACATCGAGGTAATCCTCACGTTGAATTTGCCGGAATCTTTCGCTTTCGATTTCTCCGCAATGCCATTTGATTTGAGGGTCATAAAAAATGACCGGATCAAGGGATTTGCCTCGAATCACAACGATGCTTTTTCCATCAGCAAGGGAGAGAATTTTGTTATCTTGAATCCCGATATCAAATTGGGTACAGATCCGTTTGATGTCATGCTGTCGGTAATCAAAGAGAATCCCAACTGTATTTGCGCGCCGCTGATTGTAAATAAAAATAACAAAATCGAAGACAGCGCCCGTAATTTTCCCAGTCCGGTTTTATTGGGGAAAAGGCTGTTGAGCCGAGTCTTTCATTTTTCCTTGCCGATGGAAGTGCTGGTTGTCAAAGGGGACGTCATCATGCCCGATTGGGTGGCCGGCATGTTCATGGTTATTCCGCGCGAGATTTATAAGCATCTGCATGGCCTGAGCGAGCGGTACCATATGTATTTCGAGGATGTCGACCTATGTGCGAGGGCGCGCCTGGCCGGCTACCAGGTGCTGGTGAACCAGCGCGTGAGCGTGATCCATGAGGCGCAACGCGATAGCCACCGCAAATTGCAGTACCTGTCCTGGCATGTCCAAAGTGCGATGAAGTTCTTTACCTCCAGCGCTTATCTGAAGATCAGCGCGAATCGCTTGCTGGCCAATATGTCCAGGAAATAAATCTGATGCCGGCCATGACGTGCGGGCGTTTCATACGGGTTCACATTATCTGGCGGGCATGCTTGCGCTGAATGCGAAAACAGCGCGCAAGTGTCGCCGGAACTGTGAAAAATTTCTGAATCATGTAGTTTGTGGAGTGCCATAATGGCCCTCGTTTGACATATCGGCGCTCTCTGGAATGACCTCTTTTCTCATCAGTTTCGTTATCTCATTTCTGGCAACGATGGTCGTATTGCGGTTGGCGCACCATGGCCATGTCCCGCTAGACCATGATCTCACCGGCGTCCAGAAATTCCATGCCCGGATCGTGCCGCGCATCGGCGGTTTGCCGCTGTTCATTGCCTCGATATCGGCCGGGGCCATTACGTATTATCGCGATGCGCCCATAGGAATCCTGATATTGCTTTTGATGGCTTCGTCTGCCGTGGCGTTTCTTGCCGGCCTGGTAGAAGACCTGACAGGCAAGGTGCGGGCGATGCATCGTTTGCTGCTGACCATGGTTTCGGCTGCTGTCGGTATTTACCTGTTGAACGCGGTTGTCGTGCGCGTCGATGTCTCCTGGCTGGACACGCTCATGAAATATCGCTGGGTGACTATTCCGCTGACCATCGTCCTGGTGGCCGGGATAGCCAATGCGGTCAACCTGATCGACGGCTTTAACGGACTGGCGAGCGTCGTCACCATGTTCATGCTGTTTTCGCTTGGCTACGTTGCGTGGCAGGTCAATGATGTCTTTGTGATGACTGCCGCACTTGTGATCGGGGGGGCCATTGCCGGTTTCCTGTTATGGAACTATCCTTTCGGCCTCATCTTTCTCGGCGACGGCGGCGCTTATTTCATCGGCTTCATGTTGGCAGAACTGGCGATATTGCTGGTGGCGCGCAACCCGCAGATATCCGCATGGTATCCGGCTTTGCTATTGGTCTATCCTGCGTTCGAGACAGTATTTTCCATTTATCGGCGGCTCCTGGTCCGGCGGACCTCGCCTGGCATGCCCGATGGGATACACCTGCACAGCCTGATTTTCCGTCGCGTCGTGCGTTGGGCGGTCGGCTATCGCGACGCTCGCATGATTACCCGCAGCAACTCACTGACCTCGCCCTATTTATGGGCCCTCTCGCTGATGGCAGTGGTGCCGGCAACGTTGTTCTGGCGCCATCCCTGGATGTTGCTGAGTTTTTTCCTGATATTCGTACTGTCGTATGTCTGGTTATACCTTCGCATTGTGCGTTTCAAGGTGCCAGGCTGGATGGCGATCAAGCGGCGCCACAAGAAGTAGAAGGTGAATGCCCTTCATCGCCTGCTCTCGCAAACATCGGGTTTTGTTTGTTTCGGGATTGACGGTAGAGGATGTATAGGAACCGCCATATTTTCAAAGTGGCGCCGGTAACGGCCACGACGCAGCTGCAGGTTCTGGCTCTTGAATATGGTTTTTAAAGAGATTGCCATGTTGCGATTTTTTATCTTCAACCTGTTGGGAAATATCATCCCGATGCCGATCGCATTGATCTGCGTCCCCGTGATCTCTCATCACGCCGGCGTCGACCGCCTGGGAGCCTTGGGCGTCGTATGGGCTTTGGTCGGCTACTTCAGTTTTCTCGATTTCGGCTTGAGCCGCGTGGTTACGCGTCGCATCGCCCATGCGATTGAGAACGGGCGCCTGTTCGACGAGTTGTCCGAGTTGCGCAGCTTCTTCCTGTGGTGGGCGATCCCGGTGATGCTGGTGATCGCCCTGATATTGCTGATTGCCGGCTCAACCATCGGCCATATCTGGTCTGAAGGCCAGATCGCCATGGAAATCGACAGCGTATGGAGCTGGATTGCCTGGTGCGTGCCGATTACCCTGGCGACCAACTGGTTTCGGGGCATGCTTGAAGGCATGCAGCAATTTGGCCGCTTGAATGTGCTGCGGGTTGTCTTCGGCAGCTGGAACTATGCGGCGCCGGCAATCATCGTGCTCTGGTATCCCAATCTGCAAGCAATGGTCATCAGCATTGTGCTGGGACGGATATTGGCGTTGGCCGCGCATGTACTCGCCTGTGTTGTTGTCGAACGCCAGATTGTCTTTGGCCCCACCCCTCGGAAAACCGGTTCGCTCAGGCTTTTTTTCCGTGAGGGAGGGTGGATGACCGTGTCGAACGTTATCAGCCCCTTGATGGTGTACTTCGACCGATTCCTGCTGGCCTCCATGGTGCCGGCGCGGGCAATTGCCTGGTACGTGGTTTCGCTTGAGCTGATGATGCGCACCAGCGTGATACCCGGAGCGCTCGCAAGCGTGCTGTTCCCGAAATTCTCGAAAGTGCATGGCGCCTCGGAAAGCGGCGCCGAGGCATATTTATACGAGCGCGGCATTCGTATCATCGCTTCCATCATGCTGCCGGTATGCGCCATCGCAGTGATCCTGTCGTATGAAGGCATGAAATTGTGGATGGGCGAATCATTTGCATTAAACAGCTATCGGATAATAGAGATTATTGCCGTTGGGATATTCGTCAATTCGGTGGCGCATTTCCCGTTTGCCTGGGTGCAGGGAACAGGACGTTCACATTTGACTGCACGCCTTCATCTGGCAGAACTGCCGCTGTATATGGCTGGCCTGTATTTTGCCGCCATCAATTGGGGAATCCTCGGCGCTGCATGGATGTGGACGATACGCGTATCCCTGGATTGCATTGCTCTTTTGTGGATGGGACCATCGGCAGCGCGGCGCAAGATTTTTCCTTTTGTCTGTTTGGGAGCGGGATTCCTGCTGTTTATTGGTTTCCTGGATGGAATAAACCTGTCGATGACGCAGCACGCAGTGCTGGGAACAATATGGATAATGATCGCTTGCGGCATTTCCTGGTTTGTATTTCTTCCTCAAAGCGATCGTAAGGTATTGGTTAAATTAAGCTGGTCAATTACAAAAATTTTCGGTTAATCGCAAACTTTATATACGCTGATCGATCTCATCTAATTGCAATGCAGAGCGCAGCGTTGCAATCAGCTCCAGACTGTATATCTTTCCACGTATGTCGTACAATTTTCAGAAATGTAAATTAATAAAGGAATTTTCATGAATTTATCCAGTATGTCGGTAGCCGAACTGCGTGCGTTGCAGGAACAGATAACGCAGGAAATTAAGGCTAAGGCCCAGGCAGAATTGGTAAAGGCACGCGAAGAAATCCTGGCAATTGCTCAAAATGCAGGTATTTCCTTGAAAGATTTATTGGATTCACAATCGAATGCAAAAAATCGCGCCCCGAAAACAAAAGTGGCGGTACGCTACCGCCATCCGGCAAACAGTTCGCTGCAATGGACCGGCCGGGGCCGTCAGCCAAAATGGGTCCAGGAATGGGTTGCCGCCGGAAAAACCCTGGATGACCTGCGGGTATAAACCTCTAAAGCTGTCATAAAACGCCATAGAAAAATATTCCGGGAGTTATTCATTCCCGGATAGGTTTTCGTTCGTCAAGCGTGAGGGATTGCCGGTATATGATTACCGGCAATTGAGGCGATGGTTACCGATGATCAAATCCAATTTGATTGGATTTGATCAAATTTGATTAGCCAGGAAATCCGCTTAGATATTCATGCTGGCATTCACATCTTACTTAGAAACCATGCTCCCAATCTCAAAATCGATATTCAAGGCCTACGACATCCGCGGCATCGTGGGTAAAACGCTGGACGCCGGCATCGCGCGCCAGATCGGCCAGGCTTTCGGCGCCGCCGCCATGGCCAAGGGTGAAAAAACCGTCATTATCGGCCGCGACGGCCGCTTGTCCGGCCCGGAACTCGCTGCCGCCCTGGCGATCGGCCTGCAAGATGCCGGCGTGGACGTGATCGACCTGGGCCTGGTCGCGACGCCTATGGTGTATTTTGCGACCCATGTGCTGGGCGCGCAGTCCGGCATCATGGTCACCGGTAGCCACAATCCTCCCGACTACAACGGCTTCAAGATGGTGCTGGCGGGCGAGGCGATATACGGCGACACGATCCAGCAGCTGTATCAGGCCATTGCAAACGGCGACACCAAGGCCACCGTTTCGGCGCCGACCGGCAGTTACCGCCAGCACGATATCAAGGATGCCTATCTGCAGCGCATCGTCAGCGACACCAGGCTGGCGCGGCCGATGAAGATCGTGGTCGATTGCGGCAACGGC
>NZ_JBANDC010000015.1:0-132130 GCF_038896935.1 Collimonas rhizosphaerae
CCGCACACCTACCGAAGTCGAGGCACAGTTCAAAAGTGCTTAATTAACCTGTCCACCAAAACCGGGACACCTCACTCTGACCCTAATTAATGGGTGATGGATCCGTGGAGCGCGTCGACGCTGACGTGGCGCAGCTCCTTCTCTTGCGTCCGTCTTTGCAAGGCGTGCAATATCGCCAGGCTGTTGGCTTCTTGCTCGACCGGCTGGGTCCTGGTCCTTGCTATTTCCTGGTAAAGATCCTTGATCTCGGCGACGGCGCGTTCATTGCGCGGGCTTGGTTCAAATACGCTCAGGCCGCGGTCGAAGGTGCTGCGATCGTCTATCCACTCGTGGATCACCGTCTCGGCCGGGGTTGCGGTCAGGATTTCTTTTGCCAAGGCCCGGGCCGGGCTGGTTTCCGTGCCTGCTGCAGCGTCGAAGGCGCTGATGGCCTGGACTTCCACCACCAGTATGCGCAACGCGGGATTGAACAGCCGCGCAGCTTCGATGCGCTCGACCAGCGCCTGCCGGTTGCAAGCCTGGCGGGAATGGACCGGGATCACCAGCACGTCGGTGGCGACCAGCGCCGCGTTGGTATTGCGCGCGTTGCTGCCGTCGGTGTCGACGATGGTTTCCGGATAGTGGTTGCGATAATAGGACGCTGGATTTTCCAGGTCCGATTCCAGGTCTGCGCTGCCGCGCACGGTGACCTTCGGCTTGCCGCCCGCGGCCCGGCGCCGTGCATCCCAGCCCAATGCATACTGCAGCGCAGTGGCGTCTGTCAGCAGCACCCTGCGCCGGTTCTGCGCGCAATAGGCCGCCAGGCTGAGCGCAATGATCGAGCGTTTGGCAAACTCGTCTTCGCTGAAAACCGTGATGATCATGATAGGGCTCGCACGCTGTCTCTGATGACTTAAGTCTAGAGAAACGCGCATAAAGATATCGTAAAAATACGGGCCGAACATATAAACGAGGGCTAAAAAAAACCAACCCCGAGGATTGGTTTTTTGAAATCCGGGGACTCGCTTGCAGTTACCTGTTATCAGCCGGATCTGCCCCCAGTTCCAGCACGCCGCGCAGCTCCTTCTTGGCGGCGTCGAACGCGCTGTTGAAATCGTCGCGAGCCTGCAGCCTGGCGGCGATCACGGTGCCGGTGATGCGGCCGGTTTCAATGTCGGAACGGTAGTGCACGCCGCCAACGATGCGGTTGTTGGCGTATTCGGCGGCGCGCGCCATGATCTCGGCGCGTTTTTCCGGCACCATGTTGGACAGGACGATGCCCATCAGCGTGCCGGCCGTGGCATGGCCCGACGGATAAGCGCCGGAGCGCGACAACTTGACTACGGGCTTGACCAGGTCGCTGTACATGAATGGACGCGGACGCTTCCAGACATCCTTGTAGGTATCGACCACGGCGCCTTCGGAATCAACCACGCGCTGGAAAAACATGGCGAACAGCGGCAGCTGGTCGCGTTTGAATTTCACGCCCATGACGTCGGCAAAACGCCAGATGTCTTCCGTGGCGTCGGCTTGCGAACGCGCCGCCATTTCCGGCGTGCGCGCGGCTTGCAGGGCGAGGATTTCGCTCAGCTCAGCCTTGGTTTGCGGCGAATCGTTGGCGGGCGGCGGCGGCAGCAGCTTGACCAGGTCGATTTCTTTCGACGTGATGAATGGATTTTCCTCGCGCGCCAGCACCGGGCCGGCGCAGGCGACAAAGGACAGGAGCAGCAGGGAAGCAATGAATTTACGCATGAACAGTACTTTCAAATAAAAAAACCGGGAGCGGCGCTCCCGCTCGTTGCTTAGAAATCCAGGTTCAGCGTCAGCGACAGGCTGCGCGCCGGCAGCAGCGTCAGCACATCACCCGGCGCCGGCGCCGAAGTGGTAGTGCTGGCCGGATTGACGCCGACGACGCTGTGCTTGTCGAACAGGTTATTGATGCCGAACTGGATCTTGGCCTGCTTGATGAATTGCGTCGGACGCTTGATGGTGTAGTTGACGAACAGGTTGGAGATCGTGAACGGGCTGATCTTGACCGCCTGGTGCACGCTGCCGTTATCGTTATACATGGTGCCGACCCGCTTGTTGAGCCAGCCGATATCCCAGCCGCCGCGGTTGTAGTTCAGGCCCAGCGTTTCGGTATCGCTAGGCGCGCCGGCGATCCACTGGCCATTGGCGAACTTGGCGGTGCCGTAGGTGGCGTTGGCGTACAGGCTGAAGCCGGCGCCCAGCACCAGGTTGCCTTCGGCTTCGATGCCCTGGGTGGTGGAGCCGCCGTTGGCGAAGAAAGTGGTATTGCCGGCATTGTCGGTGAACGACGAATAGGCGTTATCGAATTTGATGTGATAAGCGTCGATATCGAACGTGAAACTGTCCGATTTCCACACCGAGCCGACCTGGAAAGTCTTGCTCTTGATCGACGACGGCAAGGCCGTGACGTTGGCGTTCTTGACGTCGAACACGCTGCTCGGCGGAATTTCATCGCCGACGACATACTGGCCGTAGACCGACCAGTTCGGCTGCAGCATGTAGTGCACGTCAATCGACGGCAACACGGTGTTATAGGTCACCGCGTGCTGGACGCTAGGCTTGCCGCCCAGGTTGCCGACGGTCTTGCCGTTGTCGGCGTACTGGGTCAGGTCCTGGCGGTAAGACGAATACTTCACGCCCGGCGTGATTTTCAAGTCCTTGGCGACCTGGAATTCATATTCGACGAACGGCTGCAGGGTCGTGGTCTTGAAGCGTTCATGGAAATTCGGCAGCGCGGCGTCGACCCAGGTGCGCGGATCGGACGGGATCTGGTAGCGGTTGGTGTCGGCGTTTTCCGCCCACAGCCCGGTGCGCAGGATGCCGAAGCTGGATTCCTGGCTCAGGCGCAGCAGGTTGCCGTAGGTGCGGTAGCTGTTGAGCTTGTCGGTGGCGCTGGTGGCGGTGATGGTGCTGCCGTTATAGTTCTGCTGGTTGTGATAAGCATAGGTGTACAGCTTGTCGTCCAGCTTCCAGCCGCCGCCCAGGTCGGAGCTGAGACCGGCATATTCGAAATCCGAAGTCACATGGTAGAAGTTGTAGCCCCAGTAGTTGGCTTGCTTGGGATCGTTGCTGAGCAGGTAGTCGTCGCCGAACTGCGCGATCTGGGCGCGGGTCGCGCCCTTGGTGTTGGGCGTATTGGCTTTCAGGTCGATATAGGAACCGAACAGGGTCAGCGCCGTGCTGCTGGTGATCGCATATTGATATTTGAGCGACACCGCATCACGTGTTTGTTTGTTGTAGCTTTGGTAGCCGTTCGATGTCATCTGGTGCGCGTTGACCAGCAGGTTGGAAGCGCCATCGGCGCCGAACTGGCCGCTTTCAACCTCGGCGCCGTAGATCTTGGTGTTGAACGAACCGTAGGAATCGAATACGCTGATGCGCTGTTCAGGCTCCAGGTTGCGCGACAGCAGGTTGACCGAGCCGCCGAAGTTGGCCGGGCCGATGGTGGCGGCCGAGCCGGGGCTGCGGTCGATCACCGCGCCGCCCAGGAACTGGCTGGGAAAGAAAGCCCAGGTGTGGTGCGAAGGACTGTTGGTGTCCTGGAACGGGATGCCGTCGAAACTGATGGTGTAGTCGCCGTCGGAAAAGCCGCGGAAGAAAGTCTTGGTATCGCCCAGGCCGACGCCGTTCGGGCTGTAGCTGTACATGCCTGGCGTCATCTGCAGCACCTGGCTGAAATCGGCCACCGGCGAGGTCAGGTTGCGGATGAATTCATCGCTCACTATCGATTGCGCCGAACGCGCCGTCAGCGAACCTTGCGACAGCGCGGTCTTGGCTGCGGTTGCTGCCTTGCCGGTAACTTCAACGACGGCGGTATCGCCGCCGCCGTCGGCTGCTTGCTGGGCGGCGGCCATCATCGGCGCCGCCATGCACACTAACGCGTACAAGACCTGCTGGGTACCTGGCTTCAAACTGAGGCGCTTCATTTCCATGTTTCCTTTTTAGAATCGTTGTCGCAAAAAAATCGAAAGAAATTGTCCGGCGAATGGCTTGCTGCCAGCATCTGCAGTCGTCAGCCGTAGTTCGGGGCGAAGCATAAGCTTTGAAAATTAAGCGAAAATGAGCTGTGCGGAATCTGTCTGATTTACGTCAACCGGCGCCGCATTTCACGCGCTGGTCATAATCGGCTGCTATCTTCAAGGGTCGACCAAGGCGGGTAACCCGATGCGCTTACTTCTGATTGAAGACGACTACATGCTGGGCAACAGCATCCGCAAGGGGTTCTATCCCTACGGCTTCACCGTCGACTGGACCCAGGACGGGATTGCCGCCGAAGCCGCGCTGGCCGCCGAGTCTTATTCCGCGGTGCTGCTGGACCTGGGCCTGCCGCGCAAATCGGGACTGGAAGTACTGAAGAAAATGCGCTCCGGCAGCAACAGCACGCCGGTCATCATCCTGTCGGCCAGCGACCGCGTGCTGAACCGGATCGAAGGACTGGACGCCGGCGCCGACGACTACCTGAGCAAACCGTTCGACCTGGATGAACTGGCAGCCCGCATACGCGCCTTGCTGCGCCGTAGCGGCGGCCGCACCAGCCCGCTGCTGGTGCACGGCGACATCCATTTCGACCCGGCCAGCAATACCGTCGCTTACAAAGGAAAAAACATTGCCTTGAGCAGCCGCGAACTGATGGTGCTGGCGGCATTGATTGAAAAGCCGGGCGCGGTGCTGTCGCGCGCACAGCTGGTCGACAAGGTATATGGCTGGAACGATGAAGTGGAGAGCAACACCATCGAGGTGCATATCCACGCATTGCGGAAAAAACTGGCGCCGGGCGTGATCCGCAATATCCGCGGCCTGGGCTATATGCTCGAAAGCGCGTGTGTCGATTAGAAACCGCCTGCTGTTCTGGCTGCTGTCCGGCCTGGCCATCCTGGGCGCATGTTTTGTGCTGGCCGACTACCTGATCGACCGCGCCCTGCTGGCCGATATCTACGACGACCAGATGAGCCAGATCGCCTCCGCCATTCCGGTGCATTTCAGCGGCAACGACCTGGGCGTCAACGAGCCGGCGCTGAAATACGACGGCGACGACAGCATCCTGCAGATCTGGGACCAGGATGGGAAACTCAGCTACAGCTCGCACCAGGCGATCGTCCTGCCGCGTTTTTCAACACCCGGCTTCAGCGAAATAACCTGGCGCGGCAGCGAATGGAAACTGTTCATCCGCAAGACCGACCACAACCTGATCCAGGTAGCGCAATCGCTCAGCGGCAGGCGCAACATCGCCGTCGAGCACGCACTGCGTTCACTGATCCCGCTGCTGATTTTTTTACTGATCATGGGCTTGCTGATCCATTGGAGCGTCGGCACCGGCCTGCAATCGCTGACCCGCCTGTCGCAGGAGCTGGCCAAGCGCACTCCCGACAAGCTGGGCCGGCTGGCCACGCAAGACCAGCCGGCTGAAATCAAGCCGCTGACGCATGCGCTCGATACCTTGCTGCAGCGCCTGGGCGTCGCCCTCGAAGGCCAGAAAAAATTCATCGCCGACGCCTCGCACGAATTGCGCACTCCCCTGGCCACCCTGCAGATCCAGACCCAGCTGGTGGAACAGTCGCTCGGCAGCGGGCGCGAAACCCGCGCGCTGGCGGACCTGAAGGCCGGGGTCAAGCGCACCAGCCACCTGGTCGAACAATTGCTGATGGTGTCGCGCCTGGAGTCGGGCGGCATCCATGATCCGCACACCCGCCTGCAGCTGCACGAGATTGCGCGCGAGGTGACCATCGACCTGATCCCCTATGCCAACACGCGCAAAATCAACCTCGGCGTCGAGCAGCTGGATGCCGGCCACATCATGGGATCCGAGCATCATTTGCACATCCTGCTGCGCAACCTGATCGACAATGCGGTGCGCTACACCCCCAGCGGCGGCCAGGTCGACGTCACCATCCGCGCCAGCCAGGACGACATCCTGCTGGAAATCGAAGACAGCGGGCCTGGCATTCCCGCGGATGAACGAGAGCGCGTGTTCGACCGTTTCTACCGCTGCCTGGTGCCGCAGGCCACCGGCAGCGGCCTCGGCCTGGCCATCGTCAAGCAGGTGGCCGAGCTGCACCAGGCTGAAGTGAAGCTAGGCCAGGCGCCGCGGCTGGCCGGCCTGAAAGCCAGCATCATTTTCAAAAGAGCTGCATAGGGCGCAGCAAAAATTCCTGTTGACCTCAAGTGTACTTTAACTTGCATACTGCGCCGGTCAACCACTGATCTTGGGGCCATCACATGAATCAACGACTACGCGAACCAACCCTGCACCGCCTGCTTGACGCCAATGCCCGCTATGCCGACGACAACAAAGGCTTGACCAACCACTGTCCGATGGCGTTGTGCGCGCTGGCCGGAATGGGCGCACAGCCGGCGCGCCTGCAGGAATTTTTCGATACGTGGCAACACCGCTCGGCCGTACCGGCCCGGCCTGTGCTCAAGGCGGTCGGCCGCGATACATGGCTGGCCTGCATCGGCGACGCCAGCGCCGTCAGCGCCCTGCGCGAATATTTTGAAGAATGGATCTGGAGCGCCGGCGCCGACGCCGTCCTTGAACAAGTGCTGGGCAGGATACCGTTTGCCCCCGCAAGCGGCGCCTTCCATGCCTTGATCCGGCTTGCATATGGCCTGGAAGCGCAGCACCTGAGCGAAATCGCTGCCGGGCTGGCGGCGCTGGTCTGCGGCAACCTGCATATCGACGCGGGATCGCACCAGCGAATACCCGCTGCCTCGGTCAACCAGGGGCTGGCCATCTTGTCGCGCGTGCTGCATGGCACGGTATTCACCGGCAGCCTGATTGTTACGCGCTTGCGGGCGGTGGCCGGCTATCCGCTGTTCTACGCAGTGCTGCCGGCGGCGCCAATGCAGCCCCAGCTGCTCGACGCCATGGCGCGGGCGGCCATTTCCCTGTATTGGCAGACCAATAATTTCACTGCCCTGCACATCGTCACCGGCCTGCACGCCGCGCGCCGCGTGCTGTCCCATCTGCCGGAGGCGCTGGTCCAGCGCCTGCTGCCAGACCTGTGGGTGGCGGTTTGCGCCGCGTACGTATCGATAGGCGCGCCGCCCCTGGCGGCATCGGATGCGATCTCGGATGATGCAGAAACCTTGATCGACAACGCGGACACCTGGCAAGACCTGTTCACCACCGCCATCGCCTCCGACGACGACCACGTGATCAAGATGGTCTACACCTGCTATTGCGAAAACCTGCGCGCGCCGTCGCCGCTGTACCTGGCGGCAGCGGCGCGGCGGGCCGGCCGCATGTTTCAGATGCATTGACAAGCGGCCGTCTCGACCTTGCCGGCGACGCCTATGGCAGCTCGACGATCTCGACCCAGTTGGGATTTTTCCCCATGTCGTAGCGCTGCAGCAGCTGCAGCGCACCGCTCTTCTGGTCGATGGCGTAGCTGCTCATGCGGTTTGACTGCTGGCCGACCGCCAGCAGGTAGCGGCCGCTTGGGTCGATATTGAAGCCGCGCGGCTGGGTCTCGGTAGCAAAATTGCCGATCGGCGTCAATGCGCCGCTGTCCGGGTCGACGGCAAATCCGGCCAGCGTGCTCGAGGTGCGCTCCGAGGCATACAGGAAACGGCCGTCCGGCGTCAGGTGCAGGTCGGCGGGCGCCAGCGCCGCGCCCTGGAAATCCTTGGGCCGCAGCGAAACGGAAGCCAGCAGCGTCATGGCGCCGGCGGCGGCATCGTAGCGATAGGTATTGAGGCTGCCGTCCAGTTCATTGGTGCCGTAGACGAAACGGGCGCGGCGGTCGAACACGAAATGGCGCGGACCGGCGCCATGGCTGGTTTCCACATACGGCGGAACGCCAGGCGTGACCTGGCCGCTGGCCGCATCGAAGCGATATTGCTGGATGACGTCGCCACCCAGGCTGCTGGCGAACAGATGGGTGTTGGCAGGATCGGTTGCTACCGCATGGGCTTTTTCACGGGTCGGGATCACGGCCAGCGGCGGCGCCTCGACCTCGCCCTTGGCGGCAATCGGATTGATGGAAATCTTGCTGCCGGTGTAGGACGCCGCCAGCAAAAAACGGCCGGTCCTGTCGGTCGCCAGGTTGGCCATGTTGTCGGCCAGCGGTACGGTCGACAGCAAGCCCAGCTTGCCGCTTTGCCGATCGATGGAGAAGCTGCTGACCGAATACGGCAGCGAACGCAAGGAGGCATACAGGAATCGGCGGTCGGGACTGACCGCCAGCGGCATCACCGTGCCGCCGGTCGCCACTTTCTCCACCAGGGCGACGCTGCCGTCCGCCTGGCGGAGCGCCATGACATAAATGTCGCGGCTGTCGGCGTTGGACACGTACACCATGGTTGTGGCCGAAGCCGATGTAGCGCACGCCATGAGCGCCAGGGAGGTACACAGCCGGCCGAGGTTATGGTGCATTTCTGTCCTGTCAGGTAATCGGCGCCGGATTGAACAGCGTCAAGGCATTGTGCAATTTGTGGTGTTCCGCCCAGGTCTGCTTGCGCCCGCTGGCCACATCCAGCATCAGCTGGAACAATTCCCAGCCGACCTCTTCGATGCTGGCCTCGCCGCTGGCGATGCGGCCGGCGTTGACATCCATCAGGTCGTGCCAGCGCCGCGCCAGGTCGTTGCGGGTGGCGACCTTGATGACCGGCACCGCGGCCAGGCCGTAAGGCGTGCCGCGGCCGGTGGTGAATACGTGCAGGTTCATGCCGGCGGCCAGCTGCAGCGTGCCGCAGACAAAATCGCTGGCCGGCGTGGCGGCATAGATCAACCCCTTCTGGCGCAGCTTGTCGCCCGGCGACAGCACGCCGGAAATCGTGCTGCTGCCGGATTTGACGATCGAGCCCATGGCTTTTTCGACGATGTTGGCCAGGCCGCCCTTCTTGTTGCCGGGCGTGGTGTTGGCGCTGCGGTCGACGCCGCCGCGGGTCAGGTAATCGTCGTACCAGGCCATCTCGCGGATCATGGCTTGCGCCACCTCGGCGCTGGCGGCGCGCGCGGTCAGCTGGTCGATGCCGTCGCGCACTTCGGTGGTTTCGGAAAACATCACGGCGGCGCCGGCGCGCACCAGCAGGTCGCTAGCAAACCCTACCGCCGGATTCGCCGTCACGCCGGAGAAGGCGTCGCTGCCGCCGCACTGGACGCCGACCACCAGCTCCGAGGCCGGGCAGGTAACCCGGCGCCGCTTGTCGAGTTCGGCCAATTGCTCCCTGGCGGTGGCCATGATGGAAACGATCATCGATTCGAAACCGACGTGTTCGGCATCCTGCAGGCACACCACGCGCAAGCCGTCTTCCTTGCCGCCGGTGCTCTGGATCGGAATCGAGCCTTGCGGGAACAGCCGGCCCGGCTGCAGTTTTTCGCAGCCCAGGCTGACTACCATCGCCTGGCCGCCGAAATTCGGATTCATGCTGATGTTGCGCAGGGTGCGGATCGGAATCTCCGCGCCCGGCGCGTCGATCGCCACGCCGCAGCCGTAGGTGTGCTCCAGGCCGATGACGTCGTCGACATGGGGATAGCTCGGCAGCAGCTCGGCCTTGATGCGCTTGACCGCATGCTCCACCACCCCCGACACGCATTGCACCGTGGTGCTGATCGCCAGGATATTGCGGGTGCCGACCGTGCCGTCAGCGTTGCGGTAACCCTCGAAGGTGTAGCCTTCCAGCGGCGCCGCCGCCACCGGCTTGCGGGTGGCGATCGGCAGGTTGCTCAGTTCCCGTGCCGGCGGCATCCTGACCAGCGATTCTTCGATCCAGCTGCCTTGCGCGATCGGCCGCTGCGCATAACCGATCACCACGCCGTAGCGCACGATGGCCTCGCCTTCAGCCAGGTCGCCCAGGGCAACCTTGTGGCCTTGCGGCACCTTGTCGCGCAGCACCAGCCCGCAGGGAAACACCGAACCGGCCGGCAGGCCGCCGTCGTTGGCGACAATGGCGACATTGTCTTGCTCCTGCATGCGGATATACAGCGGCGTGTTGCTGTCTGTTTTGTCGGTTGCTGCCTTGCTCATGATTCCACTCCAGATAATTTCTTGTATGGCTGCCCTGCATCGTCCAGCGGCTTGAGCTCGACGCGCTTGATGTCTTTCACGATCACCAGGTAGCTGACCACGGCCAGCAAGGCGTTGGCGCCGACATACACCAGCGCCCACTCGAAGGAGCCGGTCTGCTTGATGATGTAGCCGATCACGATCGGCGCCGTGATGCCTGCGATGTTGCCGAACATGTTGAACAGGCTGCCGGTGAGGCCGATGATTTCCTTCGGCGAGGTATCCGCCACCACCGCCCAGCCCAGCGCGCCGACGCCCTTGCCGAAAAACGCCAGCGCCATAATGCCGACCACCATCCACTGGGTATCGACGTAATTGCACAAGATCATGGTAGTCGACAGCAGCAAGCCGGCGACGATCGGGATCTTGCGCGCCCAGGTCAGCGAGAAGCCGCGCTTGATCAGGCGGTCCGAGATCAGGCCGCCCAGCACACCGCCGAGAAAACCGCAGATCGCCGGCAAGGACGCCACGATGCCGGCCTTCAGGATCGACATGCCGCGCTCCTGCACCAGGTAGATGGGGAACCAGGTCAGGAAAAAATAGGTAATCGTATTGATGCAATATTGGCCCAGGTAGACGCCGGCCAGCATGCGGTTGCCGAGCAGCTGCTTGAGATAGCCCAGCTTGACGCCGCGGTTCACCTGCGCTCCCTTGCCTGCCGCCTGTCCCAGGCCCTGGTCCATCTCGACCAGGCCGCCGCCGTCGCGGATATGCGCCAGTTCCGCCGGCGTCATGCGCGGATGGTCTTGCGGGCTGTGCATCACCCGCATCCAGATCATGCTCAGCACCAGGCCCACCACGCCCATGACGACAAACGTTTCCGACCAGCCGTAAGCGTGCGTAATCCAGGCCATCAGCGGCGCGAACAGCACAGTGGCGAAATATTGCGCGGAGTTGAAGATCGCCGAGGCGGTGCCGCGCTCGGTGGTCGGGAACCAGGCGGCGACGATGCGGCCGTTGGCGGGGAACGAAGGCGCTTCCGCCAGGCCCACCATGAAGCGCAGCATGAACAAGGCCGGCACCGCCCACAGCACGCCGAGGAAATGTACGCCGCCCTGCAGCAGCGTAAACAGCGACCAGATGAAGATGCTGGCGGCGTAGACCCGTTTCGATCCGTAGCGGTCGAGCAGCCAGCCGCCCGGCAGCTGCCCGAGCACATAGGCCCAGCTGAAAGCCGAGAAGATGAAACCCATGGTGACCGCGTCGAAGCCCAGTTCGCCCTTCATTGCAGTGCCTGCAATGGACAGGATGGCGCGGTCCGCGTAGTTGAAAGTGGTCACCACGAACAGCATGAACAAAATCATGTAGCGCAGCTTGCCGCGCGGGGCCGCTGCCGGCCCGGCCGTTTTATCGATATTCACCTGCGTCTCCTGTTTCGCCAGAGTCGGCGCCTGCGGCAGAGCGGCCTGGAATGCGCAGCTTCCACCACCCGCGGCCCTGGCCGCATGCTGCGGGTCCAGGCCAGGGGTTGTTACAAGGCGCCGTTCTTATTATTCTTGATGTTTAACCTGCGTTAAACTACCTTGATGTTATCAGTCATCCTACAACTTGAATCGTAGTATAATCAGCCCAAAATAATTTAGCAACTAGATTTACCTTTCCTGCGGCCCCTACCCCATGAATACACCGCTCACCACTCAGCCCGACCCTGGCGCACCGCGCAAGAAACATCGCAACCTGGCGCAGAGCGTGGTCGCCAACATTGCCGACGGCATCAGGAACGGCAGCAGCAAACCCGGGGACAAGCTGCCGACCGAATCGGAACTGATGCGCACCCAGGGCGTCAGCCGCACCGTGATACGCGAGGCGATTTCGCACCTGCAAGCTTCAGGACTGGTAGAGACGCGGCACGGCATCGGCACTTTCGTGCTGGCGGCAAGCAGCTCCGGCAGCTTCGACATCGATCCGGAAACCGTGATCACCATGCGCGACATCCTGGCCATCCTGGAACTGCGCATCAGCCTCGAAGCGGAAGCCGCGGGGCTGGCGGCGGCGCGGCGCAGCGACGAGCAGCTGGCGCAGATGCGGATGGCGCTGGACGCCTTCCAGAAGAGCGCCCATGAGCACGGCGACTCAGTGGCGGCCGACGTCCAGTTCCACCTGCACATCGCGCAGGCGACCGGCAACCGCTATTTCGTCGACATCCTGACCCACCTCGGCACCACCATCATCCCGCGCACCCGGATCAACTCCGCCAGGCTTGCGCATGACGATCCGGCGGCCTACCTGGACCGCGTCCACCGCGAACACGAAGATATCTACAACGCCATCGTGCGCCAGGACCCGGAGACAGCGCGGGCGGCAATGCGCACCCACCTGAGCAACAGCCGCGAGCGCTTGCGCAAGGTGCAGGACAGCATGGCGCTGGCGTCGTAATCAAACACTGAAAACCTCGCTGCCGGCGCGCCCGGCAGCTCCATGACAGGCGCCGCCATCCTCCCGGCCGGCCACGCTTTCCTCCCCGGCCTGACCCGGCTTCCCGTGTCCGGTCCACCCGCTTCCCGCTGCAACAAACAACATTTTCCGGCTTGCATACTGCAAATCTTTGTTGTACGATGACTGATAACTTAATCATCCGGACGCCGGACGCCCTCCTGCGGCGAAAGCGTCCGATTATCAACCGCAGCACTACTTCATCCCGAGACCATGAATCCTCAAGAACTCAAACAAACGCTTTCCGCCGGCTTGCTGTCCTTCCCGATCACCGATTTCGATGCGCAAGGCGAATTCCGCCCGAGCACTTATGCAGCTCGGCTCGAATGGCTGGCTCCCTACGGTGCGAGCGCCTTGTTTGTGGCAGGCGGCACCGGCGAGTTCTTTTCGCTGACCACCTCCGAGTATTCCAACGTGGTAAGGGTGGCGGTCGAAACCTGCCGCGGCAAAGTGCCGATCCTGGCCGGCGCCGGCGGCCCCACCCGTACCGCCATCGCTTTTGCGCAGGAAGCCGAACGCCTCGGCGCGCAAGGCATCCTGCTGATGCCGCACTACCTGACCGAAGCCTCGCAAGACGGCCTGGTCGCGCACGTGGAAGCCATCTGCAATTCGGTCAAGTTCGGCGTAGTCGTGTACAACCGCGGCATCTGCCGCCTGAACGCGGACTCGGTGGAACTGCTGGCGGCGCGCTGCCCTAACCTGATCGGCTTCAAGGACGGCATCGGCGACATCGAGCTGATGGTATCGATCCGGCGCCGCCTCGGCGACCGCCTGAGCTACCTCGGCGGCTTGCCGACGGCAGAACTGTTCGCCGCCCCCTACAAGGCGCTCGGCGTACCGGTCTATTCCTCGGCAGTATTCAATTTCCTGCCAAAGATGGCGATCGATTTCTACACCGCAATCAAGAACGACGACCACGCCACCACCGGCCGCCTGCTGGACACTTTCTTCCTGCCCTACCTGGCCATCCGCAACAAAAAAGCCGGCTACGCCGTCAGCATAGTCAAAGCCGGCGCCACCATCGCCGGCCACGACGGCGGCCCGGTACGCACACCGCTGATCGACCTTAATGCGGAAGAACGCGAGCAATTGAAAGCACTGATCCTGACGCAGGGGCCGCAGTAATTATCCAAACAAGCAACAGCGGCGCCGATAGGTAATACGTCCCCCGGCTGAACAAATGCGCGGCTGTTGATTTTGACGTTGGGGTTGAAGTTGATTTTGACGTTGGGGTTGCAGTTGCTTTTGACGTTGCTGTTGCTTTTGACGTTGCTGTTGCTTTTGACGTTGCTGTTGCTTTTGACGTTGCTGTTGCTTTTGAATTCCGCATTGAGACGTTGCCAAATCCGGCGCGTGTCAGCCGGGAATTGTGGGGAAAGATGTTTGAGCCGAAGGCGAGTTGCTTTCCCCACCCGGCTGGCACGCGCCGGATTTGGGGACCCGACCGAAGGGAGGGCAACGGCTTTGCGGTCGCCTTTCTTTGCTTACTTTCTTTGGCGAAGCAAAGAAAGTGAGTAGCTGCCGGGCTACCCCCGGCTAGCATCCACGGAGTAGCAAACGTTTTAGATAACGACGAACGAAGTCGTCGCATGCCACCGAACGCACTCCGTGGCCCGTTAAATGGGGTCAGAGTAATTTTCGCAAAAGGCGCGAAAAAAAACTCTGACCCCATTTAACTGCTGCTGTGTTGATAGATGTAGTACACATAATCGAATTGAGGAACATACATGAATATCACTGGTGAAATGCTCATCGGCCAATCCGCAGTACGCGGCACAGAAGGCAGCCTGCGCGCCGTCAACCCCGCCACCAACGAAACCATCGCCCCCGATTTCGGCGCCGGCGGCACAACCGAAGTAGCCCGCGCCTGCGCCCTCGCACAACAAGCTTTCGACAGCTATCGCGCAACCACGGCACAACAACGCGCAGAATTCCTCGAAGAAATCGCCAACGGCATCCTCGCGCTAGGCCCAACCCTGATCGAACGCGCAACGCAAGAATCCGGCCTCCCCACCGCCCGCCTGGAAGGCGAACGCGGCCGCACCGTCGGCCAGCTGCGCCTGTTCGCCAGCGTACTGCGCACCGGCAATTACCTCGGCGCCACCCTCGATTCGGCGCTGCCCGAACGCACCCCGCCACGCTCCGACCTGCGCCTGCGCAAGATCGCCATCGGCCCCGTCGCCGTCTTCGGCGCCAGCAATTTCCCGCTAGCGTTCTCGGTAGCCGGCGGCGACACCGCCTCGGCGCTGGCAGCCGGCTGCCCGGTCGTGGTCAAGACCCACAATGCCCACCCCGGCACCTCGGAACTGGTAGGACGCGCAATCCAGCAGGCAGTCGCCGCCTGCAAACTGCCCGAAGGCGTGTTTTCCCTGATCATCGGCACCGGCAACGAAGTCGGCCAAGCCCTGGTCAGCCACCCGGCGATCAAGGCAGTCGGCTTTACCGGCTCGCGCCACGGCGGCCTTGCGCTGATGCGCGCAGCGGCGCAAAGGCGTGAACCGATCCCGGTGTACGCCGAGATGAGCAGCATCAACCCGATGTTCCTGCTGCCGCACGCGCTGGCCGCGCGCGCATCGAAAATCGGCGCGGCTTTCGTCGACTCGCTGACCATGGGCGTGGGACAGTTCTGCACCAATCCCGGCCTGGTGATCGGCCTGGCCGGCGAGCACCTGGCGCAGTTCCAGGAAGCGGCATTGCAGGCATTGAAAACCAAGGCAGCCGGCACCATGCTGACACCCGGCATCCATGGCGCCTACGCCGCCGGCATCGAACGCATGGGCGCAGCAGCCGGCGTCGATACGCTCGGCCACGGCCAGCCGGCAACCGCGCCATGCGCAGCCCAGGCGACGCTGTTCGCCACCGACGCCGCCACCTTCCTCGCCACCGAGCAGCTGGAAGATGAAATTTTTGGTCCCAGCTCATTGCTGGTTTCCTGCAAGGATGAAGATGAAATGCGCGCCGTCGCCGAACACCTGGCCGGCCAGCTGACCGCCACGCTGCAACTGGACGAGCAAGACCACGCACTGGCCCGCAAGCTGCTGCCGACGCTGGAACGCAAGGCCGGCCGCATCCTGGTGAACGGTTTCCCGACCGGGGTGGAAGTGTCTTACGCGATGGTGCACGGCGGCCCGTTCCCGGCGACGTCCGACAGCCGCAGCACCTCGGTCGGCGCCACCGCCATCGACCGCTTCCTGCGGCCGGTGTGCTACCAGGACTTGCCGGCAGCCCTGCTGCCGGCCGAACTGCAGGACGGCAACCCGTCAGGCTTGTCGCGCCTGGTGGATGGAAAGTACATCACGGTTTGACGATCCCGGCCATCGCCGGCCGCTTCGGGCCGGCGATGGCAACACTGCTTCCTGTGTTGCGCGGCTCAGCCGGCGTTCGCGATGGTAGCCGGCAAATCGCGGCCATGGTATTTCTTGTAGATCGCATTCAGCTTGCCATTCTTGTGATTGGCGACAACCCAGGCATTGACCCATTCATTCAGCTTCGGCTGGTCTTTGTTCATGGCGATGCCCAGGTCAAAATCCTTCTGCGCGAATTTCAATTCCAGGTTCTTGGCCGGCGCCCGCTTGATCATTTCGGCCAGGTTGGACGGCGTGCTGGAAAAGATCTCGATCTGTCCGGTCACCATCGAGGTGATCAAGGTCGCATCGTCTTCGTAGCGCATGATTTCCGCACCCTTGGCCAACTGCGTCGTGAGCGTATCGTTGACGGTGGCGCGGGTCAGGCCGATGCGCTTGCCGGCGAGGTCAGCGTAGTCCTTGATCTTGATGCTCTTCGGTCCGCCGACGATGATCGTGATCACCGCGTACGGCACGGAGAAATCCACTACCTTGGCGCGCTCGGGCGTGATCGACAGGTCGGCGATCACCAGGTCGGCGCGCTGCGCCTGCAAGGTCGGCACGCGGGCAGCGTTGGTGATCGGCACCAGCTCCAGCTTGACGCCCAGGTCGTGCGCCAGCTGCGTCGCGGTGTCGACATCCGAGCCGGTCGGCTGCAGGTTGGCGTCGGCGTAGCTGAACAGCGGCGTGCCCATGGCGATCGCCACCCGCACCTTGCCGGCTTTCTTGATGTCGTCCAGCTGGTCCGCCAATGCGGCGTGAGTCGCTCCGCAGAATAGCAAAGCGGCGATGCAGCCGCGGGTAAAAAGTGTGTTGAGTTTCATGCCTGTCTCCTGTTTTATGGAATAGTTATGCGATGCCAAATTTGCTCCGGCTACAAGCCGTTGTTGAGGAAAGCGCGCAGTTCCGCGGTTTGCGGCGCGTCCAGCATTTCGCCGGGGCCGACTTCCCATACCTTGCCTTGATGCATGTAGATGATGCGGTCGGCGACCCGCTTGGCGAACGCCATTTCATGCGTCACCAACAGCATCGTCATGCCGCCCGCCGCCAGGTCTTCCATCACGCGCAACACTTCACCGGTCAGCTGCGGATCAAGCGCCGAAGTCACTTCATCGAACAGCATCACTTTCGGCGCCATCGCCAGCGAACGCGCAATCGCCACCCGCTGCTGCTGGCCGCCGGACAACTGCTCCGGGTACGCCGCCGCCTTGTCGCCCAGGCCGACCTGCTCCAGCGCCGCCAGCGACACCCGCAACGCTTCCGCGCGCGGCTGGCGCTTGACATGGCGCAGCGCCAGCATGATGTTCTCCTGCACCGTCAGGTGCGGAAACAGGTTGTAGCTCTGGAACACGATCCCGACTTCCTGGCGCAGCCGGTGCAGGTCGACCTGCGGATCGTCGACCCGGATGTCGCACACCTCGATGCTGCCGGAATCGATGGTTTCGAGCCGGTCGATGCAGCGTAGCGCCGTGCTTTTGCCCGAACCGCTGGCGCCGATGATGGCGATCATCTCGCCCTTGCCGACTTCGAACGAGACACCCTTGAGGACCTGGTTGGCGCCGAAGCTCTTGTAGATCTGGTCCAGCTTGACGATTGGGTTAGCGATTGCCGACATTGAGCTTATTCTCCATGGCTTCGCTCCAGCGCGAAAGCGGGTAACACAGTGCGAAATAAAAAGCCCCGACCAGGCTGAAGATCAGGAACGGCTGGAAGATCGAATTGTTGATGATCTGGCCGGCGCGCGTCAGTTCGACAAAACCGATCACCGAGGCCAGCGAAGTCATCTTGATGACCTGCACCAGGAAACCGACGGTCGGCGGCAACGACAAGCGCAGCGCCTGCGGGATGATCACCAGGCGCAGCGTCTGCCAGCGCGTCAGCGACAAGCATTCGGCCGCTTCCCATTGCGGTTTCGGCATCGCTTCGACGCAGCCGCGCCAGATGTCGCCCAGGTAAGCACTGGTGTAGACCATCATCGCCAGCCCGGCCGCCACCAGCGCCGGCAAGGCAAAGCCGTAAACCGACAAGCCGTAGTAGACGATGAACAGCAGGATCAGCAGCGGGATGCCTTGTATCGATTCGATGTAGAGCAAGGCCGGCAAACGCAGCCAGCGGCGCGGCGAAATGCGCGCCAGCATGACGCCGAAGCCGCCGATGCTGCCGAGCAGGAAGGCGATCAGCGACAGCAGCAGCGTCCACCAGATCGACTGCGCCAGGTAAATCAGGTGGGTCCAGCTGAAGTTGCCGATCATGTCGTCCTCCGCTTGCCGGCGCCGATCGCGGCAGCCTCGGCGACAGCGGGTTGCTTCCTGCCGGCTTGCGCCGCGGCGCGCCGGATCGCCCGGCGCCGCTTGAAGAAATATTCGCCCAGACCCCAGGCCAGCAGCTTGACCAGCAGCGACAGCGCCAGGTACAGGCAGGCCACCACGATATAGGTTTCCAGCGAACGGAAGGTATCCGACTGCACGGTGTTGGCGATCGCCGTCAATTCCTCGGCCGAGATCTGCGAAGCCATGGCGGAAGCCTGCATCATCAGCAGGAACTGGCTGGTCAGCGCCGGGTAGACCTTCTCTATCGACGGCTGCAGCATCACGTGCCAGCCGATGCGCCAGCGCGACAGGCCGAGGCATTCTGCCGCTTCGATCTGGCCGCGCGGCACCGCTTCCAGACCGGCGCGGATGATTTCGGCAGCGTAGGCGGCGATATTGATGATCATCGCCAGCACGGCGGCGGCGAAGGTCGGCATGTGGATGCCGAGGCTGGCCAGGCCGAAATACAAGAGGAACAGCTGCACCAGGAACGGCGTGTTGCGCACCGCGTCGATGTAGACCGAACACGCTTTCGACAGCCATTTGCGGCGGCCGCGCTTGGCGAACGCCACCAGCGTGCCGATGCTCACTCCGGCCACCACCGCGACGCCGGTCATCTTCAGGGTCAGCCATGCGCCCTCGAGGAATACCGGCCAGTAGGGAAGAAGATCGCTAAAGTGAAGAGAAAAACTCATGACCGACGAATGCTCCTGTAGCTTTTTCTGCTTGTCTCGGCACGCCAATCGCGATTTTCATCTGCCGACTGCCGCGGTCTCCCTGCATTCCGCCCCGGCTGCGCTTTTTTTGCGCTTGTTCCGGGGACTTGCCTTTCAAGCCGGCTTATTGCGGCTCGAACGGTCCTGTCGCTGTAAACATGCCGCCCTGGTACATGCGCACCGGATCGTCCGCGGCCGGCAAAGGCTGCGCCTCGACCGCGGCGCGGAACTGTTCCGAGCTGTCGCGCGGCGCAAAACCAAGATGCGCGGCGTGGCGGTTATTCCACCAGACGCCGTTGTTATCGGACATGCCGTACACCACCGTGTGGCCGACCTGCGGCGTGAACAGGCTGCAGCGCAACAGTTCGGTCAGGTCGTCGTAGCTCAGCCAGCAGGCCAGCGCGCGCCGGTCTTTGGCGGTGGGGAAGGAATTGCCGATGCGGATGCTGACGGTCTCGATGCCGTAACGGTCGAAATACAGCTGCGCCATGTCTTCGCCGTACGATTTGGACAAGCCGTAATAACCGTCCGGCCGCCGCAGGTCGTGGCTGTCGATGACCTGGTCTTGCCGGTAAAACCCGGTGACGTGGTTGGAGCTGGCGAAAACGACGCGCTTGACGCCATGCCGCCGCGCCGCTTCGTATATGTGGAACACGCCCTTGATATTGGCTTCCAGGATTTCCTCGAACGGCCGCTCCACCGATACGCCGCCGAGATGCACGATGGCGTCGCAGCCGGTCACCAGCGCGTCCACCGCGGCCCGGTCGGCCAGGTTGCAGGGCTGCACTTCTTCATGCGGCGCGGCGTCCTGCGCCAACACCGCCGCCAGGTCGGAAACCCTGACGGTGGCGGCGAACGCTGCCAGCCTTGGCCGCAATACCTTGCCCAGGCCGCCGCCGGCGCCGGTCAACAACAGGCGCCGGTACTGCGCGCCGCCCTCCGCACTATTTGTCTTGTCGCTCATGCCATGTCCCGTGCCGATGCCGATTTGAGAGAGATCGCAGACATTGTCGCGTATCTGTGATTGTCGTGCTCTCGCCTATTGTTATACGTTGTCATACAACTTAATCGATTATGTCTTGCCTGCGCCCTTCTTGTCAAATCACTGGGTATATCGCTAGATATATTGGATAAGGCCGCGTAAACCGGCTATTCTCGGCGATATTTTATGTTGTATGATGACTGATAAGAAAACAAGCCACCACCAAGGAGACCCCGATGTTTAAGAAATGGATGTATTTGTGCACAGCGATGGTCTGCTCCATGATCATTGCCCAAGGCGCAGCGGCCGCCCCCGATGAAGAATCGGTAGCGGAGCAGGTCGAAAAGCTGCGGACAGCGATGCTCCACCCCGGCGACCGCGCGGCGCTCGACCGCCTGGTCATGGACGAGCTAAGTTACGGCCACTCGAACGGCAAAGTGCAAGACAAGGCGGAATTCATCGGCGCGTTGACCAGCGGCGAATCGGACTTCGTCAGCATCGCCCTGTCGGACCAGAGCGTCAAGATTTCGGGAGATACCGCGGTGGTGCGCCACACCTTGGCGGCGGTCACCAATGACTCCGGCAAAGCGGGCAATGTCTCCCTGAAAATCCTGATGGTATGGAAGAAGCACGACGGCCATTGGCGTTTGCTGGCGCGCCAGGCGGTGCGTTTCAGCGCCTGATTTACTGAGCCGGGTCGGATGCGGGCAGGACCGCGCGCCATATTGCCGGCGCGCTCCGGCTTGCTGGCCGCCTCAGGAGTTTTCAGTTTCCGAAGTGGTGAATTCAATGCCGCCGACCCATTTTGCAACGAGGTTGTAAACCCATGCGCCGAACAGCGTAAAGAGAAAACCGACGACCAGGTAAATGAACGGCAGCGCCAGCATCGCGCCGATCGCCGGCGCTTTGCTCCCCGGCATCACTGAAAGAAACAGGATCATGAGGATAATGATCGGCAAGGAAACAACGAAATAAAGAATCGCCACCACCTTGGCTGTCTGCACCGGCGAAATGTTCAAGATCTGTTTTTTCATGATTTTTTCCCTTTTATAAATTATTGAATTACCAGCTTAAATTGCGTATCCGCGATCATCCCGTTCGCTGATTTACCGCCTTTGCATTGTTTCACCTGGCAACCACATGCACCAGGCTCGTCATAGCATCGACATACAAGTGCTGCTCGTCCGCAAGCAGCGGCAGCAGCGGCGTGACCGAAACCTGGTTCAGCTTCGTCATGCGGACCTTTCCCGCCGGATCGCGGAAAACGGCATAGGGCACGTCCTGCATGACATAGGGCTCGCCATTGACCTGCCCCAAAATCATCAGCACATGTCCAGGAACCACGACCAGGTCGCCGACCTGGGCGGCCAATACCGCCTCGACGCGGGCCTGGTGAGAATCCGAAGCGGAAAAAACGCGCTGCTGCAACGCCGGGCTGCGGCCCTGGGCGCCGGAATTCGGAGGCAGGATAATGCCCATGCTGCGGTACACCTCGCCGGTGAATCCGCTGCAATCCCTGGCATTGTAAAGATGCCCCCAGCCATACCGTTCACCGAGGAACTTGAATCCCTGGCGGATGATGTTGGCTTTGGTGAGCGGCAGATACTCGGGAGAAGTGTCTTTGATCTTTTGCAGCAGTGCGGCCTTGAAGGCCAACGATCCGTCTTCGCGGCGTACCGGAAGATCCACCGTCCAGGATACGTAAGACCCCTGGCCGTTCACCGGCTCGCCCTCAGCCAGCCGCGCAAGCGGGACCCTCACCCCCATGTCGAGCTGGAGCTCCGAAACCTCGGGCGCTTCCGGCGTAAATACTGTCCGCACCTTGTCTCCGGTCACTACGCGGAACGGCTGCTTGCCGGCATAGGCAAACACTTCTGCGGCGGCTCCCTCGGCGATGTCCGCGCGCGCTACCCACGCAGGAGCTTGTTCGCTCAAGACCAGCAGCCACTGGCCGTCGGCGCTCGCATGCGCAACGACGACGGGATCGCCTGGGAAAAGCGTGCCGCCCTGGAAGCTTTCGAAATCCAGCAGGTCCTTCGACGGAAAAGCCTGGAGCGATGTCGGGTAGGTGCGCAGCTGCGCGCGCCGCACGCTGAGCCCGTAGCGGGTGGGCGTGGTGGCCGGGATCCGGTCGGCGCCGATATTGGCCTCGATTGCCTCCATCGCCGCTTTCGGGATCGCATTTCCGGCTGCGTCCACCAGCGGCTTGGTCAGCGGTTCCGCAGCGTCCTTCAACCACAGGAGCACCTGCTCGCGGGACAAGGCCGGCCCGACCTTGGCGAGATCGTGCATGGCGGGATCCGCTGCAAATGTTCTGGCATTCAGGTCATCGATCTGCTGCCGCGACATCAAGACTTTGTCCGGGCTGGGAGCTCGCGCAATCCAATAGTCGGGCACAAGCATCGCCTGGTCGAAACCGATCACTCCCGATGGGGGAATCGCAAGCTTGTTGTTTTGCGCTGCGGCAGTGGCCGCGATACAGAACAGGAGAGGAAACACGAACCCATGGAACACCGATCTCCTCGGCCGGGTCAGCGTCATTTTCAATTGGCAATCCCCCGCGGAAGGCGCCGAGACATGCCCGGTTCCCAGGGCATTCAAACCTTTCCCGCCGGCGTGCGTATCACCATGAACAGCATCAGCAACATGCCCAAAAGGACCGCGATCGATGACAAGCCGAGAACCGGGCCGATAGTCTCTTCGGGGACGAATTGTCCCGACAGCAGGAACAGGCTGGCCAGCATGATCAAGGCGCCGGCGTGATGCAGGACAAATTGCAATGTCGCCACGCCGGGCCGGACTCCGGCCAGCCACAGCTTGTGGATGACGCCGTAAACGACGGAAATCGCGAAGCCGATCAGCAGAATGTGGGCATGCGTAACCAGCTGCGAGTGGTTCTGCGACATGCCCATGTAGATTCCGAACGCCAGTCCGAGAACCGCATAAGCCAGTCCGGAAACCAGGAACTTCCTGTCAAACCCCATCATTGACCTCCCATGTGCTCGCGCATCAAACGATCCGCAAAATTGCCGCAGGCAAATAATTTGCCTATGCTGCCACGAATAAGGGGGGCGATCAATATTAAATGAGACGAGTGCCTGTACTTCTACATTTGGCTGATGGCGGCATTGCTGGATGGCTGTTTACGGCTGTGGATTCAACCGGCGGAGGCAACAGATTGATGAAATCGTCCGCCTGTCAAATTATCCGTATGCGGCTGCGTTTGAGGAAACCATCGATACTTTGCACGGTACCGGCCTGGCGACGGATAATAGCGGCTACATCATTTTTAGAATTCCCCCATGGAAATCAAGGTCAACTTTCTCGATAAGCTACGTCTTGAAGCCAAATTCGATGACTTCACGGTAGTGGCCGACCAGCCTATCCGCTATAAGGGCGACGGCTCGGCGCCTGGTCCCTTCGATTATTTTCTGGCCTCATCGGCCTTGTGTGCAGCGTACTTTGTGAAGCTGTATTGCGTAACTCGCAATATTCCTACTGAAAATATCCGCCTGTCGCAGAATAATATTGTTGATCCGGAAAACCGGTACCAGCAGATTTTCAAGATTCAGGTCGAGTTGCCGGCGGATATCTCTGCCAAAGACCGCCAGGGTATTTTGCGCTCCATCGACCGTTGCACGGTGAAAAAAGTGGTGCAAGCCGGACCCGAGTTTGTCATTGAAGAAGTACAGAACCTGGATGCCGACGCCCAGTCGCTGCTGACATTGAAGCCGGCTTCTGATGTCAGCACCTATATTGCGGGCAAGGATCTGCCGTTGGAGCAAACCATCGCCAATATGTCGGGCGTTTTGGCGAACTTGGGCATCAAGATTGAAATCGCTTCGTGGCGCAATCTTGTTCCCAATGTGTGGTCGCTGCATATCCGCGATGCGCACTCGCCGATGTGCTTCACCAATGGCAAGGGAGCAACCAAGGAAAGCGCGTTGGCGTCGGCGCTGGGAGAATATATCGAGCGGCTGAATAACAACCATTTCTACGCCGGCACGTTCTGGGGCGAAGACATCGCCAACGCGGCGTTTGTACATTACCCGAACGAGCGCTGGTTTAAGCCGGGCCCTAAAGATGCGCTGCCGGCTGAAATTCTGGATGAGTACTGCCTGCAAATTTACAATCCCGACGGCGAGTTATGCGGCTCGCATCTGGTCGACACCAACTCCGGCAATCTGCAGCGCGGTATCTGTTCGCTGCCGTATGTGCGGCAGTCGGACGGCGAGGTGGTGTATTTTCCATCCAACCTGGTCGAAAACCTATACGTCAGCAATGGCATGAGTGCCGGTAATACGCTGGCCGAAGCGCAGGTGCAATGCCTGTCGGAAATTTTCGAACGGGCGGTAAAACGCGAAATCCTGGAAGGTGAAATCGCATTGCCTGATGTGCCGCAGGAAGTGCTGGCGAAATACCCTGGCATTCTGGCCGGCATCCAGGGACTGGAAGAGCAGGGCTTTCCGGTGCTGGTGAAGGACGCGTCGCTGGGAGGGGTGTACCCGGTGATGTGCGTCACCCTGATGAACCCGCGGACAGGCGGTGTGTTTGCCTCGTTCGGCGCGCACCCAAGCCTGGAGGTGGCGCTGGAGCGCAGCCTGACGGAATTGCTGCAGGGCCGCAGTTTTGAAGGCCTGAACGAATTGCCTCGGCCCACCTTTGCAAGTGAAGCCGTGACCGAGCCAAATAACTTTGTCGAACACTTCATCGATTCCAGCGGCATCGTGTCATGGCGCTTTTTCAGCGCCAAAGCGGATTTCGATTTTGTCGAATGGGATTTTTCCGGCCAGGGTGAAAACTCGAATGCCGAGGAAGCCGCGACCTTGTTCGGCATTCTCGAAGACATGGACAAACAGGTGTACATGGCAGCGTACGACAATTTAGGCGCCGTGGCCTGCCGGATTCTGGTGCCCGGTTATTCGGAAATTTATCCGATAGAAGATTTGATCTGGGATAACACCAACAAGGCGCTGTTGTTCCGCGCCGATATTTTGAATCTGCATCGCCTGGACGATGCCAGCCTGGAAGCGCTGCTCGAGCGCCTGGATAACAATGAGCTCGATGAATATTCCGACATCGCCACATTGATCGGCATCGAATTTGACGAGAATACGGACTGGGGGCAACTGACGGTTCTCGAGTTGAAGCTGCTGATTCATGTCGCCTTGCAGCAATTCGAGGCGGCGCATGAGCTGGTGGGAGCTTTCCTGCAGTACAACGACAACACGGCCGAGCGCGGATTGTTTTATCAAGCCTTGAATGTAGTGCTGGAGGTGCTGCTGGATGACGACTTGGAACTGGACGATTACGTGGTCAATTTCCGCCGGATGTTTGGCAACGCTCGGATGGACGCGGTGATGGGGTCGGTGGACGGCAGCGTGCGCTTCTTCGGCTTAACGCCAACGAGCATGAAACTGGAGGGGCTCGACAGGCACCAGCGCCTGATCGACAGCTACAAGAAATTGCATAAGGCCCGGGCCAATGTGGCGGCTACGGCCAGTTAGGGTTACGAGTCATGGCTTGATGCGCTGATGGCGGTCCTCTCCCAGCGCCCGCTGCCAGAACGAGCGTCTGTGCCGGCGCGCATCAGTGTGGATGCCGGCTTTCGCTTTAATGTTTCTATCTCGAGAGCTGCGGCAATTCACTGATAGTCAATGTCCATGAGCGGATTCCATCCCTGTGCGTCAGCGATTCATCTAAAAATGCATACCTGTGCATCGGAGAAACGCATCGACCGGTTGAATCCACAACCCTAAGCGGTCATAACTGCCTTTGAAAAGCGGACACTCAACGCCAGGTTAACCGGCAGAACGGAGCCGGCATTCCGGCGAAGTGGTTTGCAGTGGGGAGTAAAATTTGCGAAGCAATGCCGCGCTGCAAACTGTCCACGTTGAACGCCTTGTTAGGAACCCACTTAACCTTGGGCCGCGCCTTGTTTTTTTGGTAGCTGAGGGCTCATATGGTCCCAAGGCGCAGCACTAGCCACATAAAAATCTAATTTAGGTACATAGTTCGAAGAACTGTCTAATGTGCCTGCTTTAATACCGAGCATTCCGGGCATGGCGCTGAATTTTGCAAACAGCTGCGAACCGCAATTTTGACAGAAACCCCTTCGGTGAACACTTCCACTATCAGATGCAGACTCGAAATATTTTGCTTCGCCACGAATGGAGACACTTGCTTCTGGAAAAAGCATTGCGGGAATAAATGCACTACCTGACGACCTCTGGCAATCCTTGCAGTGGCAATTTCCAGTAAATAGCGGCTCCGCGTCAGTTGAATAATTTATTTCTCCACAAAGACATCGTCCTGAATATTTTGAGGTCATGCGTATCTCCATATTTGCTTATTGGTTTGTCTAATTTCTAGCAAGAGTTGTGCAGGTTTAAGTCCCGATTAATAGAATTCGGGAGTCGGCTTTTGGCCGGTTGCGGACTTCTGTTCTGTATGTGTGATGGTACCCGGCTGTTCGAACTCAAGACGCGAAACTCGAGAATATAGATAGCGCATTGCGAGATGGTATCGTTGGTATGCCGCCATCAACTCGAACAAGACCGACATCAACTCCGCATGATCCGTTAAGCTCCTCAGTTAAAGAACGCTCTCCGAGAAAAACTTCATCCAAGTCATAAATTCCCATACATTTGAAGTTTGTCCTGTCTCCTGGCCCATCATTGTGACTGTCCTCAAAACCGCGACTCATTTCTATTGCCCGGCTATATGCCCGCTCTGCGTCAGAGGCCGTGAAGAGTTGCGTCTGAATCCGATATAGTGTTTCTTGTCGAATAACATCATGCGGCGCGTTGGGTCTCCACCATAGATTCTCCTCAACAATCACAAATTGCGCGTAATAGAGTGACATAGATATTTCTGCTCCTTCAATCGATGTTTTAATGGCGGATTCTGGCCGTTTTGAGACGGTCGTGACGGGTTGATTTCGCTCCGAAGGAGACTGTCGGCAAGTTGAGCAGCAGACGTTCACAGTCGATTCCCTTCAAATGCAAAACCCTACTCGCCGCTCACCTTCGAAGCCCATTCATGAACGGGCTTTAAGCGCTCGATTGCAACGCGGTAAGGCGTAGGGCGTAATAGCGCAGCGTATTACGCCGCATGGTTTTATTCAGATAACCTGGCATTCTCTTATTGCTATTGGCTCCAATTTCTTTGGCATCGTTTTCCTCATTTACACATTCCACATGCGGTGTAATACGCTGCGCTATTACGCCCTACAGGATGCGTCTTACTACGTTATAGACGATCTAACCTTGCACCTCTTACAATATTGAGATTATCTTGCCTGGCTAATCGTTAGAGCTCATATGAATTTTCTATTTCGTCTATTCAAAAAAAAGCCAGCACCTCCGGTCGTTCCGCTTGGCAAAAGGCCAGAATCTTCGATAGTTCCGCAGCTAAATGTCGTTGAATTCAACGACGAGCAAGTTACTCGCACGACGGCAGACGGGATACGAGAAACTCTTTTATGGAGCGAACTTCAAGAGATCAGCATCATCACAACCGATGGTGGGCCATATGTTGACGATGTGTTCTGGGAGTTGCGCGGCACTTCACATGGATGCCTGGTCCCAAGCGAGGCGGAAGGCATAAAGGAATTGCTGTCGAAGCTGCAGGAACTTCCTGGATTCAACAACGAGGCGGTCATCCAAGCCATGGGGAGTACCGACAATGCAAGGTTTTTGTGTTGGCAGCGAGAACCCGGATCCTGATCTGGTGAACTCTGCCTGATGATTGCTTTCCTGTTTCCCTCGGCGCAGGAAATCCGGATCGGCCAATCCCTCAGGCTGGCCGATCCGCGTAACAAGCGATCAACCTGGCACTTTGCCTTCCACGCCTTGCACGTAGAACTTGATGCCATGCAGGAAAGCATCGTCCGCCACGGCGTCCTTGGCCACTACTTCCTTGCCGGTGTTGTCGACCACAGGGCCTTTCCAGATCGGCGCGCTGCCGTCGATGATGGCTTTCTTGCGCTCGGCGACCAGGGCCTTGACGTCGGCCGGCAGGTCTGGATTGAAGGCGCCGAGGTCGATGCCGTCTTCTTTCAGGCCGAGCCAGCTGCTGCCGGTCTTCCAGGTGCCGTCCAGCACTTCGCCGACGCGTTTGTTGTAGTACACGCTCCAGTTGATCATCGATGCCGCCTGGTGGGCTTTCGGGCCGAAGCTGGTCATGTCGCTATCCCAGCCGAAGGCGTATACGCCCTTTTCCTGGGCCGTCTGCACCACGGCGGCGGAGTCGGTGTTTTGCATCAGCACATCGACGCCCTGGCCGATCAACGTGGTCGCAGCTTCGCGTTCCTTGCCCGGGTCGAACCACTTGTTGACCCACACCACGCGCGTGGTGGCTTTCGGATTGACCGAACGCGCGCCCAGGGTGAAGGAATCGATGTTGCGGATCACTTCAGGAATCGGCACCGAAGCGACCACGCCGAGCTTGCCCGACTTGCTCATCTTGCCTGCCACCACGCCGGCCAGGTAGGCGCCTTCATAAGTGCGGACATCGTACTGGGCCAGGTTGTCGGCAGTCTTGAAGCCGGTCGCGTGCTCGAATTTGACGTCCGGGAATTCCTTGGCCACCTTCAGCATCGCTTCCATGTAACCGAAGGTAGTGCCGAAGATCAGCTTGTTGCCGTCGACCGCCAGCTGGCGGATCACGCGCTCGGCGTCGGCGGCCGATTCAGGCACGTTCTCGACGAACGTGGTTTTCACCTTGTCGCCGTATTTTTCCTCGACCGCCTTGCGTCCTTTGTCGTGGGCGAAGGTCCAGCCGGCGTCGCCCACCGGTCCGATGTAGACGAAAGCCACTTTCAGCGGCTCGGCCTTGGCCGGCGCGGCTGCCGCTGCAGGAGCGCTGGCGGCCGGCGCCGGGGTTTCGTCTTTCTTGCCGCAGCCGATCAGCGTGGCGGCAGCCAGCGCTGTGAGCATTGCGAGTGATGCCCTGCGTGAAATCTTCATGTGTATCTCCCTTGGTGGTTGGTCAGCTTGCATCAGGTTTAAAAGGTTTGCCCAGCGATGCCGGCATGTTCAGGCGGATCCAGTCCGGGTTGCGCGAAATCAGCGCCAGCACCACGATGGTGGCGACATACGGCAGCATCGACAGGATTTGCGACGGCAGCGTCACGCCTATGCCCTGCAGGTAGAACTGCAGGATGGTGACGCCGCCGAACAGCAGCGCGCCCAGCAGCACGCGCGCCGGCCGCCAGGTGGCGAACGCGGTCAGCGCCAGCGCGATCCAGCCGCGCCCGGAGACCAGCCCTTCCACCCACATCGGCGTGTACACCAGCGACAGGTACGCGCCGGCCAGGCCGCAGCAGGCGCCGCCGAACAGCAGCGCGGCGAAGCGTATCCAGCGCACCGGGTAACCAAGCGCATGGGCCGATTCCGGCGATTCGCCGACGGCGCGCAGCACCAGGCCGGCGCGCGTGCGGTAAATGAACCAGCCGATGGCGGCGCACAGCAGCAGAGCCAGGTAACTCATCCAATGCTGCTGGAACAACGCCTGGCCGATAAAGGGAATATCCTTCAGCAGCGGAATCGCCAGCGTTTGCGAAGGCAAGGCCAGGCCGACAAAACGCTGGCCGATGAAGGCCGACAGCCCTGCGCCGAAAATCGACAAGGCCAGCCCGGTGGCCACCTGGTTGGTCGCCAGCACCAGCGCCAGCCAGGAAAACAGCGCCGCCATCAGCACTCCGCTGAGCGCGCCCGCCAGGAAACCGAGCAGCGGGCTATGGGTGGTGTAGCCGACCGCAAAACCGGCGATCGCGGCTACCAGCATCATGCCTTCCGCGCCAAGGTTGAGGACGCCGGCGCGCTCGTTGATCAGCAGGCCGAGCGCCGCCAGCAGCAGCGGCGTTCCGGCGTTGATCGAGGCGGCGATGAGAGAAGCGAATTGTTCCATATCCGTCAGACCTTGGCTTTGCGGCGCAGGCGATAATCAATCAGGGTATCGCTGGCCAACAGTAAAAACAGCAGCATGCCCTGGAACACGCCGGTAATTGCCGACGGCAAGCCGAGCCGCGATTGCGCCAGCTCGCCGCCCAGGTACAGCAGCGACATCACCAGCCCGCCCAGCACCGCGCCGACCGGATGCAAGCGGCCAATGAACGCAACGATGATGGCGGCAAAACCGTAGCCGGGCGATACCGACGGCAGCAGCTGGCCGATCGGTCCGGCGATCTCGAAGGCGCCCGCCAGGCCGGCGAAGCTGCCGGAAATCAGCAGCGAGGTCCACAGCGCGCTGCGGCTGGAAAAGCCGGCATAACGCGCCGCATGCGGCGCCGTGCCGCCGACGAACAGCGAAAAGCCGCGCAAGCTGCGCGCCACGAACACCGTCATCACCACCGCCAGCACCAGCGTCACGGCAAAACCGATATGCAGGCGCGTTCCGCCCAGCAGCGCCGGCAGCATGAATTCGCTGGAGAACACTTTCGACTGCGGGAAATTCATGCCGTTCGGGTCTTTCAGCGGCCCGTTGACCGCATACATCAGCAGCAGTTGCGCGACATAGGTCAGCATCAGCGACACCAGGATTTCATTGGCGTTGAAGCGGTCGCGCAGCAGCGCCGTGATGCTGGCCCAAAAGGCGCCGCCGAGGATGCCGGCAACGGTCATCAGGAACAAGCCGAGTCCGCCGGGAATCGCATGGCCGGGCACATCGACCAGCACCAGCGTAGCGCCGGCAAACAAGGCGCCGACGGTGAACTGGCCTTCGGCGCCGATATTCCAGACATTGGCACGGAAGCATACCGCCAGGCCCAGCGCGCACAAGATCAAGGGCACCGATTTCAGCAGCAGTTCGCTGATGGCGCGCTTGCCGTTGAACGGATCGATCAGGAACACCTTGAGGCCGGCCAGCGGATCCTTGCCCAGCGCGATGAACAGCAAGGCGCCGAGCAGCATCGTCATTACCACCGCCAGCACCGGCGACAGGTAGGTCATGGCGCGCGACGGCGTGCCGCGCAATTCCAGTTTCCACGGCCAGAAATTACGCATGCGCAGCCTCCGGCGCATCTTGCCACAGGCCGCTCATCCACAAGCCGACCTGCTCGCGCGTAGCCTGTTCGATCGGGATCGAGGGCGACAGCCTGCCCTTGGCGATGACATGCAAGCGGTCGCACAAGGCGAACAGTTCATCGAGTTCTTCGGAAATGATCAGCACTGCACAGCCTTCTTTTTTCAATGCCAGGATTTCGGCGTGGATCTGCGCGGCGGCGCCGACATCGACGCCCCAGGTCGGCTGCGCCACGATAAACACGGCAGGCTTGCGCTCCAGCTCGCGGCCGACGATAAATTTCTGCAGGTTGCCGCCGGACAGGCTCTTCGCCAGCGCATCGGGGCCGCCGGCCTTGACCTTGAAACGGTCGATGATATGGGCGGCGATCTTGCGCGTGTAGTCGAAATCGATCATGCCGCGCTTGACGTAAGGCGGTTTCTGGTGCGACAGCAGCATGTTGGCGGCCAGCGTCATGCCCGGCACAGCGCCGCGCCCCAGCCGCTCTTCCGGCACCAGGCCGAGGCCGAGCGCGCGGCGCGGATTGGGCGCCAGCTGCCCGGCGGCGCGGCCGGCCAGCATCACCATGTTGGGCGCGGCGCGCTGGTCTTCGCCCGACAGCGCCGCCAGCAGCTCCTGCTGGCCGTTGCCGGAAACGCCGGCGATGCCGACAATTTCGCCGGCCCGCACCTCGCATTCGATATCGTGCAGTTCGGTGGCGAACAGATGCGCCTTCGGCAAGCTCAGGCGATTCAGATGCAGCTTGCGTTCGCTGCGCTGTGAATCTGGATTGCGCTCACGCTGCAGACGCACCAATTCATCGCCGATCATCAGGCGCGACAGGCCGGCGCTGGTTTCGTTGCGCGGATCGCAGTTGCCGCTGACTTTGCCGTTGCGCATCACCGTGGCGCTGTGGCAGAGCGCGCGGATTTCATCCAGCTTGTGGCTGATGTACAGGATGCTGCAACCTTCCGCGGCCAGCTTGCGCAGGGTGACGAACAGCTTGTCTACCGCTTGCGGCGTCAGCACCGAAGTCGGTTCGTCCAGGATCAGCAGCTGCGGGCTGGTCAGCAAGGCGCGCACGATCTCGACGCGCTGGCGTTCGCCCACCGACAGCGTATGCACATGGCGATGCGGCTCCAGCTCCAGCCCGTACTTTTCGCCGGTCTGGCGGATTTGCGCCACCAGTTCCGGCATGCTGACGTCCGAGGCCAGGCCGAGGGCGATGTTTTCAGCGACAGTGAGCGTATCGAACAGGGAGAAATGCTGGAACACCATGGCGATGCCGAGCTTGCGCGCGATATGCGGGTTGGCGATGTGGACCTGCTCGCCGTTCCAGAAAATCTCGCCGGCGTCCGGTTTCACGGTGCCGAAAATGATTTTCATCAGGGTCGACTTGCCGGCGCCGTTTTCGCCGAGGACGGCATGGATTTCGCCGGGCGCGACGCGCAGGTTGATATCGTCATTCGCCAGCACGCCCGGATAGGCTTTGCGGATATGGGCGATTTCCAGACGCGGTATGGTTGAAGTCACTTTCTTTTGCCTGTACCGATAAAAAGACTGTTGCAAAATGATTCCAGCGTCGCCGCCCTGCCAGCCGCGCCATTGAGCGCGCCAAAGCAAGCAACATGCTACATCAATTCCTGTGCCAATCGCCGACTTGGACCACAATGTCTTGTCGGCATAAAGCCCTTACAAAAGCAAACTGCATGCCAGACACGGATACGCGCGGCCCGCCGCATCTGGCGTGATTCGTGCTACCGGCTAGCGTGTGATCGGCAGCAGGATTTGCGGTAGCATGGCCACAGGCTTGTTATCCGAAACAGAAATGGGACCCATGAGAAAAAAGTCTGGTGACACGGTTTCTTCGCCGGCCAAGCCCGCCGCCAAGCGGGGCAGCGGCATTGTCGACCAAAAGATCTACGACTCCGTGCTGAAGGCGGTGATGAGCCAGCGCCTGCCGCCCGGCACCAAGCTGACCGAAGCCAGCCTGTGCGAACTGTTCGCCGTCAGCCGCACTATCGTGCGCAAGGCGATCCAGCGCCTGGCACACGACCACATCCTCGAATTGCGCCCCAACCGCGGCGCCATCATCGCCCAGCCGACGCCGCAGGAAACCCGCGAAATCTTTGCCGCCCGGCGCGCCATCGAAGCGGCGATCGTGCCGCTGGCGGCCGCCAACGCCACCCGCGCCCAGATCACCCGCCTGCGCCAGATCGTGCGGGAAGAACACGCATCCTTCCATTCCGGCGACCACGCCAAATGGATACGCCTGGGCGGCGAGTTCCATATCCTGCTGTCCGACAGCGCCGGCAACCCGGTGCTGACCCGCTTCCTGCGCGAACTGGTGTCGCGTTGCTCATTGATCATCGCGCTGTACCAGGCGCCGGGCAAGACCGCCTGCCCGAACGACGAACACGAACAGCTGATCGACGCCATCGCCGCCGGCGACGCCGCGCTGGCGGTCAGGATGATGGACCAGCACCTGCTGGACATCGAACGCGCCCTGCGCCTGAGCGACGACCAGCACGAAGTGGACCTGGCCGAAATCCTCGATATCGCGTAACCGGACCAGCTTGCCTGTTGCCCCGTTTCCTCTCTTGGCGGACATTGCCCCAAGCGGTTTAAAGTGTATACAAATTATTAAAAAATGTCGCTAATCCGAGACAGGGATGCGCACTAAACCGGTTCCAGCCGGCGGCGGCCATCCCTAATTTGGCGCGGGCCTCACCAATAAATAGCGTGGCCGCTCACCAAAATCCAGCTTTCCGGCGTCTTCGCAATTTCCCATCCAAACGGCGCGGCTCGCCATCAGAAACCGTTTTTCATATGTATACAATCTGTTTTCCACATAAACCGTAATACCGTTTTTTCCTTTCTTCCTGCCCGAAAAAATTCTGGCACGGTCTTTGCGTTACATGAATCCGTTCCGGGCCGATCGCGGGGATTGCCTGCCAATGGCCCGATCCTTGCGCGACGAAGGCAAAACAAGAATTCAAGCAAGTCCGGTTTATCAATGTCGATAACAGAGGGATGGGAAAAATGGGAAAAAGAGCGAGGGCACGCGCCCGCATTTATTGCGCGCAAAAGATGGTGCTGACATTGGGAGCCGCACTGCCGTTCAGCGCAGCGCTGGCGCAGACGGCAGGCAGCACGGCGCCCGCGGCAACCGCCGAAGCGCCGCAGGCCGGCTCTTCGCTGCAGCTGGAAACCATGACGGTGACAGCGCAGCGGCGCGTCGAAAAAATCAAGGACGTGCCGATTTCGGTGACCCTGATCAAGGGCGAAACCCTGGATGTGCTCAATTCCGGCGGCCAGGATATCCGCGTACTGGCCGCCAAGGTGCCAAGCCTGAACATCGAATCGTCGAACGGCCGCACCTTCCCGCGCTTCTATATCCGCGGTTACGGCAATACCGATTTTTCCACCTTCGCCTCGCAGCCGGTATCCCTGATATTCGACGACGTGGTCCAGGAAAACGCCGCCCTCAAAGGCTTCCCGATGTTCGACCTGGCCGGCGTCGAAGTGCTGCGCGGCCCGCAAGGCACGCTGTTCGGCCGCAATACGCCGGCCGGCGTGGTCAAGTTCGATTCGGCCAAGCCGAGCCTGGACAAGGTCTCCGGCTATTACAGCATCTCCGACGGCACCCACAATACCGCCAATGCCGAAGCAGCGGTCAACGTCCCGCTGAGCGACCAATGGGCGATGCGCTTCTCGACCCTGGTGCAGCACCGCGACGACTGGGTCAGCAACAACGGCGGCGGCACGCCTTTTCTGGAGGGCTACAACGAACGCGCCGGACGCCTGCAATTCCTGTACAAACCGGACGGCACGTTCAACGCCCTGTTCAATATCCACTCGCGTGCGACCGAGGGCAGCGCGCGTTTGTTCCGCGCCAATATCCTGGAGAAAGGCAGCGACGGCTTCGTCGCCGGCTTCAGTCCTTCCCAGGTCACCTTCAACGGCTTGAACACGCAGGCTTTGCATACCGCCGGCGGCAGCGCCCGGCTGAGCTGGAACCTGGACCAGGTCAAGCTGTACTCGATCACCGGCTATGAAACCATTTCCAGCTATTTCAGCCGCGGCGACATCGACGGCGGCACGCCGACCGGCCCCGGCTTCATTCCGTTCCAGGTGCAGACCGGCGGCGGCGTCGCCGACCACAAGCAGTTCTCGCAAGAGTTCCGGGTCGAATCGAAGAACGAAGGACCGCTCAACTGGCAGACCGGCCTCTATTACTTCTATGAAGACGTAGCGGGCAACAGCTCCAACTTCGACAGCACCACCCAGCTGCAGACCAGCTACCTGCAGAACCGCCAGAAAAACACCGCCTACGCGGCATTCGGCTCGCTGACTTATGACGTCAACGACAGGCTCAAATTGCGCGGCGGCCTGCGTTACACCCAGGACAAAAAGGATTTCTCCAACGAAGTCGCCAACAACGTGACGTTCACCGGCCCCGGCTCGATCAGCGAAAGCAAATCGAACGTCAGCTGGGACCTCAGCGCCAACTATGCCTTGACCAAGGACATCAATACGTATGCACGGGTAGCCACCGGCTTCCGCGCACCGAGTATCGCGGCGCCGTCGTCCTCGGTGCCGATCACCGTGGCCAACGCGGAAACCATCACTTCCTATGAAGCGGGGATCAAGGCCGACCTGTTCAACCGCCGCGCCCGCGCCAACTTCAGCGTCTACAGTTTCGACGTCAAGAACCAGCAGCTGACGGCGGTCGGCGGCAACTCCAACTCGATCATGCTGGTGAATGCGGCCAAGACCGTAGGGCGCGGCGCCGAACTGGACCTGGAAGCGAACGTGACCGAACGCTTGCGCATGACGTTAGGCGGCAGCTACAACTACACCCAGATCCGCGATCCGAACCTGCTGGTGGCCGGCTGCGCGTCCTGCACCGTGCTCAATACCCAGGTACGGCCGGGGCTGTATTCGATCAACGGCAATTCCCTGCCGCAAGCGCCGAAGTGGATTGCCAACGTCACGGCGCGCTACGGCATCCCGATGGGCAACAACGACGAGCTGTTCTTCTATACCGACTGGGCTTATCGCAGCAAGATCAACTTCTTCCTGTACAACTCGACCGAGTTCACCGGCAAACCCTTGCTGGAAGGCGGCTTGCGCGTAGGCTACAAGTGGGATGGCGACAAGTATGAAGTCGCTGCCTTCGCCCGCAACATCACCAACAAGATCGTGGCGGTCGGCGGCATCGACTTCGACAACCGGACGGCGTTCATCAACGATCCGCGCATGTTCGGCGTGCAGTTCCGGTCGAACTTCTAAGCTGCTGCCTGGCAGTGCAATCGCAGCGATCATCCAGGGGCGGCGCAACTGCCGCGCCTGGATGATCGCGCAAGATTCCATCGGGAGAGACACATGCATGACGCTGACGGCTGCGGCAAACCCTGGCGGCGGATGGCGGCCGCCGCATGCTCCGTGCTGGCGATCGGCATCGCCTTGCTGGCGCCGGCCGGCGCCGCAGGGCAAGCCGCTTTGCCGGAGCAGAAAACCGCGGTCCTGTTTGGCGCCAACATCCGCTATTACGATATCGGCAGCGGTCCGGTGCTGGTGCTGGTGCACGGCCTGGGCAGCAGCGCCAAGGGCGACTGGGGCCAGGTCATGCTGCCGCTGGCGCAAAACCACAGGGTGCTGGCGCTGGACCAGCTGGGGTTCGGCAATTCCGACAAGCCGCAAATCGATTACGGGATCCAGACCTGGGTCGATTTCCTCGGCGAATTCCTGCGCCAGAACCAGGTAGCCGATTTCACGCTGGTAGGCGAATCATTGGGTGGATGGATCTCGGCGCAATATACGATACAAGCGTTGCGCGGCGTCGCCGCCGGTCCGAGCCTGGGCTTGCCCAAGCCGGCGCGGCTGGTGCTGTCCGATTCGGCCGGCCTGCACGCGACCATGAAGCGCCTGTCCGCGCCTCCGCCGCCCGGCAAGCCGGCAATTGTCGGCGCCTCGCTGGCTGGCGAGAAACAGCTGCTGGCGAGCGTGTTTCATTCGCCCTCCTACCAGACGGACCAGGCATTGCGCGACGGCCTGGCCTGGAGCCTGGCCAAAGGCGACGCCTGGGCCATCCGCGCAGTGCGCAATCCAGCCTTGCTCGATGAAACCGTGGACCGCCAGCTAGGCGCGATCAAGATTCCGACCCTGGTGATCTGGGGCGAACACGACAAGCTGCTGCCGCTGCAAGACGGCCGCTATTTCGCCTCGAAAATCGGCGGCGCCGAACTGAAGATCATCCCCGGCAGCGGCCATGCGCCGATGATTGAAACGCCGGATGCCTTCCTGTCGGCGCTGCAGCCGTTTTTGCGATAACCTGCGGCGGCAGCGCCGAACATGTTTTTATATTTTCCATTTGAAAGTAGCTAATCGATGAAATCGAATTCAATGCGTCGCCGCCTGCTGTCGACGGTATTCATGCTGGGACTGGCGGTTGCCGCCTTGCCATCGCACGCGCAGGCCGCCGGCAAGCGCAAGGTCATCATCGACGACGATATCGGCGGCCCGCGCGCGGCGCAGCTGATGGCGATCCAGTCATCCGACGTGGAAGTGCTCGGCATCACGATCGTCAGCGGTTCGACCTGGCGCGACGAAAATATCGCCCACGCCCTGCGCACGCTGGAAGTCATCGGCCGCAGCGATATCCCAGTCGTGCCCGGCTCGACGTTTCCCTTGCTGAATACGCAGGAAGCAACGCGGCGCTGGGAAGCGCTGTACGGCAAGCTGGTCTACAAAGGCGCCTGGATGGATGAGAAATGGCCGGACGGCACCATCCAGAGCCAGCCCAACTACCATGCCCACGACGTGGTGCCACAGCTGCCGGAAGGCATGCCGCATGCCAAGGCTTCCAACGAAATCGCCGCCAATTTCATGATCCGCAAGGTGCACGAATTCCCGGGCCAGGTCACCATCCTGGCCACCGGCCCGATGACCAACGTGGCGCTGGCGATCAGCCTCGATCCGAGTTTTGCAGAGGCCGCGAAAGAAATCGTCTACATGGGCGGCAGCCTGAATCCGCACCAGGTGCTGCCGTCCAAGTCGGCGGAACAGTTTGCGCGCGAATATATCAATACGCCGCGCCTGGAATTCAATTTCCGCTGGGACCCTGAAGCCGCGAAGATCGTCCTGCGCGCGCCGTGGAAACGGATCGTCATGGTGCCGGCCGATCCGTCCACCGCGACCGAACTCAGCGCCCGCCTGCTGAACGACATGACCAGGTCCGGCACGCCGCTGGCGCAGATGGTGAAGAAGGTCACCGAAACCGGCTTCCCCCTGTGGGATGAACTGGCCACGGCGGTCTGGCTGGATCCCGCGCTGATCAGCAAATCCGACCAGCTGTTCGTCAGCATAGACACCGACTTCGGCGCCGGTTACGGCAACACCCTGTCCTGGCCTGCCGCCTACGCGCCGGCGGGCCTGATCGCCAGCCCGACCACGGTGGTGCGCGAAGTCAACGTGCCGGCTTTTGAAAAGCTGATGATCAAGCTGATGAACCTGCCGACGCCGGCAGCCAGATAACGGCAAGGGATCGCAATGATGCTTGCCTGGGCCAGGAAAAAATTGCACAGCGCGCTGCCGGCCTTGTTGCTGGCGCCATCGCTGTACCTGCTATCTGCGCCGCAGCCGGCGCATGCGGCGCCGGCCGAACAGGTGATCGTCGATACCGACATCGGCGACGATATCGACGATGCGTTCGCCCTGGGCTTGCTGCTGAACAGCCCCGGTTTCGAGATCCTGGGTTTCACCACCGCCTGGGGCGATACCGGACTGCGCATGCAGCTGCTGGAGCGCCTGCTGCGCGAAACCGGCCATGGCGCGATTCCGATCGCACGCGGCATCGCCACCACCAGCCAGACGCCGTTCACCCAGGCCCGCTGGGCCCAGCGCGGCAGCCTGCCGCCAGCCGCGCCGCCTGCGGTGGATTTCCTGCTGCAGCAGATCCGCCGGCATCCGGGCCAGGTCACCCTGATCGCCTTGGGGCCGCTGACCAATATCGGCGCCGCGATAACCCGCGACCCCGCCACGTTCGGCAAGCTCAAGCAGGTGGTATTGATGGGCGGATCGGTCCGGGCCGGCTACCGGAAGTCGGAGTACGCGGTGGCGCGTCCGGCGGACAAGGAATACAACATCGCGGCCGATATCCCGGCCGCGCAAAAATTGTTTACCTCAGGTGTGCCTATCGTGATGATGCCGCTCGACTCTACCCAGGTCAGGCTGGATGAAGTGGAGCGCAGCGCCCTGTTTGGACACGGTTCGCCGCTGACTGACGCGCTGGCGCTGCTGTACCACCAGTGGGCCGACAGCTACCAGCCATGGTCCAGCAATACGCCGACGCTGTTCGACGCGGTGCCGGTTGCCTATCTCGCCGACCGCCGCACCTGCCCTGCCACGCCGCTGCATATCGTGGTGGACCAGGACGGCTACACCAGGGAACAGCCCGGCGCGCCAAACGCCGAGGTCTGCCTGGCGCTCGACAAGCCGCTGTTCATGGAGCTGTTCATGCGGCGCCTGCTGCAATAGTCGCAGCGCTCACTGGGCCGTCTTGTCCGACGGGTATTGCAGCGAGTCGCGCAGCAGGTAACCCATCGGCATGTTCATGTTGGTGCCTTTCGGGCCGTTCGGCTGGGTGAACCAGTAGCTGTAAATTTTTTTCAGTTCGCCTTCATTGATCAACCGCACCATTTCCTGGTCCACCAGTTTCTTGAAGGCCGGGTCATCCTTGCGGAACATCAGCGAATACGGTTCGATCGACAGCGGATCGCCAAGGATCGTGTAGTCGGCGGGATTTTTTGCCGTCGAGCGCAGGCTGTACAACAGCACGTCGTCCATCGCATAGGCATCGGCCTTGCCCTGTTCGACGAAAGCGAACGATTCGGTATCGTCCTGCGCTTCCAGCACCTTGATGTTGAGCGAACGGACGTTGCTGCGGTCGTTCACCAGGTCGATCGTGGTGGTGCTCTTGGTGATCACCATGGTCTTGTTGCGCAGGTCCGACCAGTTTTTTATGCCGCTGCCATTTTTCACCACCATCCGCACGCTGGAAAAGAAATGCGGCACGGTGAAGCCGACGCGGGTGCGCCGCTCGGCGTTGTTGGTGGTCGACCCGCATTCGATGTCGGCCTTGCCGTCGATGATGCTGGAGAAGCGGGTCGCGGAATCGACCGGCAGGTACTGCACTTTCAGGTTCGGCAGCTTCAGCTCGCGTTTGACGGCGTCGGCGATTTTCTGGCAGAGGTCGATTGAATAACCGACGATCTGCTTGTTGTCATTGGTATACGAGAAGGGCGCGGTCTGGCGGTAGGCGAAGGTGATGCTCTGGCTGTCGCGGATCTTGCCGAGCGTATCGCCGGCCGTGGCGGCGAGCGGCGCCAGGATAAGAAACAGGGTAAGGCCGTGCTTGATGGCACCATGCATATCGTAAGCTCCAATGAGTCGCGCCGCCGGCCCGGCAAAAACCAGGCCGCCGACAAATAGTTTAAGGAGCAGATTTCCCCGCGACAAATATATCAGTAGTTTTGGCGCTTGCGGTGCTTGTTGCGCAAATTGATTGCGTCAGCCCAGGGCGGCGCTCCTGCCAGGGAATCCAGGCGGAGCGCCGCCGGGAGTTTACGATTTGGCGGAGTAAAAACGATATATCGCCGTATAAGGCACGCGCGCTTCTTTCCCCAGCTGGGCCTGGTCGCAGCCATCGGCCGGCGCATTGCCGCCTGCGGTCTGCAGGCGCTGGATGCTTTTCGTCAAGCCAAACACGCCTATGCCGTCCGTCGATTTTGCAGTGAGCAGCAACCACGGGATGGCGCCGGCCACTGGCGCATCGCTGTGCGCCTGGAGTGCGCCGACCACCTTGCTGCCGTCAGTCGACTCCCAGGTCGGGCCGGCGTAGTGCTTGCCTATCTTCTGGCCATCGTTGTCGAACAGATCAGCTTCCGGCACCACGAAGCGCCACTCGAATTGGGTGGCGTCGGCTTTGGCGACAGCGCATTGGTAAATTTGCACGCCGGTCGCCTTGGCCTCGAGCGACAAGGCCTGCGTATCCGCGACCTTCAGGCTGTCGGGAACCACGATCGCTGTCGTGGCCGGTGGACTGGCGCAGCCTGCGAGCAGCAGCGCGCTCCAGGCCGTTGCTGCCGTGACCAGCATTTTTCTTGTCATTTTGCTTTCTCCATTGTGTGGATCGATAGGACCTGCCTGTTTCCAGCGTGCCTATTGTAAAGCGCTGCACTAGCTCTTGCTTTTGAACCAGGCTGCGGTGGCGGCGTCGGCCGGAAAGAAAGATTCGATCCGCAGCTCATGCACGGTGACGTCGTGCGGCGTGCCCATGGTGGTGATCGAGGTGAACAGGTTGAGCTCGACGCCGTCCTTCCTGATGGTCATCGCCAGGAACGGCAAGACGCGCGTGTCCAGGTTCGGCGTCTGGCTGGCGGCCTTGATGCCGGGCAGCGCCACCAGCTGTTCCAGCAACCTGGTGGCTTCGCTGCCGGGACCGTCGCTCATGGCCTCGCGCTGGATCCAGTGCAGCAGGTCGGCGCAGACGTCCTGCCAGTTGACCAGGTGCTTCCTGACGGCTAGCGGATCCAGCATCAGCTGCAGGATATTGACGCCTTCGCGCGGAATCGGCTGGCTGTCCGGCATGTCCAGCAGCCAGCGCATCATCATCGCCGCCGGGCCGTTGCTCATCACCAGGTTCCACAGGCGGTCCACCACCAGCGCCGGATACGGCGCCTGCTGGGCCAGCATGAAATCCAGCGCCTGCTTGACCGAGGCCAGTTCGGGATCGGACAATTTGCGCTCCTGGTAGGCCGGCGCGAAACCCGCCGCCAGCAGCATCACGTTACGCTGGCGCAGCGGGATGTCGAGCGCCGTGCCGAGTTTCAGGATCAGTTCCCGGCTCGGCTGCGAGCGCCCGCTTTCCAGGAAACTGATGTGGCGCTGCGAGACATGGCTTTCGGCCGACAGGCGCAGCTGGCTGTAGCCGCGCTTGTCGCGCCAGTAGCGCAAGGCCGTGGCGAAGTCGTTGAAGTAGCGGTTGTGTGCGGCCTGCTCCATGCCTGTTTTTTCTGCGGCTTGCGATGCGCCCATGAATTGTCTCCAAAGATTTACCGGGCAGTGTAGCCCGGTAGCCACGGATTTCAAACCGGCAGGTTCATCGCATCCAGGAAACCGGTGACGCTGCTGATCCGTCCGTCCGCCGCCACCACCGCGATGTCGGTGCCGATGGCGACCGGCTCGGCGCCGTCCGCGGCCAGGGCCCAGGAAAAGCGCACGACATCGTTATGGCCGTCTTGCTTGCCGTGCAACTTGAAACGCAAGCCGGCAAACTGCTGCTGTACCGCGCCTATCATGGCATCCAGCCCGTCATGGCCGGCGTTGCTCATCATCGGATCGACGTAGCTTGCTTCAGGGGTAAACGCGGCGGTTATCAGTGCGCGGCGGCGCGCGGCGTCGGGTTAGTTCCAGGCTGCGATGTAGCGGCTGGCGATGGACGCGGCTTCATTGGCGATATTCGTGGCGCTGGCGGTGCTGGTCATGGTCGTGCTCCTTCAAGGATGGGTTGGGAGAATTGCTTTGTCGTTGACGACAAGCGCATTTTCCGCCCAGCATCGGGCACGGTCGATTACGTCCCAGGTAATCAAATGGATGAAACTAGGGTCCCGGCGCCACTACGCCCGCCATGGAAAACAGTAGCACGCCCTGACCATCCGGCGCCTTGAGCAGCGCCGTGATCGGCTCGTCGCCGGCGCTATGTTCCAGCGTGAAATGGCGGCCGCCGTCATTGCTGCGCAACACGGTGCCGCCCATGCCGCCGGCCGCCAGCTCGCGGCCGGACAGCTGCGTGATATCGGTCAGCGACTGGGTCGTGCCGGAAGCCACCGCTTGCCAGCTCCTGCCGTCGTCGGCGCTGCGTATGACATGGCCGCGCATGCCGACCGCGACCACGGTGCTGGCGCCGTTGTCGGTAAACGCGGTGGCGCTCCAGAGCGATCCCTTTTCACCGCTGTCGATCACATCCCAGTGTTTGCCGCCGTCTTCCGAGCGGAACACGGTACCGGCTTCGGCCATGATCAGCAGCGTGCCGCTGGCGGTTGCGACAATCCGGTACAGGTGGCGGTCGGCGGCGTCGCCGCTGCTCAGCTTGACTTCGATCCAGGTCGCGCCGCCATCGCTGGTGCTCAGGGCCATGCCGAACAGGCCGACTGCCAGGCCCTTGTCGGCATCCGCGAACCAGATCGACAATATCGGCTGCTCCTGGCCGTACTGCTGGCGCAACAGCTTCCAGTGCTCGCCGCCGTCGACGGTTTTCAGCACCACGCCGTCATGGCCCGCGGCCCAGCCGGTGCTGCGGTCGATGAAAGCCACGCTGGTCAGCATGGCGCGGGTCGGCACGCTGCGCGCCTGGCGATACTCTTTGCCGTCGTCGGACAGCAGGATGACGCCATGGTCGCCAACGGCAACGATCCTGCCGCCCGCCGTGCTGACTGCTGCCAGCATGGCAGTGGCCGCGGCTTGCTGGCGCAGCTGGGCCGGCCGGCTGGTGGGCCAGCCGGAGCCGGCCGCTTCCGCTGCGAAAGGGCTGGCGCTCGCCAGCAAGAGACACAAGGCGGCAGGAAGCACGCGCAGATTATGGAATGTTGAAGGCATGGGCTTCCTCAATGAGCAATCGACGACGACATGCGCGCTGCGCCGGCGCTACGCGGGAAGATAGTCTCCAGCACCACCGCGAAAGCCGGCAGCAAAGTCACCGCCATGACCATGTTGACCAGGAACATGAAGGTCAGCAGCTTGCCCATGTCTGCCTGGAACTGCAGCGGCGAAAACGACCAGGTGGCGACGCCTATCGACAGGGTCAGCGCAGTAAACACGGTCGCCACGCCGGTCTCGTGCAAAGTACGCTCGACGGCGTCGCTGATCGCCATGCCCGCCCCAAGGTGCAGCTGCAGGCGGTTATAGATATAGAAAGCGTAGTCGACGCCGATGCCGGTGGCCAGCACCATCACCGGCAAGGTCGCCACGGTGAGGCCGATATTCAAGTCCTTCATGAACCAGTAGCCGAGCCAGGTCGCCACCGTCAGCGGCAGGCAGCAAGCCAGCATCGCGCGCCAGTCGCGGTATGCCAGCAGCACCAGCAGCAGGATGGCGGCGTACACATACAGCATCATCGGCAATTCGCTGCGTTCCAGCACTTCATTGGTGGCGGCCTGGACGCCGGCGTTGCCGCTGGCCAGCCGGATATTGACCCCGTCCAGCCGGTTCGCCAGGCGAAACTGGTCGACCGCCGCGACCACGCCCTTGATGGTGGTCGCCTTGTGGTCGCCCAGGTACAGGTTGACGCCCTGGGCGCGGCAATCCGACGAAGAAAAACCGTGCAGCTGGTTGTTGGCGCTGCCGAACTGCGAACCCAGCCCGCGCGCATCGCGCGTGATGGTTGCCATCTTCGGGTTGCCTTCATTGAGGCCGGCATTCACGCCCTTGAGCACATCGGCGACCGAACGGGTCGACAGCACGCCCGGCACGCCGTTCATCTGCTGCGCAAAATCGTCCATGAACAGCTGCGCGTCGGGACGCGAACAGGCATCCAGCTTGCCGGCCGGCGCCACCTCGAACACCACCGTCAGCCAGTCCAGGCCGACATCGAAACGCGCCGTGATATCGGCAGCGTCGCGATTGAAGCGCGCTTCCGGCCGCAGCTCGGCGGCGCCGGCCTGCAGGCTGCCGACATGGCGTCCCTGGCTTTGCCATACCGCCACGGCGAACAAGGCGGCGCCCAGCGCCACCACGATCCACGCATTGCGCGGCCGCGCCACCAGCGCCAGGCCGCCCAGCCAGCGGCTGTGCTGTTCGCGGCGGCCGATGGCGCGCTGCGCATATTCCTGCGAAAAGCTGAAATACGAAGCAGCCAGCGGCAGCATCACCAGGTTGGTGACGATCTTGTAGCCGACCCCTATCGACGCGGCAATCGCCAGTTCGCGGATCATCGGAATCGGGATCAGGGTCAGCGTGATGAAACTGATGAAAGCCGTCACCAGCGCCAGCGTGCCCGGTATCAGCAAACCGGTGAAGCTGTGGCGCGCCGCCTGTTCGGTATTGTTGCCGGCGGCGATTTCGCGCACGATGAAATTGATCTGCTGCACGCCATGCGAAACGCCGATGGCGAACACCAGGAACGGCACCAGGATGGCCAGCGGATCGAGGCCGAAACCGAGCAGCCGCAAAGTGCCGAACTGCCACACCAGCGAACTGAGCGAACAGGCCAGCGGCAGCATGGTCAGGCGCAGCGAGCGGCAGTACCAGTAAACCGCAAGCGCGGTCAGCAGCAAGGCAATGCCGAAGAATTCCATGACGCGGCTGGCTTCTTCGCCGATGTCGCCGATCGCCTTGGCGAAGCCGATGATCTGGATCTCGACGTCGGCGTTCTCGAAATGCTTGCGCACCTTGTCTTCCAGCAGCTGGTTGAAGGCGCGGTAATCGAGCTGTTGGCCGGTCTGCGGATCGCTGTCCTGCAGTTCGGCCAGCACCATGGCGCTGGTCTGGTCGCGCGACACCAGGTTGCCGAGATAGCCGCCGGCGGCGACCCGGCCGCGGATGTCGGCGATCACCTGTGGGTTGAGCTTGTCAGGAATGATGTCGCCGCCGGTGATCGGCAGGGCCTTGAAACCCTCCTCCGTGATTTCGGTAAAGAACACATTTGGCGTCCACAGCGACATGACGCTGCTGCGGTCCACGCCCTGCAGGTAATTGACCGCGTCCGTCACGCCCATCAGCTGGCGCAGCACCGGCGGATTCCAGATCGTGCCGTGGCGCGCGTGCACCACCACGATCAGGCGGTTGGCGCCGAACAGCGCTTCCCGGTACTGGTTGAAGGTCTTGATGTAGGCGTGCTGCTGTGGCAAGGTTTTTTCAAATCCGGCCGACATGCGCAACCCCAGCGCCAGCACCGCCATGCACAGCGTAAATGCAGCGAACGCCAGCAGCACCGCAAAGCGCCGCCGGAACAGGACCGATTCCAGCCCTGCCACCAGCCGCTGCAGCCGGCCATCCTTGCCAAGACCCTGGGTTGAACTACTCATGCCTGCATCCAATCGCTGGTTAGCTGCTTCATCAGAACGAAGTCGTGAAGCTGAAGGTGGCGAAATCGCGGTCGCGGCTCAGGTTGGACAAGCCGCCGCCGTAGTTGTGGGTGTAGTCGACGCGCATCTTGGTGGCCGGCTTGGTCTTGAAGTCCACTGTCAGGCCCAGCACCACCGCGCCCGCACCCTGGATGAAACCCGGCAAGGCGCTGGCGGATACGCCAGACATGCCGTACGACAGCGACAGGTCGGGTGCATAGGAAGCCTGGCCGCCGAACGCGGCGGGATAGTTGACGCCGATCTGCGCCACCAGGCCGCTCGACAGTTTGGTCGGCGACCGGTAGTCGGACGCCACCGAATAAGGGATGCCGCGGTTGAGGTCAAGGTCAGGATAGTAGGCCGCCGCCAGTTCCGAGGTAAACGTGCCCTCGGTCGCGCCCAGCGCGCGCAGCAAGCCGCCGAAGCTGCCGCCCGGGGTGAAGATGTTGAGCGCGGTCAGGTGGAACTGGTATTTCTTCTGGTCGACCGCGCCGCGGCAGACATAGCCGGTGGGACGGTAGTTGGCTGGATTCAGGTCGGCATTGCAGTAATACGGATTGTTCGGATTGCTGACGATGGTCGGATCGATGGGCGTGCTTTCCTTCGGACGGAACGACAGCTCGGTGCCGAAAGCCCAGTCGCCGGCGCGGGTGTTGTACGAGACCCCGAACAGGTTGCGGTCCTCGGCGTAGTCCAGGTAAATCTCTTGCCAGCCGAATGGATTGGCGGTGGCGCCCTGGTTGACGCGGATGCTGGCGAACGGAATCTTGTCGTGATAGCGGATGTAGTACAGCGCCAGTTCGTCGCCGCTGTCGGGAAAGGTATAGCGGGTCGACAGCCCGAACTGGCCGCTGTTCCTGGGATTGCGGTCGACGCCGCGCGGGATCACGCTGCCGCTGTGGACCAGCGGACCGTACAAGGGATTCAGGTTGGGATCGGCCAGTTCGCTCGCCGACAGCTGCCGGTTGAACGGCAGCCCGGTGCTCGGATTGATGCCGATGATGCGGGTGCCGGTATCGCCCACGGTGCCGGGCGGCGCCGGCGGCAGGCCGAGCGGGCCGGTCACCGAATTGACCAGCGAGGTCGGCAGGAAAGCGCCGGTGGAACCGCGGCCGACGATATCGCTGGTGGAGAAGAAGGTGCCGACCGGATCGAATTCATAACCGTTCCAGCGCGTCTGGTAATAACCTTCGACGCTCAGGCCCTTGGCCACTTCGGCATTCAGGGACAGGATCGGCGCCGGCCGGAAAATCTCTTTCAGCTGCACCCCCGGGCTATGGGCGCGGCGCACATCGATGGCATTGATCGAATTGATCCCGCCGGGAATGAAAATGTCTTCGCCCCAGCTGATCACCTGGTTGCCGACCCGCGCCCGCACCGGATGCTGGTCGATCTCGAATTCCTTGTTGACGTAGGCGTCCAGCAGGCGGATGTCGTGCACCGCATGGCTGCGCGCATCGGGTTCCAGGTCGGCGTAACGGGTGCGGTCGGCGGCGAAATCGTAGGACCACGCGGCCCGCATCAGGCCGCTCCAGCCGTCCGGCGCTTTCAGGAACAGGTCATGCACGCCGCGCAAGGTCGCCGAGAACACCTGCCCGCTCTTGTAGTTGAGATTGCCGTTGTCCTGGTTGAGCCTGGTCAAGTCATACGACTGGTTGAAATTGACCGGATCGCGGTGCGCGATGCCGACCTGGTCGCTGCTGGCGCAGCCGCCGTTGTCCTGGCCGATGAAGGCGCAGTTCGGGCTGGAGGTGCGCACCGCCATGCCGAAGGAAATGGAAGAGTCGAAGCTGCCCCTGAGGCCGTTGCCCAGGTCGAACTGCTCGGCGCTGGCCGTATGGCTGAACACCGTCGAGCTGCCCCACACCAGGGCCACCACCATGCCCGGCTTGAAACCCGACTGCCTGCCCTGCCTCATCTTCCTCGCCATCTTCTTCATCCTTCTCTCCCCGGGATACGAACAAACTGCGCGATTTTTTTATGGACGGCGGTCAGCGGCTGGCAAAGCGGCGCAGGCCGTCTGGTTCAAACATCGATTCCTTGACCCGGCCTTCGCGCCCGGCCAGCCAATCGGACTGTTTTTGCCCGGCCGGGATACGTTCGGCGATGTAGCGTCCCATCGACAGGTCGTAACTGGCATAACCTTCCTGCACGCAGGCCGGCAGTTCGGTCGCCATCACCACCCCGCTTTCCATCACGCGCTGCACCTTGCCCTGGCCGTCGTACAGGTCTTGCACCAGGATCTGCCAGGAATCTTCATCCAGGTAAAACGTCCGTTTCGGAAAAGTGTGGCGTGCGCCCTGCTTGACGATCGCTTCCACTTCCCACACGCGATGGGTTTCGTAGCGTGTCATGTCGCGGTTGAGGAACGTCGGCTGCACCACGTCGCCGATCTTGTTTTCCACGGCGTTGACCTTGTTCCAGTTGTAGGGAACGATCATTTCCTTCTTGCCGACCAGCTTGAAGTCGTAGCGGTCCAGCGGGCCGTTGTACATGGTGTACTGGTCGATGGTTTCCAGGTTTTCATCGTTCAGGATGGGCGCGTCGTAGGAATAGGTCGGCGCCCGGCGCACCCGGCGCTGGCTGGCGAAGTACAGCCAGATATCGTTGGTCTTGCCGATGTAGGCATGCGACAAGGTGACGTCGCCGGCGAACTGGGCCGGCGCGATGTACGGGCTCAGGTAAAGCGATTCGATGCCCTTGGCGCCGGCGATCGTGTTGTTCTTTGGATTCGACAGCGGGAACATGATGTAGTCTTCCTGGATCAGCGGCTCGCCGATGCCGCTGCCGCCTTTCGGCGGGATCGCCGTGGCATAGGCCCAGGTCAGGCCCTCGCCCTGGTAGCGCATCTTGAAATTCCACATTGCCTCGACGCCGTTGGCCGGCATCGGGAACGGATAACCGGCAGTCTTGGCTTCCACCAGCTCGTAGCCGTTTTGCCCGATCTTGGCGAAACCGACATTTTCCTTGCTGCGCTGGTACACCACGTCCGGATAACCGCAGGAACGGTGGGTCGGATAGACATCCATGCGGTAACCCTTGATGCTCTTGATCAGCTGCACCTGGCCGGGCGACAGCTTGGCGGCATATTTGTCGACATTGGCGGCAGTGATCGAAGACACCGCCTTGTCGGCCGCATACGGATTGGGACGCGGCTGGCCAGCCTTGTAGCCGCCCGCCGCGGCGAGGTCGCCGCCGCTCCAGGCCGGGATCGTGCCATCCTTGTTGCCGGCCTTTTCGGCGCCGACCGGCGTCAGCTCGGCGCCCAGCCTGGCTGCCTGCTGCGCCCACAGCGGCGCGGTCAACAGGCAGCAGGCCCAGGCGGCGGACAGCATCACCACGGATGCCCTCGGTTTGATCGGGTGCATTTTTATCTCCTCGCAGGTCACATCACAAAATCATTGGAATTCGATGAACAATCCTGTTGCTTCTTTATTGCGGCTGGCGCGGAGCAAACGCGACGGCTACCGCAGGCATCCCGAGCAGCACCGTTGCCCCCAGCACCATGCCGAACCGCTCGGCGCCAAGAGCGGTCAGCAGCCAGCCGGCCAGGGTGGTGCCGAACGCCACGCCGAGCAGCGTCACCACCACCGTACGGGACACCAGCGAGCCGTCTTCGTCAATCTCCGACAGCAAGCCGGTCAGAAAGGGAACCAATGCGTAGAAACCGATGTTGAGCAGCAGCTGGCTGCTGAAATAGGCGGCGCCGCTGCGCGCCGAGAAGAACCACATCAGGGAAACGATCATCAGCAGCTGGGCAGCGCAGATAATCGCGATGCGATGGCGATGGCTGCCGCGCCAGGAGGAGGCGACGCAGCCGGCGAAACCGAGGAAAGATGAAATCGACAGCAGCATGCCGATGGTCGAGGTGGCCAGGCCGGCGTGCTGGCCGGCCAGTTCGGTGACCGCCCACTGCCCTGCCTGCACGCCGTAGATCAATACGGTGAGAATCCAGACGGCGGCGATGCGCAGCCATGGCAAGCCGGCGCCGGCAGATTTGCGCGGACGGCGCTCGTCGACGATATCGCGGCTGGCGCGCAGCAGCAGCGGCGCGGCGCAGGCGACCAAGGCGCCCATGGCAAGGAACAGCCATTGCGCCGCCCAGCGCTCCGGCAGGTAGGAAATGCCGATCAGCAGCGCGCCGTTGACCAGCCCGGCGACCAGGATGATCACGCCCCAGATGCGTTCCGCCGACGGCTGGTTGGCGACGCTGGCCGCCACCAGCATGAACAGCATCCCTTCGAACACGCCAGCCAGGCCGCGGGCGACGCCGACTGCCTGCGCTCCGGCCAGCAGCGCGCTGGCGACCTGGGCGGCGACAGTGCCGGCGGCGCCGATCCAGGCGAAGCGCAAGGCGTAGCGCGACGCCCAACGCGGCAGCACCATGCAGCTGAGCGCCATGCCCAGCATTTCGAAGCCGGTCATCATGGTGGCCTGGCCCTCGTCCAGGCCGAAGCGCCGCATCAGGGCAGAGACGATGAACGGCGTCAGGATGGTGCCGTTGATCGCTACCGCATACACGATCGCCAGCCGCAGCATGGCGCGCGGACCGGGCGCGGCCGGCGCCAAGGCCGTGCCGGGACCGTCGGCGGCGAACGCCGGCGCGGCATGCGCCTGTGTCACAACGGCCGGGGCCGGCGCTGCACTTGAAGCCATCTCTTGGTCTCCCTCGGGCGGGTTGATATGATGTTTTTACAGCGGGACGAACATCCTGCCTGCGCGGCCATCCGTCTGTCGCGGAATGCGGCTGCGCCAATCTCTCGGCTCTGCAACTCTACAACTGCGCTACCAGCGCACCACCTGGCTGGTCAGGCCGCGCTCTTCCAGATAGCGCTTGCGCCCGGCCTGCCCTTTCTTTTCAAACCAGTTGATGATCTTGCCGATCTTGTTCGGGAACAGCATGGCCAGCCGCACCAGCATCGCGTCCGACACTTTCGGGTAACGCTCGTAGCGCGGCTCCAGCAGCATGCGCAGCATTTCATCCGCCACATGCGACGGGCTCTGCGGCGGATCGATGAAATTGAGGGCGCTGCCGCCGGTCAGCGCTTCATGGCGCAGCTGTGCGGTATCCACCGACGACGGCAAGATGCCGCCGACCTTGATGCCCTTCTTTTCGAAATCCACCGCGATCGACAAAGTCGCGCCACGCAAACCGAATTTGCTTGCACTGTACAACGGACTCTCCGGCATCGGCAAGACGCCGCCCAGGGAAATCGTGTTGATGATGCGCGGGTCCGGCGCCTGCTTGAGCAGCGGCACCATGATGCGCGACAGCAGCAGCGGCGTGATCAGGTTGATATGCAGGTCGCTTTCGATATGGTCGAGCGTATATTCGTCGAAGCGGTCGGTGCGCACCACGGCGGCGTTGTTCAGCAGGATGTCCAGGCGGCCGAACTTTTCCTCTACCGTCTGGCAGATATGCTCCAGCAGCGAACGCTGGCATAGATCGCCGGCAATCAGCAGCGGTTCCTGTTTCAGTTCGGCGGCGAGTTCGGCCAGGCCGTCCTGGTTCAAATCGCACAGCACCAGGCGCAGGCCGGCATCGTCGAGGCGCTTGGCGATCTCGCGGCCGATGCCGCCGGCGGCGCCGGTCAGCAGGGCGACCCGCCCGGCAAATTCCGGGCCGAGCTTCATGCCGCCTCCTGCAAGGCGTCTTTCCGCGGCTGCGGCGCAACTGCCGCCGGCGCCTGGATCATCTGCCGGTAATCGCCGTCGCGCAATGCCGGCCAGCCGATACGCTTGTGCAGCTTCTTCAGGTAGCGCTTGAGCGCGTGCACTTCCAGGTACACCGTATGGCGTTGCGACTTGACGAACTTGATGCCGCCCGACAGGTCGGGATCGTCGTGCGCGATCAGCTCATCGAAGGCGCGCACCCGCTCCGCGCCCGCGCCCTGCTCGCGCAGGTAGCTGGCGATCAGGTGGGCTTGCGCATCGAACAGCTTGAAAGCGCTGGAGTTGGTTTCTATATAACCGATGCCGAACAGGTTGCGGTGCAGGCGGCTGAACACCGACAGGTACATCTGCGGCCGTCCGCCCTGCCACTCGAAATATTTGCCGGCGTACGGCGCGCTCCATTTGTAGCCGGTGGCGTACAGCACCAGGTCCAGCTGTTCCCGGCTGCCGTCCTTGAACACCACCTCATCGCCGTCGTAGCGCTCGACGTCCGGGCGCACCGCGATGTTGCCGTGCTGCAGATGGTGCAGCAATTGCGTGTTCATCAAGGGATGGCTTTCGAACAGCTTGTGGTCCGGCTTGGGCAGGCCGAAGCGGGTCAGGTCGCCGGTGATCATCTTGAGTATGCCGCTGAACACCGGCCGCTCCAGCCACATCGGCAGTTGCGGCCCTTTTTCGGCAAACTCGTCGGCCGGGACGCCGAACAGATGCTTGGGGATGAAATGATAGCCGCGGCGCATGCTGATGAATGCGGCATCGGCGTAGGTGGCGGCGTCGCAGGAAATGTCGGCGCCGGAATTGCCGGCGCCGACCACCATCACCCGCTTGCCCTTGAATTCCTCGCCGCACTTGTAGCTTACCGAGTGGCGGATATCGCCGCTGAAATTGCCCTTGATTTCCGGCAGGCTGGGGTCCCAGTTGCAGCCGGTGGCGCAGATCACTGCGCGATAGTGGCGCTGCTCGCCGTTCCCCAGCGTGACTTGCCAGCGCTGGTCGGGCAGCTTGTCGATGGCCAGCACCGAGACGCCGAAACGGATATTGTCGTACAGGCCGAAGGCGCGCGCGAATGACCTGACGTAGGCGACGATCTGCCGGTTGGTCGGATAGTCCGGATAGTCTTTCGGCATGGGGAAATCGGCATAACCCGACAGGTCGCGCGATGAAATGAAATGCGCCGATTCGTACATCGGGCTGCCCGGATTGTCCATGTCCCAGATGCCGCCGACGTCGCTGTGGCGCTCGAACTGTTCGTAGCTGATGCCTTGCCGCTTGAGGGCGCGGGCGGCGCTCAGGCCGCCGGGACCGCCGCCGATAATGCACACTGCTGCGTTGCTGCTGGAAACGGATGAAGCACTCATTGGCAATCTCCTGGACATCGGCTGGGCTGGTTTGAATTGTCTGGCGTCCATCCAATGTAACGAAGTCCGGGCCGCGGAGTGAGGGCCGAAACGGACGGCGGAAGGGTCTTTAACGGACAGAATATTGTCCGTCGCATGCATGCAGGCTAGACAACCGCCTGTCTTGCCGACACAATGGCAAGCATGAAACCGACCGCGAAACCTGCCGCAAAACCGGCCGCCGCCAAACCCGAACGGATTGATCCGCGCTACTCGACAGCATCGATCAATCCCCTGACGCCGCGCTATCTGTCGATCGTCGCCCACGAACGCGGCCATGACACCGCGTCCCTCTGCCGCGGCCTCGGTTTCAGCGCGGAAGACCTGAACCAGCCCAATTTCAAGATCTCCTACCGCCAGGGCAGCATGATGATCCGCCGCGGCCAGAAGCTGATCGGCGATACCGGGCTCGGGCTGGCGGTAGGCAGCCGGCAGACGCTGGTGTCGTGGGGCCTGGTCGGCTTCGGCATGATGACCTGCGCCACCTTGGGCGAAGCCAGCGAAATCGGCATCCACTACCAGAAAGGAGCAGGTTCGCTAATCCATATCGCCATGGAGCTGCGCGGCCAGCAGGTCGCGATCGTGGCCGACCCGCAGTTCTACGATCCCGATATCGAGATGTTCCTGATCGAGGAAGCGTTTTCCAGCATGGTCAATATCGTGCGCCACCTGGTCGGGCCGCAGTTCACGCCGGCGGCGATCGAACTGGTGTACCAGCCGCCGCCGCACGCCGCCATCTACGATACGATTTTCCGTTGCCCGGTGCGCTTCGGCTGCTCGCGCAACCGCTTGATCACCGACGTCAACTGGATGAACTATCCGCTGCCTACCCACGATGCCCTGGTAGCCAAGACGGCCATTAAACTGATCGAAGAGAATCTTACGGTGGAACAGGAAAAAGTCGATCTTTCCACCACCATCGAGCGCGCGATCCGCGACAACCTGAAAGACCTGCCGTCGCTGCAGAGCATCGCCGCCACGCTCAACATCGGCGAGCGGACCTTGCGCCGCCGCCTGAACGATGCCGGTTTTTCTTACCAGGGCCTGCTGGAATCGGTGAGGAAATCGCGCGCGCTGGAATTGCTGTCGCATTCCAAGTTTTCAGTGGCCGATGTCGCCGCCGAAACCGGCTTTAAGGATGTGAGGAATTTCCGGCGCGCATTCAAGCGCTGGACCGGCGTGGCGCCGACCGAAATCCGGGAGTAAGATAGCCGCTTCGTTTCCGGAGGATTGCCGCATGCCGAATTGCTTGCCTTTCTTGCTCGGCAGCTTGCTGCTCAGCGCCGCGTTATCTGCTGCCGCCGCGCCGGCGCTTCCTGCTGCGCCTGCCTACGGTCCTGAACTGCAAGGCTTCGACTATCCTTACGAATTGAAACACTACGCCTTCGAATCGCAAGGCAAGCAGCTGCAGATGGGTTACATGGACGTCGCCCCGACCGGCGCCGCCAACGGCCGCACCGTGGTCCTGATGCATGGCAAGAATTTCTGCGGCGCTACCTGGGAACAGACCATCAAGGCGCTGGGCGCCGCCGGCTACCGGGTGGTTGCACCAGACCAGGTCGGCTTCTGCACCTCGAGCAAACCCGAGCATTACCAGTATTCGTTCCAGCAGCTCGCCATCAATACCCACGGTTTGCTGGCGCAGCTGGGCATCCGCAAAGCCGTCATCGTCGGCCACTCGACCGGCGGCATGCTGGCCACCCGCTATGCCCTGCTATACCCGGACCAGGCGACCCAGCTGGTGATGGTCAACCCGATCGGCCTGGAAGACTGGAAAGCGCTGGGCGTGCCGTACCGCACGGTCGACCAGTGGTACCAGCGCGAATTGAAGCTGAATGCCGACGGCCTGCGCAACTATGAACAGAGCACCTACTATGTCGGCCGCTGGAAGCCGGAATATGAACGCTGGGTGACCATGCTGGCGGGCCTCAACCAGGGACCGGGCCACGCCTTGGTGGCGTGGAATTCGGCGCTGGTCTACGACATGATTTTTACGCAGCCGGTGGTCTACGAATTCAAGGATCTCGCCATGCCGACCCTGCTGCTGATCGGCGATGCGGACACCACCGCCATCGGCAGCGATGCCGCTTCGCCGGAGGTAAAGGCAAAGATAGGCCGGTACAAGGTGCTGGGCAAACAAGCCGCCAAGCTGATTTCGCAAGCTACGCTGGTCGAGTTTGCCGGCCTCGGCCATGCGCCGCAGATGGAGCAGCCGGCAGAGTTCCACAAAGCCTTGCTAGGGTGGCTCGCGGCGCATTGACGCCGGCGGCCGGGCGGCTGCGGGTTGCCTAATCCGCCTGCTTTGCCTTCCCCATTTGCCACAGCAGGAAACTGTAGATATCGGCAGACAAGGCATAACGCTGGGTAGCCGTGCTGCCTACGCCATGGCCGGCCTGCATGTCGAGCCGCAACAGGACCGGCTTGCCGCTGCTGGTGGCTGCCTGCAGGCGGGCCGCGGTCTTGGCGCTGTGCCAGACGTCGACGCGCGGGTCGTTCATGCCGTGCACCAGCATGACGGCGGGATAAGCGGTGTTGTCCTTGATGTTGTGGTAGGTGCTCATCTCCAGCAAGGCCGGGAATTCCTTCGGGTTCCTGGCGCTGCCGAATTCGGAAATGTTGGTGATGCCGTTGGCGCTGTCTTCGGCGCGCACGGCGTCCATGATGCCGACATTGAAGATCGCTGCCGCAAACAGCTCAGGCGCGCTAGTCACGGTGCGGCCGACGAAGATGCCGCCGGCGCTGGTGCCCATCACGCCCAGGGTCTTGGGCGTTGCGTAACCTTCGGCGATCAGGTATTTGGCGCAAGCCACGCCGTCTTTCCAGGTATTCGACTTGGTGGCCTTGAAGCCGGCCCGGTACCAGTCATCGCCATAGACGCCGCTGCCGCGCACGTTGGCGAATGCCAGCACGCCGCCGCGCTCAAGCCAGGCCATGCGGGCAGGCGAGAAACCGGCGGTCTGGGAAAAACCGTAAGCGGCGTAACCGTCCAGCAAGGTCGGATTGCTGCCGTCGCGTTTCAGGCCCTTCTTGTACAGCAGGGTCATCGGCACCAGCGCGCCGTCATGGCTAGTCACCTTGACGTCGACCACTTCCACTTCGGGCAGGCCAGGCATGGGCGGATTCACGCGCAGGCCGGGGTCGCTCGACAGCTTGCCCTTGAGCAGCAGGGTGCGCGGCAGCTCGGTCCAGCCGTTCAAGGTGTACAGCACATCGCTGTAGGCATGGGCCGGATCGTTATGGACGGTGGCGGCACCTTTGAACGGCAAGGGGATGTTCTGGCCCTTGGTGTCGCCGGCCGCATAGCGCCGCAGCACGATCGAGGTGCCCTCGCGCACTTCGCCGATCAGCGCATCGCGTGTCAGCGAGAATTTTTCCAGCACCGCGTCTGGCGGCGCGCTGGCCACTTCGCGCGCCAGTTTCAGGTCAGGATGGCGCAAGTCGAGTTTCAGCACGCGGTTGCGCGGCGCATGGTCATGCGTCAGCAGGTACAGGTCGTTGCCTTTCAGTTCGGCATCGGTGATCTTGTCGTCGAAGCTGGAAATTTTCTTCCAGGCGATGGCCGGCTTGTCGAGGTCGGCGACATCGGCCACGAACAGGAAACCTTCCGGCAAGGTGGTGTCGGTGGTGCGCGCAACCATCCAGCGGCTGCCCGGATTGAAGAGGATAGCGCCGACATCGAGACGGGCCAGGCCCAGGTCGGTAGTAACGGTCGGGCCGAACACCGCCTTGGCTTCGGCGGCCGGCGCGCCGACCTTGAGCCACATCACCTTGCTGTCGAGGTAGGTCTCTGAATCCGGGTCGCCCGGCTTGAGCGCCTTGAGCTGGTTGTAGGTGAGCGACTTGCTGTCCGGCAGCCAGCCGAGCAGGGCTTCATGCACGCGTGGAATCGGTTCACCGACATTTTTCCCGCTTGCCGTATCGAGGATATATAGCGAGGCATCTTCCGAACCGCCGGCGGAAACGCCGTAGGCTACGTGCCTGCCGTCCCAGGCCGGCACGAAATAATTGATGGCGTGCGGCACGCCGGTGCGCTTGGCGTCCAGTTCAGGATCGACCAGGACGCGCTCGGGACCTTGCAGGCTGTCGCGCATCACCAGCTTGAACTGTTTTTCGCCGCGGGCGCGCTTGAGGTAATACACCTGGTTGCCCGGCATGCGCGTGATGTCGCGGATGTCGTCGCCGGTGGCGGCGGAAATATCGGCGATGCGCTGTTCCAGCTGGTTGCGCAGTTCTATCCGGTCCAGTTCCTTGCGCGCCGATTCGCCCTGCTCCTTGAGCCAGGACTGCACCTTGGGATCCTTCACATTCTCGAAATAGCGGTATGGATCTTTGACCGTGACGCCGTGCAAGACGTCGCTGACGTCCTGCACCGGGGCGACGCTGGCTGCGTGGGCAGGCAAGGCCGTGACGAGTGTTGCAACTGCTGTGGCCACAGTAACTGCAAACAGCCGCGATGGTGTGTTCAAAAATTGCATGACAATCCTTGGTAAATTAAATGACTTGAATGATCTTTGCGAGGTGCAGCCTAGCGTTTGCCCGGCTGCAGCAAACCCCATTGCGACAGCATCCACGCCATTTCAAACGCGCGTTCCTTGATCGCGTCGTAGCGGCCGGAAGCGCCGCCGTGGCCGGCTCCCATGTTCACTTTGAGCAGCAGGGGATTGTGGCCGGTTTTCAGCGCGCGCAGCTTGGCGACATATTTCGCCGGCTCCCAGTACATCACCTGGCTGTCGTTGAGGCCGGTGGTGACCAGCATCGACGGATAGGCCTTGCGTTCGATATTGTCGTAGGGTGAATAGCTGCGCATGTAGTCGTAGGCAGGCTTTTCGTTAGGATTGCCCCACTCCAGGTATTCGCCCGTGGTCAGCGGCAGGCTGGCGTCCATCATGCTGTTCATCACGTCGACGAACGGCACTGCCGCATGCACGGCGTGGAACAGGTCGGGGCGCAGGTTGGCGACCGCGCCCATCAGCAGGCCGCCGGCGCTGCCGCCTTCGATGACCAGGCGCTGCGGGCTGGTCCAGCCCTGCTTGACCAGGTATTCGGCGCTGTCGATGAAATCGTAGAAGGTGTTTTTCTTGTGCATCAGCATGCCGTCGTCGTGCCAGTGCTCGCCCATGTCGTTGCCGCCGCGGATATGCGCTTCGGCAAACACCACGCCGCGATCGAGCAGGCTGACGCGGCTGTTGGAGAAGGTGGCTTCGGCCGGGATGCCGTAGGAGCCGTAGGCGTACAGCAGCAATGGCGCCGAACCGTCCAGCTTGATGCCCTTTTTGGCGACGGTCCAGAGCGGCACCTTGACGCCGTCGCGCGCGGTGGCCCACAGGCGTTTGGTTTCATACAGGGCCGGATCGTAGCCGGGCACTTCCTGCTGCTTCAGCAGCTTGCGCTGGCCGCTTGCCATGTCGACGTCGAACACCGTCGACGGCGTCACCGGCGACTCGTACATCAGGCGATATTGGCTTGAAGTGAATTCCGGCGTGCCGCCGGCGTGCGAGGTGTACACCGCTTCGTCGAACTGCACGGTCTTCCAGCTGTGGTCGGTAAAATTGTAGATGCGGGAACGTTCTTGCGCATCCGATTTTTCGCTGACCACCAGGAAATCGCGGAACAGCTCGAAGGATTCCAGCAGCACGTCGGGATCGTGCGCCACCAGTTCTGTCCAGTGCTCCGGCCCGGGAGTCGCCAGCGGCGCCGTCACCAGGCGGAAATTCTTGGCGTCCTTGTTGGTCATGATGAACAGCTCGCCGTCGCGGTGATCGACATGGTAGCGATGGCCGGTTTCACGTCCCAGCACTGAACGGAAACTGCCCTGCGGCTGGTCCGCCGGCAGCAGGCTGACTTCGGTGGTGTCGGTGCTTTGCGCTTCGAGCTCGATGAATTTGCGGTCACCGCTGTTGCCGACGCCAAGGTTGAACTGCTCCACCGCTTCACGGTATACCTCTACCGGCTTGCCGCCCAGCTTGAGGCGCAGCAGCAGGTCGGAACGCTTGGTGGTGGCGTCTTCCTGCACCAGGAACAAGGTCTGGCTATCCGCCGCCCAGGCCAGGGTAGTCACGCGCTCCACCGTATCGCCAAGCAGCTTGCCTGTGCTCAAATCCTTGACATGCAGCTGGTACTGGCGATAGCCGACGGTGTCGGTGGAATAGGCCAGGTAACGGTCGTCGGGACTGACTGAAAAACTCTCTACCTCGAAAAATTTCTTGCCTTTGGCGAGCAGGTTTTCATCCAGCAGGATTTCTTCCGCGGCCCCGGCGTCATAGGCGAAACCGGCATCGGCCTTGGCCAGGCGGCGGCAAATGATGGGGTATTGCTGGCCGGCTTCGGTGCGGCTGTAATAGTAATAATTGCCGCGCCGGGTCGGCACCGACAAGTCGGTTTCCTTCATGCGGCCCTTGATTTCGCCGTAGAGTTTTTTCGTGAGCGGTGCCAGGTCCTTGGTCATGGCCTGGGTGTAGGCATTCTCTGCCTTCAGGTAGGCGATCACCTTGGGATTGGTTTTTTCACGCAGCCAGTGATAGTCGTCGGTGACGGTTTCTCCGTGGCGGGTTTCCTGCCAGGCTTGCCTGGCGGCGACCGGCGGTGTCGGAGGGGATACGGCGAGTGTGGAAGCAGAGGTCATCAGAGCCAGGAAAAATGCGCCCAGGGTATGGGTGCGTTGCGGAAGAAAAGACATATAGTACAGATCCCTTGTATGGATAGACAGTGCGCCTGGATTTGCCCGGGGTAGGGGCAATCCTCAACATGCAACTCTGTTGCAATCCGCTAAGTTACCTGTAATCCGGCGGAAACACAATATGCTGGCTCTCGGCCATTGCCGTTCGCGGCTAGAATATCGGGCAGACTGCTGCAACTGCCCGCACCCGCCAATTTGAAAGCCGCCATGCCCCAAACCCCGCAAGCCTTGTCCGACGCCGCCGCCATCCTGGCGACGCGCCGCAAAACCGGCGCCCAGGGAGCGCGCCTGCCGCAGCCGATGCGGCCGCAGGATGCCGAGGCAGCGCTGGCGATACAGGCGCTGGTCAGCGCCCAGGCTGGCGCCGCGATAACTGCCTGGAAATGCGGCATGCCGGTCGAAGGGCAGCCGGTGGCGGCGCCGATCTATGGCGACACCGTCTTTAACGGCGGACTGTGCACGGCATGGGTGCGCGGCGGCCAGGTACGGGTCGAGCCGGAACTGGCTTTCATCCTCGGCCGCGATTTGCCGCCGCGCCCGTTGCCTTATTCCGCAGCGGAGATCGATGCCGCCATCGTGCGCACCTGCCTCGCGCTCGAACTGATAGACAGCCGCTACAGCGATCCAGATGAAGCGGGGTTTCTTGAAAACCTGGCGGACGGATTGCTCAACCAGGGCTTGTACCTCGGCCCGCAGGTGGATGCCGAACACGCGTGCAGTGCGGCCGTGCTGGCGATCGATATCGACACCGGTGCCGGCGAAACAATCCGGCTGGACGGCCGCCACCCGGCCGCCGACCCGCGCGCGCCGCTGTACTGGCTGGCCGAATTCCTGCGCGGCCGGGGACAGGGGCTGCAAGCCGGACAAGCCGTCATCACCGGCTCCTATGCCGGCAGTTTCGGCCTGCCCGTGGCGCAGGACCTGGTTATCCAATATGGCGCACTGGGCAAGATCGCTGTGCACTTTTCGCCGCGATGAATCCAGCGGCAAGCTCCGTCGGCCGTTTCCGGCCGCGCCTGACGCTGCAGACCCTGGGCCGCGGCGACGGCCTGCTCGGCATGCGGCCTTCCGGTCCGTTCGGCCCGCGCGGTCCCAACGTGACGGTGGCGCAGATCAGCTGGACTTATGTCACCGATGACGGCTTGCAATGGGAGACTGCGGCGCCGACCGCTTTGCTGAACCGCCGCCCGGCATCCTCGCAAACGGTGGAAAACGAACACGGCCAGCGCCTGTTGCTGCGCGACCTGGGCGCCGAAGCCGATGCGCTGGACCTGGTGTGGGAGCTGGGCCTGTATCCGCTGCCCAGCGATACCTTGCAATGGCGCACCGATGCCGCCGCACAGGAAGCGGAGTCCTCCCTGGCTTCGCTCTGGACCTTGGTGCAGGAAGATTTCTTCGGCGATTTCTGGGCCGAACAGTTGCCCGCCTTGCAGGCCAAAGGCTGGGCGATCGTGGTGCGCCCCGGTTTTGCGCATGAGAGCGTGCCGGTGGATGCCTGGCGCCTGATCGTCAACCCGGCGACCGGTGAACTGCTGGGCAAGCAGGTCGCAGCGCGCATGCGCGGCCGCGAACAGGCGGTGACTGCGCTCGGCCTGCCCGCCGGCGAAGGCTCCTGGCTGCTGACCCTGGGCATCGAAATCGACGGCGAACTGGTGGACCTGGTGCCGCTGCTGGCGTACCTGCTGCAACGCGACGCCCGCTGGCTGGACACCAGGCAGATCGCCTTGATCGACGACCACGCCCTGATCATGCTGCGGGCGCCCGGCGGCAAACGGATCGAAGCGCTGGCGGCGCCGCTCAAGGCGATCGTCGGCAACATGCTGGAATTGCTGACCGATCCCTTGCGCAAGGAGGGGCCGCTGCAGCTCTCTTCCTGGGATGCCTACCGGCTTGAAACGATGCGCCTGAGCCTGCTGGATACGCAGCGCCAGCGCGCCGGCGTCCATGGCGCCTGGCAACTGCAAGGCGACGCCGGCCTGCGCGCGCTGGCGCAACGGCTGCAAGGCGCCGGCACGCCGCAAGCGGTGGCGGCGCCGGCCGGACTCGGCGTTACCTTGCGGCCCTATCAATTGCACGGCGTCGCCTGGCTGCAGTATCTGCGCGAGCATCGCCTGGCCGGCATCCTGGCGGACGACATGGGCCTGGGCAAGACCGCGCAGGCCCTGGCGCACTTGCTGATCGAAAAGCAGGCGGGCCGCCTTGACCTGCCGGCGCTGGCAGTGCTGCCGACTTCGCTGGTGTTCAACTGGCAGGCCGAAGCCCGGCGCATGGCGCCCGGCTTGCGCGTGCTCGCCCTGCAAGGACCGGAGCGCCATCGGGATTTCTCGCACATGGCCGGATACGACCTGGTGCTCACCACCTACCCGCTGCTGTGGCGCGACCGCGCGGCGCTGGAAGCCCAGCCCTTCCACATGCTGATCCTGGACGAAGCGCAGACCGTGAAGAACGCCACCGCCCGCAGCGCCGGCGCGGTGCGGCGCCTGCGCGCGCGGCATCGCTTGTGCATCACCGGCACGCCGCTGGAAAACCACCTGGGCGAACTGTGGACCCAATTCGATTTCCTGATGCCCGGTTTCCTCGGCGACATGCGCAGTTTCACGCGCCTGTGGCGCAAGCCGATCGAGATCGGCGGCCAGACCCTGCGCGCGCAGCTGCTGGCGCAGCGGGTCAGGCCTTTTATCCTCAGGCGGCGCAAGGACGAAGTGGCGAGCGAACTGCCGCCGCGCAGCGAGACGCTCAAGCTGGTCCAGCTGCAGGGACAGCAGCGCGACCTGTACGAAAGCGTCCGGCTGGCCGCGGATGAGCAGGTGCGCCGCGTGCTCAAGCGTAAAGGCTTCAGCGGCGGCCAGATCACGATCCTCGATGCCTTGCTCAAGCTCAGGCAGGTGTGCTGCGATCCATTCCTGCTGAAAGGCATGGAACACCCGCCCGGCATCGAGCGCGCCAAGCTGGAGCTACTGCGCGACATGCTGCCGGCCCTGGTGGCCGAAGGCCGACGCATCCTGGTGTTTTCCCAATTCACTGAAATGCTGGACCTGATCGCCGCCGAACTCGATGCCATGCAGCTGCCCTGGCTGGCCCTCACCGGCAAGACGCCGCCGGCCAAACGCGGCGCGCTGGTGGCCGAATTCCAAAACAAAACCGTACCCTTGCTGCTGGTCAGCCTCAAGGCCGGCGGCGTCGGCCTCAACCTCACCGCCGCCGACACCGTGATCCACGTCGACCCATGGTGGAACCCCGCAGTGCAAGAACAAGCAACCGCCCGCGCCCACCGCATCGGCCAGGAACAGACCGTGTTTGTCTATAAAATCGTGGTCGAAGGCAGCATAGAAGAACGCATTATCGACCTGCAAGCCCGCAAGGCGGCGCTGGCGGAAGGCGTACTAGGCAGCGACGCCGCACTCGCAACCAAGTTCAGCAGCGAAGATCTGCAGCTACTACTGGCCCCTCTAGCCTGAAACCAGCACATACACACGTCACCACCAATTAATTAGGGTCAGAGTCGAATTATTTCAGGATTAATTAGGGTCAGAGTTGAATTGTTGACCGGTCAACAATTCAACTCTGACCCTAATTAAATGCTGCGGATTGTCGGTTTGGGGTAAATGGTAAGATGGCGTCCCTATACGCTTTACGGCCTGTTGCCATGTCATTTTCTTCCCTGGGCTTGTCCCCTGCCATTTTGCTAGCCGTTGCCGAGCACGGGTATGCTGCGCCGACTCCGGTCCAGGTCGCCGCCATTCCGGCGATATTGGGCGGCGGCGATGTTTTGGCGGCGGCGCAGACCGGCTCCGGCAAGACTGCGGCGTTTGCGCTGCCGCTGCTGCAGCTGTTGCAAGACAGTCCCGGCGAAAAGCCGCGCCGGCTGCGGGTGCTGGTTTTGGTGCCCACCCGCGAACTGGCGCAGCAGACCGCCGAAGCCATGCGGTTGCTGGCGCCAGCCGGCCAGCAAGCGCTGAAGATCGCGGCGCTGTTCGGCGGCGTTTCGATCAATCCGCAAATGATGGACCTGCGCGGCGGCGCCGACATCGTGGTGGCGACTCCCGGCCGCCTGCTCGACCTGATCGAGCACAACGCCCTCAGCATCGCGGCGGTGTCGTCGCTGGTGCTGGACGAAGCCGACCGCTTGCTCGACATGGGATTTGCCGACGAGATCGGCCGCATCCTGGCGCTGTTGCCGCGCCGGCGCCAGAACCTGTTTTTCTCGGCGACGTTCCCGCCCGCGGTACATGCGCTGGCCGCCAGGATGCTGCATCAGCCGGTGCGCATCGCCATCCCGGCGCTGGAGCAGAACCAGCCGGATATCGAACAGCGCGCAATCATGGTCGACGCCGGCCGCCGCACGCAATTGCTGCGGCACCTGCTGAAAGAAAACAAGTGGGGCCGGGTGCTGGTGTTCGTCGCCACCAAATACGCAGCGGAACATATTGCGGACAAGCTGCACCGCGCCGGCATCAAGGCCGGCGCCTTCCACGGCGAATTCAGCCAGGGCGCGCGCGACGAAGTGCTGGCCGATTTCAAGGCCAGCAAGCTGCAGGTGCTGGTTGCCACCGATGTCGCCGCGCGCGGCATCGATATCGCGCAGCTGCCGGTGGTCCTGAACTACGATTTGCCGCGCTCGGCGGTCGACTACACGCACCGCATCGGCCGCACCGGCCGCGCCGGCAAGAGCGGCATCGCCATCAGCTTCGTCAGCGCCGATACGGAAGCCCATTTCCGTCTCATAGAAAAACGCCATCAACTGAAATGCGAACGCGAGCAGATTCCCGGTTTTGAACCTGTCGCCACGGCGGCTCCGGCAAACGCCGCGGGCGCCGCACCTCCCGCCGACAACTCCAACGGCGGCGTCAAAGGCAAACGCAAGAGCAAGAAAGACAAGCTGCGTGAAGCGGCAGCGCGCGGCGAACCGGATAATTGACGGCGGCGCGCCGGCATGCCCTGGTTATTCATGGCAACCCGGAAAGTTAACAATAATACAATTTCCGCACAAAACTCCGAACCCGATTGAGTTTCACATAGCGATAAATTACACTCTCGCCTGCGTGACACAATCACGGCCATACCGTTTGCCGGCAACAACCCGCCGCAGACATGCGAATTACTGTCCTTAACCCTAGAACACCGGAAAACCATCACCCGCCCTACCCGGACGGCGAATGTTATCCGCACGGAGCCAAAAGCATGAGCACCTTCATTTTTAATGAATTGAATTTCGACAACCACGAGCAAGTGGTCTTCGTCGCAGAAGAAAAATCCGGCCTCAGAGGCATCATCGCTGTCCACAACACCAACCTTGGCCCGGCCATGGGCGGTTGCCGCATGTGGGACTACGCCAGCGAAGCTGTCGCCGTCAACGATGTGCTGCGCCTGTCGCGCGGCATGACCTACAAGAATGCAGTAGCCGGCCTGCCTATCGGCGGCGGCAAGAGCGTGATCATCGGCAATCCGAAGGCCGCCAAGACCCCTGCCCTGTTCGAAGCCATGGGCGAAGCCCTGGAACGCCTGGGCGGCCGCTACATCACGGCGGAAGACGTCGGCACCAGCCCGGCCGACATGGCGCACATCGCCGCCAAGACCAAATACGTCGCCGGCCTCGGCGCCAGCGGCGATCCTTCGCCGTTCACCGCGCTCGGCTGTTTCGTCGGCGCGCAAGCCGCGGTCAAGCACTACCTGGGACGCGATTCGCTGGAAGGCCTGACGGTTGCCGTGCAAGGCCTGGGCAACGTCGGCTACGACTACGCGCGCCGCCTGCATGCTGCCGGCGCCAAGCTGGTCGTCACCGATATCGACCAGGCGGCGCTGGAACGCGCACGCGTTGAATTCGGCGCCGAAGTCGTCGCAACCGACGCCATCTATGACGTGCAGGCCGACATCTACGCACCGTGCGCACTGGGCGCCACCCTCAACCCGGCCACGCTGTCGCGCCTGAAAGCCAAGATCGTCGCCGGCGCCGCCAACAACCAGCTGGCCACGGCCGAAGTGGGCGAGCTGCTGCGCCGCAAGGAAATATTGTACGTACCGGATTTCGTGATCAACGCCGGCGGCATCATCAAGGTGTGCTACGAGTACTACGACAAGCCGGAAGCCGACGTCGAAGCCCACGTGCGCGAAATCGGCGTGACCCTGGCCGAAATCTTCAAACGCGCCGACGCCGAAAGCCTGCCTACCAGCGTGGTGGCGGACAAGCTGGCTGAAGCACGCTTCAAGCATTAAGAGAAAATCCTGACATGCGGGGCAGGCGCAACCTGCCTGCCCATCTGTCTCATCATGGCGCCTTCCGGCGCCATTTTTACATGCCAGTCAGGTCGTGATGACCGTAAACGGCAGCTTGCGCAAACGCTTCCCGGTCAAGGCAGCAACGGCGTTGGCGATGGCCGGCGCAATCGGCGGCACCGGCGGCTCGCCGACTCCGGTCGGCGCGTCGGCGCTGGGCACCACGTAGACATCGACCTGCGGGCAGCTGCCCATGTAGGCCGGCGTGTAATCGGAAAAATTGGATTGCTGCACCACGCCGTTCTTCAAGGTGATTTCATTGCCAGGCAAGGTGGTCGAGATGCCGAACACCACGCCGCCCTGGACCTGCGCTTCGATGGTGCGCGGATTGATCGCCATGTTGCAATGCACGCCGGCGGTCACCCGATGCACTTGCGGCTTGCCGTCTTTCAGCGACACTTCCACCACATACGCAATCGAAGTATTGAAGCCGTGGTGCACGGCGACGCCCCAGGCCTGGCCGGCCGGCAGCTTGCGCTTGCCGTAGCCGGAGCGGGCCACCGCCAGCTCCAGCGCCTGCTTGCTGCGCTTGGCCGACTTGTCGAACAGGCTGGCCCGGTACTCGACCGGATCGCGGCCGACCGAACGGGCGATCTCGTCGACCAGCGTTTCCATCACGAACGCGTTGTGGCTATGGCCCACCGAGCGGTACCACAGCACCGGCACATTGACCTTCATGTTGTGCACCGACAGCGCCAGGTTCGGGATCGCATAGTGCGATTCCAGCACGCCCTCGGTCATGGTGCCGTCGACGCCGTCCTTGACCAGGAACGATTCAAACGGGCTGCCGAGCAGGATCGACTGGCCGGCGATCACGTGCTCCCAGGCCGCGATCTTGCCATGCGCGTCGTAGCCGACGCGGACCCGGTGCACATGCATCGGCCGGAAATAGCCGCTCCTGATATCGTCCTCGCGCGCATACATGATCTTGACCGGCGTGCCGCGCATGACCTTGGCCACATACGCCGCCTCCACCGCATTCTCCGATTCCGGCAAGGCGCGCCGGCCAAACGCGCCGCCCGACATCATCGTATTGAATTCGACCTTGGCCACCGCCAGGCCCAGCACCTTGGCGATCGCCTGCCGGTCCATCGACTGGAACTGCGAACCGGCCCACACCGTACAGGCGTCGCCGGTGAAATGCAGCGTCATGTTGAGCGGCTCCATCGGCGTGTGCGCCAGATAGGGAAACTCGAAGATAGCATCGATGATCTTGGGCGAGCCCGCCAGCGCCGACACATCGGCCTTGGCTGCCGGCGTGCCGGGTTTCATCACCGCTTCCCGGTAGCTGGCGAACAGCTGTTCCGAACTGGGCTGCTCGACGCCGGTCACGTCCCACTCGATCTTCAGCGCATCGCGCGCCTTCTTGGCGATCCAGTAGCCGTCCGCCACCACCACCACGCTCTGGCCGCCGCGGATGCCGGGAATCGTGAAGATCTTGCGCACCCCGGGAATCGCCTTGGCGGCGCTGTCGTCGAGCTTGCCGATCTTGGCGCCCCACGGCACGGCCCTGGCCAGCATCGCCACTTTCATGCCAGGCAGGTCGACATCGATGCCGAATTTCTGCTGGCCGCTGGATTTGGCGGCCGTATCCAGCCGCGGCGTCGCCTTGCCGATGATGGTGAACTGCTTTGGGTCCTTCAGCTGCACCTTGTCCGGCACCGGCAGCTGCATCGCCGCGTTGGCCACCGAACCGTAGCTCAGGCGCTGGCCGCGCGGGCCGGTGATGACGCCCTTGGCGGTCTTGCAGCTGGCCGGATCGACCTTCCACTCGCTGGCGGCCGCCGCCACCAGCATGCTGCGCGCACGGGCGCCGACTTCGCGGTATTGCTGGAAACTATGGGCGACGCTGGTAGAGCCGCCCACCATCTGCATGCCGAACGCCGGGTCGCGGTACACGTCTTCGCCCTTCGCCAGTTCGGCCCGCACATTGGCCCAGTCGCAATCGAGCTCCTCCGCCAGCAGCATCGGCAGCGCGGTCAAGGTGCCCTGGCCGATGTCAACCTTGGATACCTGCACCACCACGCTATTGTCGGCGCCGACCCGCAAGAAAGCGTTCGGCTGGTAAACCTTGGGCGCTGGCACCTGGGCCTCGGCGATACGGCCCAAGCCCGGAATAAAGAAACCGAGCACCAGGCCGGCGCCGCCGGCGGCTGATGCTTTCAGGAATTTGCGGCGCGATTGTTTCAGCGGCAGCGGATTCGCCACGAGGGATTCTGGGGACATGATGGACTCCTTACGCCAAGGATTTGGAAGCGTCCAGCACCGCCGCCTTGATGCGCTGGTAGGCGCCGCAGCGGCACAGGTTGCCGCCCATGGCGGCCACCACGTCAGCCTCGCTCGGATGGCGCTTCTTCTTGAGGAAATCGACCGCGGTCATCACCTGTCCGCTCTGGCAGTAGCCGCATTGCGGCACATCGTGCTTGATCCAGGCCACCTGCACCGCCTTGCCGACCGGATCGGCGGCGACCGCTTCTATGGTGGTCACCGGCTGCTGGCCGACCGCGGAAACAGGATAGGAACAAGAACGCACCGCATTGCCGCCGACATGCACGGTGCAGGCGCCGCAGGCAGCGATGCCGCAGCCGAACTTGCTGCCGGTCAGCTTGAGGTTTTCGCGCAGCACCCACAGCAAGGGGGTATCCTCGGCAACATCGACTTCCACCGTAAGGCCATTCACCTGAAGACTGATCATTGCGATTTCTCCCAAGAGGTTGAGGCGGATTCCTACGCTAGCGGACAGTAACAGCCCATCAGTTGCCATGCAGCGATATGGCTGTTTCACCACTATAGGCAGCGAAACACGAAAAACAAAGACGGCTTCGCCATTACACTGATATTTACCGAATTTAAAAGCAAGCAGCGGGATGCACGGAACGGCGGCTGCCGATAAACTACACCCTGTTATCTGACGAGATTATCACCATGAAATTATTCCTGCACCGGATCGCTTCGCCCATCGGCGTCATCCTGCTGGTTACCGATAGCCAGGACCGCGTGCGCGCGCTGGATTTTGAAGATTATGAACCGCGCATGCGCAGCCTGCTGGCGACCCACTACGGCCACTACGACTTGCAGCCCGCCACTGAACCATCCTGCGCGGAACCGGCGCTGCAGCGGTATTTCGCAGGCGAGCTGGATGCGCTGAAAGATATCGAGGTCGCCACCAACGGCACCGATTTCCAGCACCGCGTATGGGCGGCGCTGCGCCAGATTCCCCCGGCCCGGATGACCACCTACGGCAAACTCGCCCTGCAGCTGGGCGAGCACAACGGCGCCGCCCGTGCGGTAGGCAGCGCCAACGCCACCAACCCGATCGCCATCATCGTGCCCTGCCACCGCGTGGTAGGCGCCGACGGCAAGCTGACAGGTTTTGCCGGCGGGCTGGAGCGCAAGGCCTGGCTGCTCGGCCATGAACGCGCCGAAGCAGGCGATCCCGAAACCCTGCGCTTGCCAGGTTTCTAGCGCCTAATGCGGCTTGTCCAGCACCACTACTGAAATCTCCTTGCTGGAAATATAGTAAGGCACGTGGTTATGGTCAGCGAACAGCAGGCGCAGCGTATGTTTGCCGGCCGGCAGGTCGAGCAGGGTTTCGGTTTCGCCGTTGCCGAAATGCTTGTAATGCTGGTGCTGGTATTCATTCTGCTTGTCGAACGGGATCGGCGCCTTGATGTCGGCCGGCATCGGCATGTCGATCAGGATGTGATGATGGCCGGTGTCGTGGATATCGCCGGCAGCGACCGGGGCAACGCCCATGCCGGTCACCGCAAAAGCGACCCGGAACGGCGAACGGACCTGGTCGCCATCCTTGATATTGACAAAATAAGCCAGCTTTTCGCCGACCGGGAACGGCCGCGTACGTTCCGAAGCGCTGATGGTGCTGATGATGGAATCGGTATCGACGTGCTTGTCCGCCCCTTTGTCTTTGGCGGCAGCCAGGGCATGGCCGCAGGCCAGGGCGGCCCCCAGCAGCAGCGGCACGGCCAGCAGCGCCGGCAGCCGGTCGACGACCAGCGCCTTGGATTTTTTTAAAGTGAATTGCCTGAAATTCGCGACCATTGGATTATCCATAAAAGCGGTTTTTGGGAAATGCTTGAAACATCGATGCAACAGCCAGCTCAATTTGCTTAACAGACATTGTCGGCGGCGCTGTCCGGCGCCTTGCTCGGCAGCAGCCAGCGCGGAAAACCGAGCGCGGTCTTCAGCAGGCAATCGCGGTAACCCACCTGGCCGCTGATCAGGCCCGCAAAGTCGTGGTTGATCTGCTGGTTGAGCACGAGATGTGAAAAAGCCAGTTTCGGAAAGCGGTAGATCAGGCGCGCCATCCAGGCGGCGGCGCGCAGTTCGGGCAGCAGTTCGCGCCGCAGCAGGCGGCTGTATAGCGCCGACTCGGCGCGCAAGCCGTCGGCGGCAATCGCCTTGGCGGCGATGGTGGCGCTCTTCAGCGCAAAATAAATGCCTTCGCCGAACAAGGCTTCGGCCAGGCCGGCCGCATCTCCCAGCAGCCAGACCCGGCCGCGCTGGTATAGCTGGCGGCGGTTTTGCAGCGGGATGACGTAACCCTGGCATTCAAGCCGCGACGGCTGCCGCAAGCTGGCGTAGGCCGCGATGAAACGGTCCAGGTGCTGGCGCAATGCAGCACCGCCGAAAGGTGAGTACACACCGACATTAAAATGATCGCGCTTGGGGAAAATCCAGCCGTAGCCGCGCGGCATGCCGTCGAAATCGAACAGGGCGCGGTCGCCGAAACGCTCCAGCATGCCTGGCGCCGGCCACAGCATGGCTTCCATGGCCGGCACGTAAGCCACCAGGTCCTTGCCGAACAGCTTGTTGCGCACCGCGCTGGCGGCGCCGTCGGCGGCCAGCAGCAGGCGGCAGCGCAAGACGCCGCGGCTGGTGGCGACGCTGACGGCGTCGGCCGTCTCGGTGGCATCGACAAACCCGGTTTCGGCCAGGAACCGCACGCCTCTGGCGCAAGCCCGGTCAAGCAGCAACTGGTCGAATTCGCTGCGCACCACGGTGCAAGCCGCCATCGGCTGCACTTCCTTGAGGATGGCGTCGCGGTTGCGGTAATTGAGGATGGCGCCGCCTATCGCCCGGTGCATCACCGGTCCCAGGTCGAAACCAAGCAGGTCCATGGTCTTGCGCGACAGGCCGCCGCCGCATACCTTGGCGCGCGGGAAAGCCTGCTTGTCGATGAGGGTCACCTGCAAGCCCTGCCCTGCCAGCAGGTAAGCCAGATGCGAGCCGGCCGGCCCGGCGCCGACGACCAGCACGTCGGCCACGGTGTCGTCAAAAGACATGGCGGCGCCGCACCGGGCCATGCAAGCCGGCGTATTCCGGGGAATGCATTACAGCTTGGGTTACAACTTGATGCACAGCTCGACTTCTTGACGTTTTCATCAGCAGCGCCTCGTCTCTGGATCAATGGCCGGCCTTGGCAACCCCTGTTGTCCGGCGGAACTGCCAGCATAGCTGAAAACGGCAATTCCGGTGAGTGCAGGCATGTCTCTTGCGAGCAGCGGATAGAGCTTTTCTTTTATCTTTTCTATACGTTTCCGATTAGAAACATGCTAGTGTATTCGGCTGCTCAAACGGCAGATAAAAAAACGTATGGAACAGGGACAATATTTCAACCGGCACAGGGAGTATCCATGAAAAGCGTTAAGAAAACAGAAGACAACAGCATGCTGCAAAAACGCCGCGCACTGCTGACCGGCGGCCTGGCGGCAGGGCTGGCGGCGACGGCGCTGCCGTCGGAACTGCTGGCCAAGGACAGCAAGGCCGCGGGCCTGGCCCTGGACCGCGCCAAGTGGGGCGCGCGCAACCATCGGCAGCTGCAAGCGCTGCTGGCGCGCAACGGCAACAGCAGCGCCGGCTACAATCCCAAGCGCCGGCCTTACGCGGTATTCGACTGGGACAACACCAGCATCATGAACGATACCGAAGAGGCATTGCTCATGTACCAGATCAACACCCTGTCGTTCAAGCTGAGCCCGCAGGAAATGGGCGCCATCATCCGCCAGAACGTGCCGGCCGGGCCGTTCGCCGCCGACTTCAAGAACGCTGCCGGCAAGGCCGTCGAACTGGAAGCCATCTGCAGCGATATCGATGACGACTACCAGTACCTGTACGACAATTATGAAAAACTGAAGGGCGGCAAGAAGCTGGAAGAAATCCGCGAAACCGCCCAGTTCCAGGATTTCCGCGCCAAGCTGTATTACTTGTACGAAGCCGTCAACGAGACTTACGGTGTGAACGTCGGTTATCCGTGGGTGATCTATTTCTTCACCAACATGTCGGTGGCCGAAGTGCAGCAGCTGGCTGAAGCTTCCAACGACCACAACCTGGGCCTGGGGCTGGTCAAGACCAAGTACACCAGCCCGGCGGCGCAGCCCGGCCAGGCAGGCGTCGTCAGCGTGACGCACTTCCACGGGATCCGCCTGTGCACCGAGATCGCAACCTTGATGAATGCATTCGAGCAAAGCGGGATCGACGTCTACGTCAGCTCAGCCTCGCTGGAAGACGTGGTGGCAGTGTTTGCGACAACGCCGAAATACGGCTACAACGTCAAGCGCGAGCACGTGCTCGGGCTGCGCCTGGAAACCGCCAACGGCGTCTTCGTCAACCGCTATAAAGCCGGCTGGCCGCTCAACTGGGGCCCGGGAAAAACCGAAGTCATCAAGAAAGAACTGGTCGCGGCCAAGGGTTACGGCCCGGTCTTCGTCGCCGGCGACAGCGATGGCGACTACGACATGCTGCGCGATTTCGCCGACACCCAGCTGGGCGTGATCGTCAACCGCATGAAGAAAGGCAAGATCGGCGACCTCTCGAAGCTGGCCGCCGAGCAGATCCCGGCCAAGTCGCCGCGTTTCCTGCTGCAAGGCCGCAACGAGCAGACCGGCAACTGGATGCCGTCGGAAGCCAGCATCAAGTACGGCAAGACCGGCGAAACGCTGCTCGGCTGAGCCTGTTGCACGCCGGCTGCCAGCAGGCAGGCAGCCGGCTCCTGCAGTCATTCCCCATATCGAACCACCCGGCCGCTGCCTTGGCGCGGCCGATGCACCCGTTTTCCATCAACACCCGCAATAACCAGATAGGCATTTATGAAGAGATTACTGAAAACCGTACTTGTATTGTGTTCCATGCTCGCGTCCTGCGCATTCGCCAAGGATGACGACGCGCCGAGGAAAATCACCATCGGCCTGATCGCCACCACCACCGCGGAAGATACCCAGAAACGCTGGCAGCCGGTGCTTGACGATTTCGCGAAATATACAAAAATGGAAGTCCGCGCGGTGGTGTCCACCAACTACAGCGATATCCTGGCCGGCCTCAAATCCAACACCATCCAGGTCGCCTGGCTGAGCAGCAAGATCGCGCTGGAAGCGGTGGAAGACAACCAGTCGACCATCTTTGCGCAGATGGTCAAGAAAGACGGTTCGCACGGCTATAACTCGGTACTGATCACGCCGGCCAAGAGCCCGCTCAAATCGTTCGACGACATCGTGGCCAACAAGGGCGTCTACACCTTCTACGACGGCGACAAGAGCTCGACCTCGGGTTACCTGGTGCCGGCTTATTACGCCTTCGCCAAGAACAAGGTGGAGCCGGAACGGCTGTTCAAGACCATTACGGTCGGCAACCACAAGAAGAACCTGCAGGCGGTGATCGCCGGCCAGGTCGACGTCGCCACCAACAATACCGAGGAACTGGACCGTTTGAAAAAAGAATCGCCGGAGCAGTTCAGCAAGCTGCGGGTGATCTGGTCGTCGCCCCTGATTCCCAATGATCCGCTGCTGTACCGCAAGGACCTGCCGGCCGCGTCCAAGGCCAGGATCGAAGAGTTCTTCGTCACCTACGGCAAGCCGAAAAATCCGGCCAGCCAGCCCGACGTCCTGCAGAACATCCTCGACCTGTCCGGCTTCCAGCATTCCACCGACGCCCAGCTCAAGCCGATCGCCGACCTCACCATGTTCGGCCTGCTGCGCAACAACATGTACGACAGCAAACTGAGCACGGCGCAAAAGCAGAAAGCCTTTGAAGAAATTACCGCACGTTTCGGCAAGCTGAGCATGGCGCTGGAAATGGCGCGCATACGGTAAACCCGTGCCGGCGCAGCCTGCGCGGTCAGGCTGTCGCCATGTTATCCGGGAAATACAGGCTGAAACGGATCAGCCCTTCGCCCGAACAGGCGACATCCGCGCTGCCGCCATGCACCAGCATGATGGCGCGCACGATGGCCAGGCCCAGGCCGTTCGATTCGGTATATTCGCTGCGCGACTTGTCGCCGCGGTAAAAACGGTCGAACAGCCGTTCCAGCTGCTCCGGCGGAATCGGATCGCCCTGGTTCTCCACCTCGACATGCACTCCCTTCGCCTGCGGCCGGCTGCTGAGCCGCACCGTACTGCCGGGCACCGCATAACGCACCGCATTCACCACCAGGTTGCTGACCGCGCGCCGCCACATCACCGGGCTGGCCTGCACCTTGCCGCTGGCGTCGACCTCGAGCCGGATGCCGCGCTCTTCGGCCACGCCTTCAAAATAATCGGCAATCTTGTGCAGCTCGTCGGCCAGCACCAGCGGCGTTTTTTCCACCGCCAGCCCGGCGTGGTCGGCATGCGCCAGGAACAGGATGTTTTCAACGATCCGGCTCAGGCGCTCCAGCTCCTCGAGGTTCGATTCCAGCACCTGCTGGTATTCGGCGGCGCTGCGCGCCTGTCCGAGGGTGACCTGGGTCTGCCCCATCAATGCCCCGATCGGCGTGCGTATCTCGTGCGCCAGGTCGGCGGAAAACTGCGACAGATGTTCGTAGCCGTCGGCCAGCCGGTCCAGCATTGCATTGAATGACGCCGCCAGCCGCCGCAGTTCCTGCGGCGCGTCTTCTTCCCGCAGGCGTATCGCGATATTGGTCGGGCTGACTTCGGCGGCGCGGCCGGCCATCGCCGTCAGCGGCAGGAAACCGCGCTTGAGCACCAGGAACCCCAGCAGCGCCGCCAGCAGCACCGACACCGCCGCCGCTGCCATCACTTGCCAGTAATAGCGCGCCAGGATATGCGACTCCTGGGTCATCACATGGGCGCCGGTAATCATGACCACGGTGCCGTCGCCGCCGACGTCGGCCAGCGCCGATACCCAGCGCACCCGCACGCCGTCGGCGCGCACGCCCGCGTGCAGCTGCGCCAGCGTCAGCGGCTGGCCCAGGCTTTGCGGCGTCATTGGCGGCGGCGTCATGTTGTCGGGATTGACGCGTACGAACGGCGCCTGGCCCGGATAAGCGAACATCAGCACATCCTGTTCGCTGCCCAGCATGGTTTCAAACAGGGTCGGCCGGTCTTCCATCTGCTTGACGTTGTACAGGTCATGCAGCAGGTGGCGGAAATGCTCGACCTTGCCGATCAGGGAATAGTCGGCGCGGGTTTCCAGCGCCTGCCGGGTCGACGAATACAGGTACATGCCGAGGATGCTGACGATCGCGTAGGCGATCAGCGCGAACAGGAAAGTCACGCGCGCCGTCAGCGACTGCCTGCGCCAGGCGTTCATGGATCTTCCGCAAACATGTAGCCGATGCTGCGTACCGTGTGTATCAGTTTATGCTCGAAGGGATTGTCGATCTTGGCGCGCAGGCGCTTGATGGCGACATCGACCACATTGGTGTCGCTGTCGAAATTCATGTCCCATACCTCTGACGCGATGACGGTGCGCGACAGCGGCTCGCCCTTGCGCTTGACCAGCAAGTGCAGCAGCAGGAATTCCTTGTTGGTCAGCACGATGTCGATGCCCTGGCGCGTGACCTTGCGCCGCAGCAGGTCGAGCTGGAGGTCGGCGACCTGGAAAAAATCCAGCTCATGCGACTCGCGCACCACGCCGCGCCGCAACAGGGTGCGGATGCGCAGCAGCAGTTCGGTAAACGAAAACGGCTTGACCAGGTAATCGTCGGCGCCCAGTTCAAGGCCGCGGATGCGGTCGTTGACGTGGTCGCGCGCGGTCAGGAAGATCACCGGCAAATCGCGCTTGGCGCGCAAGGCGCCCATGATTTTCCAGCCGTCGGTGCCGGGCAGCATGACGTCCAGCACCACCAGCTCGTAGCTGTTTTCCAGCGCCATGTGCAGGCCGTCGCTGCCGTTGCGGACCAGGTCGACCGCATAGCCGGATTCGCGCAAGCCTTTCTTGAGGTAAGCGCCGGTCTTGGGATCGTCTTCGATGACGAGGATGGACATGCTGGGCCTGGGTTTTAACCTGTGATGGAAACACGCTCCATTCTATCAATTCGCCCGCCGCGAATAATGACAATATTGTCATTCATATGTCACCGATAAGACACTGCAGCGGTCCTAGACTGGGATTCCCAGCAACCACCGAGACCGTTTTCATGAAAACCACACAACTTCTGCGCCGGCTTGTTCCTGTATTGGCGGCATCCGCTTTCCTGGCCTACGGCGGCATCGCCGCCGCCCAAACCGCTGCGCCGGTGGTGCGGGTGCGCGCCACCATCGACAAGGTCAATCCCGACAGCCTCGAAGTCAGCACCAAGGCCGGCAAGAAACAGACCTTGAAACTGGCGCCGGACCTGATGCTGTTCTCGGTCAGCCATGCGGCGATCACCGATATCAAATCCGACAGCTTCATCGGCAGCGCCGCCGTGCCGCTGCCCGACGGCAGCCTGAAAGCGCTGGAAGTGCATGTATTCCCGGCCGGGATGAAGGTCGGCGAAGGCCATTACGCCTGGGACCTGGGCAAGAAGAGCAGCATGACCAACGGCACCGTCGGCGATGTGGTGGTGACCAGCGGCCGCACCATCACGGTCAAGTACCCGGATGGCGAAAAGAAGATCGTGGTGCCGCCTGACGTCCCTATCGTCAGCCTCAACAAGGGTGACCGCAGCCTGCTGGTGGCTGGCGCGCACGGCGTGTTTTTTGTCAGCAAGGCTGCCGACGGCAGCGATGTTGTCGGCCGCGCCACGGTTGGCGTCGATGGCGTAGTGCCGCCGATGTAATGCCGTTTGCGGACGGCCGGTATGTGCGAAATACCACACTGGCTGTCCGCGGCGATTCTTGACAAGGTATTTCCATGGCGACTGCTGACCAACCTCGCGCCCGCGCGCGCATCATCCATCCGTTGCTGGTGCGCGTGGTCCACTGGATCAACGCCTTCGCCATCGTCTGCATGGTGATGAGCGGCTGGGCAATCTACAACGCCTCGCCGCTGTTCGGCTTCGATTTCCCGCGCTGGGCCACGCTCGGCGGCTGGCTCGGCGGCGCGATTGCCTGGCACCTGGCGGCGATGTGGCTGCTGGTGGCGAACGGCTTGATCTATGTCGGCTACGGTTTCCTGGCCGGCCATTTCCGCCGCCATTTCCTGCCGCTGCGGCCGCGCGACCTGCTGCGCGATGCCAAGGATGCGCTGGCTTTCAGGCTGGCGCACCAGCCTGGCATCTACAACGCCGTGCAGCGCCTGATGTACATCGTCGTGCTGCTGCTCGGCGTGCTGGTGGTGGCGTCCGGCCTGTCGATCTGGAAGCCGGTGCAGCTGGACGGCCTGGCCAGCCTGCTCGGCGGCTACGATACCGCGCGCCGCGTGCACTTTATCGCGATGGCCGGCATCGTGGCGTTCGTCATGGTGCACCTGGCGCTGGTGCTGATCGTGCCGAGCACCCTGCTGCCGATGCTGACCGGGCGGGCGCCGCGCCACGCACATGACAAGACCTCGAAACAGGAGCAGCAGGCATGAGCGACAAGAAAAAGAACCTGCCGAAGAATAGCGAACTGCAGCCCGAGCTGGTGCAGCTGCAGCGCCGCCTGTTCCTGCGTTCGGGCCTGTCGCTGGGGGCGCTGTCGCTGCTGTCCGGCTGCAACCTGCAGGATGGCGACCAGGTCGACAAGGTATTGTGGGCGATGTCGCGCTGGAACGACCGGGTGCAAGCCATGCTGTTCCGCCCCAGCCACCTGGCGCCGACTTATCCGGCCAGCATGATCACCAAGCCGTTCCCGTTCAACGCATTCTACGACGCCGATTCGGCGCCGGAAATCGATGGCGATACCTACAAGCTGGAAGTTTCCGGCCTGGTGCGCGACAAGCGCAGCTGGAACCTGGCGCAGCTGCGCGCCCTGCCGCAAGCGTCGCAGATCACGCGCCATATCTGCATCGAAGGCTGGAGCGCCATCGGCCAGTGGAGCGGCGTGCCGTTCCGCACCTTCCTCGCCCACATCGGCGCCGATACGACGGCGAAGTATGTCGGCTTCAAATGCGCCGACCGCTATTACTCCAGCATCGACATGGCCACCGCCTTGCATCCGCAGACCATCCTGGCGCTGGATTTCGGCCAGGAGCCGCTGCCGACGGAATACGGCTATCCGCTGAAACTGCGGGTGCCGACCAAGCTGGGTTTCAAGAATCCCAAGCATATCGCCGCCATCTTCGTCACCAATGACAACCCGGGCGGTTATTGGGAAGACCAGGGCTACAACTGGTTCAGCGGGTCCTGAACCGGCATCCCGGGTTCATTCTCCGCGTTCGCTGCAGCATGGGCAGCCGCGATGCTGGCCCATCAGGTGCGGCGTGCCGGCGTCTTCGTTCCGGTCCAGCGTCTGCATGAACGCAGCCAGCAGTTTTTCCATGCTGGCCAGGCGGTCAGCCGGGGTCATGGAACCAGGCTGGTTTTCCTGATCCGCCGTTGCTGCCAGCCACGGTGCGACGACCTTCCTTGCGTTGGCGTTCATTGTTTTTCCTCTTGGCCGTAAAACTTCTCGCAGATCTTGATCCGCTCACGCCCCTGTTCCTTGCGCCAGCGGTTGGTGTCGCGCAGCGAGTAGACGCAGCCGCAATATTCCTGCTGGTAGAAATTCTCGCGCTTGGAGATTTCGATCATGCGCGCCGATCCGCCCTGCTTGCGCCAGTTGTAGTCCCAATAGGTGATGCCGGGATAATGCGCCGCCGCGCGCGCGCCGCAACCGTTGATCTGCGCCATGTCCTTCCAGCGCGAAATCCCGAGCGAGCTGCTGATCACCGGGAAGCCGTGTTCGTAGGCGTACAGCGCGCTGCGCTCAAAGCGCATGTCGAAACACATGGTGCAGCGCTTGCCGCGCTCCGGTTCGTCTTCCATGCCCTGGGCGCGAGCGAACCAGTTGTCGAGGTCGTAGTCGGCATCGATGAACGGTATGCCGTGCTGCTCGGCGAAGCGGATGTTTTCATCCTTGCGCAACGCGTATTCGCGTTGCGGGTGGATATTCGGATTGTAGAAATAGATCGAGAAATCGATCTCGCTGGCGAGCAGGGCTTCCATCACTTCGCCCGAGCAGGGCGCGCAGCAGGAATGCAATAACAGCTTGTGGTGGCCGCCCGGCAGGACGAGTTTCTGGCGTTGGGTCATGGTCGGCATCAGGAAATGCGGCTGCCAGGGGCGAGGCAGCGCTTCTTGCCGAGTGTCTCGATTCGCACCGGCGGCGTCAAGCGACAAACTCTCAAGTTTGCATGAGCCAAATTCATACAGCCGGCCACGCGTCCAGCCGAGCCAGGCCGGCGTGCGCCTTGCCAAGGTTCTCAACGATGCTTCAGGCAACGCCACGGCCGCGGGCGCTGCCGTCCTGGTATCGCCGTTTGCCGGGAAAAAATGAAATATACGCCCTGGTCGCCGGACGGCGACCAGGGCAGCGCTGCCTATGCAATCAAACCGCGTTTCGCCAGCATCGGCTCCACCTTCGGATCGCGGCTGCGGAAGGCGCGGAACGCCAGCGCCGGATCCTGCTTGTTGCCGGAGCTGTAGATGTAGCGCCGCAGGCGCTCGGCGATTTTCTGCTCGAACGGATCGCCGGCTTCGATGAAGGCGTCGTAGGCGTCGGCATCCAGCACTTCGGCCCACATGTACACGTAATAACCCGCCGCGTAATCCGGGCCGCTGAACAGATGCTGGAAGTGCGACAGGTAATGGCGCTGGCCGATATCCTGCGGCACTCCCAGCAGCGCGCACTGCTGGGCTTCGAAGGCAGCGATGTCGACCTTGCTGCCGTTCGGCAGCGAGTGCAGCGCCATGTCGATCAGGGCCGGGCCGGCGTACATGATGGTGGACCAGGCCTGGTCGAACTGGCGCGCGCGCTTCAGCTTTTCCAGCAAGGCCGGAGGCATCGCCGCGCCGCTCTGGTAATGGCGGGCATGGCGCTGCAGCACCACTTCTTCCTCAGCCCAGTTCTCGAAAATCTGCGACGGCAATTCGACGTAATCCTGCAGCACCTGGGTGCCGGCCAAGCGCTCGTATTTCACTTGCGACAGCAAGCCGTGCAAGCCATGGCCGAATTCGTGGAACAAGGTGCGGACGTCGTCGAAACTCAGCAGCGTGACATCCGCCTTGGCGAAATTATTGTTGTTGATGACCACCGGCAGCGTGCCGCCGTTGTGGCCGGACTGGCTGCGGAAGATGTGCATCCAGGCGCCGCTGCGCTTGCTGGCGCGCGCATAGTTGTCGCCGATGAACAAGCCGATCAGCGCATTGTCGCGGTTGCGCACTTCCCACAGGCGGGCGTCGGCGTGATGCAGCGCGACCCCGTGCTGCTCGACAAAGCTGAGGCCGAACAGGCGCTGGGCGCAGTCGAACATGGCGCCGATCATGTTTTCCAGCGCGAAGTACGGCTTCAGTTCGGCGTCGTCGAGATCGTAGCGCGCCTGCCGCACTTTCTCGGCCAGGTAACGCCAGTCCCAGGCCGCGATCGGCGTCGGCTGGCCCAGGCTGCGCGCCATCTCGGTCAGCGCCGCGCGGTCGTCCTCGGCTTTCTTCTTGGCTGGCTCCCATACCTTGCCGAGCAAGGCTGACACGGCTTCCGGCTTGCCGGCCATGCGGTCGACCAGCTGGTAGTCGGCATAGGTCGGATAACCGTGCAGCTGCGCCTGTTCCTGGCGCAGCGCCATGATTTCGGCGGCCACCGGCCGGTTGTCGTGGACGCCGTCATGGGCGCCGCGCGCGACCCGGCCGCGCCAGACCGCTTCGCGCAGGTCGCGCCGGTCCGAGAATGTCAGGAACGGTTCGGCCAGCGAGGGCGACAGCGTGATCACATGGCTGCCGGCCGGCAAGCCGCGCTGCTGCGCCGCCTCCTGGGCCGAAGCGCGCAAGAATTCAGGCAGGCCGGCCAGCGCGGCTTCGTCTTCCAGCGCCAGCGAAAAACCGGATTCGTCGGCCAGCACGTTTTGCGTGAACGCGGTGCTCAAGGCGGCCAGCCGTTCAGTCAATGCGCTGTAGCGCGCCCGCGACGCCGGCGGCAGGTTGGCGCCGGCGCGCACGAAATCCAGGTGCACGCGCTCCAGCAGGCGCAGCTGTTCAGGATCCAGGTCAAGTTCGGCGCGGCGCGCGTACAGTGCGGCGATGCGCGCGAACAGGCCGGCATGCAGGTAGATCGCATTCCTGTGCGCGGCCAGGCGCGGCGCCAGTTCGACTTCCACCGCTTGCAGGGCAGGCGAAGTTTCGCTCGCGGTCAGGTTTTCGAACAGCAGGCTGATGCGGCTGTTCAGGCGGCCCGAAGCGTCGAAGGCGGCCAGCGTATTGGCGAACGTCGGCGCCGCGGATTCGGCGGCAATGGCGTCGATCTCGGCCAGGTGCGCGGGCAGCGCGGCTGCAAACGCGGGGACGAAATGTTCCGCCTTTACCAGGTCGAAAGGCGGCAGTCCGTATGGGGTATTCCAGTCTTGCAACAGCGGGTTGATGGCGGTCATGGCAACTAGCATCCTGGCTAACGAAGAGAACGCTATTGTATAGCGCCGCGCTGATTCTCAACGCGACGCTGCGATAGTTGGCCGGCAGCGGCCGGGTATCGATTGGGTATTTCCGCCGCTTGAATTATACTGTACATACATACAGTATAATTTGCGTGGAGAGATGTGATGATCGTTGTCAGAAGACCGGAGCTTGACGCCATGACTGCCAGATTGAAAGCCGCTATCGCAGCCATCGTGACGCGCCATCGCAATGCCGACGCGCTGCTGACCTGGTCATTGATGCATCAGATCGAAAACGAAGCCATTGCAGCGCTGGCGCAACTGGAAGATGTCGAGCTGGCGCAGATCAATATGCTGCGCGCCTACCCGGTCGCCTATCCGCGCACCGACGATCCGGTCAATTTCGGCAACGCCAACCGGGTGCCGGTGGTTTTTTCGCTGATCTACAACGAATACCGGCGCTCGCACTAAGCCACTAAGCGCCGCCGTTACGGCTTACAGGCCGAGCTCGCTCAGTCCCGGATGATCGTCGGGACGGCGCCCCAGCGGCCAGTGGTATTTGCGCTCCGATTCCTTGATCGGCAGGTCGTTGATGCTGGCATAACGCCGGTGCATCAGGCCATGTTCATCGAACTCCCAATTCTCGTTGCCGTAGGAGCGGAACCAGTTGCCGGCCGCATCGTGGGACTCGTAGGCGAAACGCACGGCGATCCGGTTGCCGTCGAAAGCCCACAACTCCTTGATCAGGCGGTAATCCAGCTCGCGCTCCCATTTGCGGGTCAGGAATTGCACGACCTGCTCCCGTCCCTGCGGGAATTCATGGCGGTTGCGCCAGATAGTGTCGACGGTATACGCCAGCGACACACGCTGCGGATCGCGGCTGTTCCAGCCGTCCTCCGCCATCCTCACCTTCTGTATCGCGGTCTCGCGGGTGAAGGGCGGGAACGGCGGACGGGCTTCGCTGGCTTGGCTCATGGTAAGGCTCCTGGGTCGATGGATGGAAGGCTGCGGCAGGCGCTGGCTGCGGACAAGCCAATACTCTACGCAATATTCCGCCGGCCCGCTGGCGGCCGGTTTACGGGGTGGCAAAGCGCAGCACAGCGATAAGGGATAAAGTGTCGCCTGGCATTTTCAAAGGCATTGCAAGATGGAACAAGCACAACCCGGCACACTCAGCCCCGGCCTGGTGATCATGATGTCGGTCGCTACCGGCGTCGCGGTGGCCAGCAACTATTACGCGCAGCCGCTGCTGCATACCATTGCCGCCCGCTTCGGCATTTCCAACGGCAGCGCCGGCCTGATCGTGACCGTGGCCCAGCTCGGTTATGCGCTGGGCCTGATGCTGCTGGTGCCGCTGGCCGACATCCTGGAACGGAAGAAACTGATCGTCATCATGACCCTGCTGTCCGCCTGCGGGCTGCTGATCACCGCCACCGCGCAGAGCATGGCGTTCGTCCTGCTTGGGACCGCGCTGACCGGATTGTTTTCCGTGGTGTCGCAGGTGCTGGTGCCGTTTGCCGCGACCCTGGCGGCGCCGCAGGAACGCGGCAAGGTGGTCGGCCATGTGATGACCGGCCTGCTGCTGGGCATCCTGCTGGCGCGCACCGTGGCCGGCTACCTGTCGGCGCTGGGCGGCTGGCAGACCGTGTACTGGTTCGGCGCGGCGCTGATGATCGTGACGGCGATCGCGCTGGGACGCGCCCTGCCGCGCCACCATCAATCGCAAAGCTTGAGCTATCCGCGTTTGCTGGCGTCGATCCTGACCTTGTTCGTAGCGGAGCCGGTGCTGCGCATCCGCGCCCTGCTGGGTGCGATCATCTTCGCCGTGTTCAGCGTGCTGTGGACCTCGATTTCCTTTTTGCTGGCGGCTGAGCCTTTCCATTATTCCGACGGCACCATCGGCCTGTTCGGCCTGGTCGGCGCCTCCGGCGCCATGGCTGCCTCGCACGCCGGGCGGCTGGCGGACCGCGGCCATGCCGGCCGTTCGACTTCCATCGGCCTGGCGCTGCTGTTGCTGTCGTGGCTGCCGCTGGTGTTCGCCAAGAGCTCGCTGACCGGCCTGATCGTCGGCATCCTGCTGCTGGACCTGATGGTGCAGGCTATCCACGTCACCAACCTGAGCGTGATCAATCACCTGCATCCCGAATCGAGGAACCGCCTGACCGCCGGCTACATGACTTGCTACTTCATCGGCGGCGCCTGCGGTTCGGTGCTGTCGACCTCGATGTACGGCTACGCCGGCTGGTTCGGCGTGTCGATGACAGGCGCCGGATTAAGCGCGGCCGGCCTGGCCATCTGGCTGCTGGCCGAGCGCAAGGGCAAGCCTGCGCCGGCGCATTAGGAGCTGCCGGCAGCAGGCTCCCGGTCACGGACGCTGCAACTCGGGATACAGCGCCATCAGCTGCATCGCCACGCCGTTGGTCCAGCCGAAGCCATCCTGCAAAGCGTATTCGCCGCCGCCGGCCGCGGCGCCGCTGGCGGTCACGTCGTATTTTTCCACCAGCTTGCCGCTGCCGGCATAAACCTGCTGCACCTTGCCCATCCAGCGCGCAGCGATATCGCGCGCCAGGGCGTGCATGCCGTAACGGTTCAAGCCGTCCACCGCAATCCATTGCAGCGGCGCCCAGCCGTTGGGGGCATCCCACTGCTGGCCGCTGTCGACCGGCGTGGCGACAATGCCATACGGCTTGAGCAGCTCCTTGCCGGTCCAGCGCGCTACACGCGCGGCTTGCGCCGGCTCGGCGATGCCGGTGAACAGGGGATAGAGCGTGGCGGCGCCGGGGCGCGCGGTCGGCTGCCGTTTGACCCACTGGTAGTCGACGTAGTAGCCGGCCGATTCATCCCACAGGTACTTTTGCACCGCGCTGCGCCGGCGTTCGGCGCGCTGCCTGAAATCGCTGCTGCAAGCAAGGTCTCGGACCCGTTCGCAGCCAAGGCGGATCGCGTTTTCCAGGCCATACAGCAAACTGTTGAGGTCGACCGGCAGGATGGCGGTAGTCTCGATGGCGGCAAGCGTCTTGCCGTCGGCGAACCAGCGGCTGCTGAAATCCCAGCCGCTTTCGGCGCCGGCGCGCACATCGCGGTAAACCTCGGCAGCCTGGCGGCCGCTTTGCCGGGCCAGCTTGACGTCCTCGGCATACGATTCGTCGCGCGGCGCTGCGCGGTCATCGTAGTAGCGGTTCAGCAGGCTGCCGTCGGCCAGCGCCACTACCCGCCGGTATGCCGCGCCAGGCTTGAGATCGTGTTCGCCATCCATCCAGAAGCCGTACTCGCGCCGCAGCTGCGGCAGGTAGCGCGCATAGGCGCCGGCTTCGTCGCCGCTCGACAGCAGGCCGACCATCTTGTAGTAGAACGGCGGCTGCGAGCGGCTCAGGTAATAACTGCGGTTGCCGTTCGGGATGTGGCCGTAGCGGTCGATCAGGCTGGAAAAATTGTCGACCATCGCTCGCATCAGCTGCGGCTTGCCGTTCTGCAGCAGGCCCAGCATGGTGAAGTAGGAATCCCAGTAATACACTTCGCGGAAGCGTCCGCCCGGCACCACATAAGGCTGCGGCAAAGGCAGCAGCGAAGAGGCCGCGCCGGCCGGCGCCGGCTGCTGGGTCAGGTGCGGCCACAGGCCGGCTATATGCTGCTGCAGCGACTGGCTGCGGTCGCTGGTGTAGGCGTCCGCATTGTCTTTCGGCAGGTCAAAATGCTGGCGGACAAAATCCGCCAAGGTAAAACCAGGCTGGTTCCTTGCACGCTTGTATTCCGCCTCGATGACAGCTGGCCGACCTTTCGGCAAGGCGTCGGCAAAGGTCTTGCCGTCGCTGAAAACATGGCCCAGCTGCACCGCGGCAAACAGTTGCGGATACAGCTCGGACGGCGGCGCCGGATATGCGGTGACGGCGGCATGGCGGCCGGCTGGCGCATCGGCGCGCGACGGCGCGGCAAAAGCGAGGCTGGCGGCTAGCGCCACGAGCGCCAGGCGCACACGGCGCTGCGGCATTACAGCTAAATAAAAAGACATGTCTCGGCTCCATCATCTCTGGTCAAGGCAGAGATGATGGTAACGCAGTCGAGCAGGCCGATCCGTTTATGCGGTTTCTTCCGCCAGGATTTCGGTCAGCAGTTTCTTGATCTCGGGGACGCAGGATCCGCAATTGCTGCCCGCCTTCAGGCAAGCGGTCACCTGCGCTACAGTGTTCATCCCCTCTGCGCGAACCGCCGTGCAGATGGTGTTGCGGCCGACGCCAAAACACGAGCATACGGTAGGGCCGGTATCGGCGCCCTTCGCTATCGGCTGGCCCAGCAGCAGGCCGACCCTGTCGGCGTCTTCCAGCCGGTCCTTGGCGAACAGGCTGGCCAGCCAGGCGCGCGACGGCAGGTCGGGCCGCGGCGACAGGAACACGCAGGCGTCGATGCGGTCGTCCACCACGTGCACGGCGCGATAGATGCCGGCGCTGGCATCCTGGTATTCCAGCCAGTCGGCGTCGGCAACGTCGACATCCAGCAAGCCGGCGGCCCAGGCGCCGTGATCGGCGATCGGGCTGCGGCCGGCCAGCTCGTAACGGTTGAAGCGCCGGCCCTGGATCCTTGTCCAGTGGGTGACGTCGTCGAGCATCGGCAGCCTGCGGCTCAGCACAAAACCGTACCAGGCCACGCGAAATTCTTCGACCAGCACCGGCGTGTGCTTGAATTCCGGTTCACCCGAAACCGGATCGACCACCGGATTGACCAGCGCGCCCACCCGCGCATCCGAAGCCGATTGCCCGTTCCAGTGGATGGGCACAAAAATGCTGCCGCGCGCGATGCCGCCGCCATGCTGCACCCGCGCCACCATCGACCCCCAGCGGCTGGCCACGCGCGCCAGCATGCCTTCGCGCACGCCATACAGCAAAGCGTCCTGCGGATGCATGTCGACAAAAGATTCCGGCACGTGGTCGGCCAGCTTGGGCGACTTGCCGGTGCGTGTCATGGTGTGCCACTGGTCGCGCACGCGGCCGGTATTCAGGCTCAGCGGATATTCGCTGTCGGTGGCGTGGCGCGGCGCCCTTGGCACGGTGGCGACAAAGCGCGCCTTGCCGTCGGCATGGGCAAACCGGCCGTCGGCGAACAGCCGCGCCGTACCCTGTTTTTCGCCGGAGGCTGTAGTGACGATCGGCCATTGCACCGGCTGCAAAGCATCGAAGGCAGCCTGGCCGAGGCCGCTCAGGCCGGCCAGGTTGAACATCCGGCGCAGGCCGAAAGCGTCGCCGTTGCGGAAAGCGCTGAGGCGCGCGTGCTCGTCGAACACCTGGTGCGCCGCGCTGAAATCGAAACCTGCGTAGCCCATGCGCTGCGCCACCTGGCACAGGATCTGCCAATCGGCGCGCGCCTCGCCCGGCGCCGGCAGGAAAGCGCGCTGGCGCGAGATGCGGCGTTCCGAACTGGTGACCGTGCCATCCTTCTCGCCCCAGCCCATGGCCGGCAGCAAGACATGGGCAAAGGCATTGGTGTCGGTTTTTTCGATGATGTCGGACACCACCACCAGCTCGCACTTGGCGAGCGCACGCTGCACCTGGTCGGCATCCGGCAGGCTGACCACCGGGTTGGTGGCGATGATCCACACCGCCTTGACGCGGCCGGCCTCGATTGCCTGGAACAGGTCGACTGCCTTCAGCCCCGGCCGCTCCGCCATGCGCGGCGCCTGCCAGAAATCCTGCACGGTCTGCCGATGCCGGGGATTGTCAAGCTCCATGTGCGCCGCCAGCATGTTCGCCAGGCCGCCGACTTCGCGGCCGCCCATGGCGTTCGGCTGGCCGGTGATCGAGAACGGTCCCATGCCTTCCTTGCCGATGCGTCCGGTCAGCAAATGGCAATTGATGATGCTGTTGACCTTGTCGGTGCCGGACGACGATTGGTTGACGCCTTGCGAAAAGGCGGTGACCACTTTTTCATTCGCCGCGAACCATTCGTAGAAAGTCAGCAAGTCTTGCGGATCGAGCTTGCAGCTTTTTGCCACCGCGGCGAGGTCGGCGCAATCGGCTTCGGCCGCTTCCAGCGCGGCGGCCAGGCCGTTGGTGTGCGCTTCGACGAAACCGGCGTCGGCGGCATCGTGGCGCGCCAGGAAACTGAGCAGGCCGTTGAACAGCCAGACATCGCTGCCGGCCTTGAGCGGCAGGTGCAGGTCGGCCAGCTCGCACGTCGCGGTGCGGCGCGGATCGATCACCACCAGCTTCATCTGCGGCCGCGTTTCCTTGATCCTGGCGATACGCTGGAACAGGATCGGATGGCACCAGGCAGTGTTGGAGCCGACCAGCACCACCAGGTCAGCCAGCTCCAGGTCCTCATAACAGACCGGCACCAGGTCGGCGCCGAACGCGCGCTTGTGGCCGGCTACCGCGGACGACATGCACAAGCGCGAATTGGTATCGATATTGGCGCTGCCGATGTAGCCCTTCATCAGCTTGTTGGCGATGTAATAGTCTTCCGTCAGCAACTGGCCGGAGACATACAGAGCGACAGCGTCCGGCCCGTGCTGCTCCACGATCGAACGGAACCCGTGCGCGACCTTGTCCAGCGCTGCATCCCAGGATACGCGCTGCATGGACTGCCGGCCATCGTTCTCGACCAGCATCTGCGGATGCAGCAAACGCCCTTCCAGGTCGACCGTCTCGCCCAGCGCCGAACCTTTGACGCACAGCCGGCCCGCATTCGAGGCATGGCTTTCATCGCCGGCGATGTCGACCTGGCCATCGCCGCCCACGGTGGCGCGCACGCCGCAGCCGACGCCGCAGTATGGGCAGGTGGTCAGCGTGCCGTGCTGCCTGGCGGCCAGCTGGCCGGCGGCAAGCAGGGGAAAAGTCGGGACCTGGTTCATCGGCGCTCCGTTCAGGCAGCCTGGGCGCACAGCGCCTGGCCGAACAGCAACTGGCTGCGCAGCGCCGAAATATCGGTGCGGCGCTGGATCATCTCGAAATACCAGGGACCGTCCTTGACGTCGCCGTACAGCACCGCGCCGACGATATGCGGACCGTTGATCACCAGCCGCTTGTAGACGCCGCGGCGCGGATCGCGCAGCACCAGGTCTTCGCTGCCTTCGCCGCCGATGAAGTCGCCGGCGGAATACAGGTCGACGCCGGTGACCTTGAGCTTGGTGGCGGTGGCTTGCTGCACATAGCGCCGGTGGCCGGCGCCGGCGAGGTGGGCGCCGCACACGCGCGCCTGGTCCCAGATCGGCGCCACCAGCCCGAAAGTGGCCATGCGGTGCTGCACGCATTCGCCTACCGCATAGATGCGCGGATCGTAGGTCTGCAAAGTATCGTCGACCACGATTGCGCGTTCGCAATGCAGCCCGGCCTGCTGCGCCAGTTCGATATTGGGGCGGACGCCGACGGTCATCACCACCAGGTCGGCCGGGATTTCCGTGCCGTCCTTGAAGCGTACGGCGGTAACCTGTCCGGCGCCGACGATTTCAGCGGTCTGAGCGTTCAGTAAAAAACGCAGGCCCTTCTGTTCCAGCGCTTTCTTCAGCAGGATCGCCGCCGACTTGTCCAGCTGCCTTTCCATCAGGCTGTCCATGACATGCACCACCGTCACATCCATGCCTTGCCGCAGCAGGCCGTTGGCCGCTTCCAGCCCGAGCAGGCCGCCGCCGATCACCACCGCGTGCCGGTGATCGCGCGCCGCCGCCAGCATGGTTTCGACATCCTGGATATCGCGGAAAGCGATCACGCCCGGCAACTGGTGTCCCGGCACCGGGATGATGAAAGGCTTGGAGCCGGTCGCCAGCAGCAAGCGGTCGTAACGCAGTTCGACGCCTGCGCGCGAACGGACGATGCGGCGCTGGCGGTCTATGCCCGTCACCGGATCGCCGGCATGCAGCGTGATGCCGTGCTGCCGGTACCACTCTGGCGTGTTGAGCATGATGTCATCCATGCTCTTGTCGCCCGCCAGCAGCGGCGACAGCAGGATGCGGTTGTAATTGCCGTGCGGCTCGGCGCCGAACACGGTGATGTCGTACAGGTCCGGCGCCAGCTTGAGCAGCTCTTCGACCGTGCGCATGCCGGCCATGCCGTTGCCGATCACCGCCAGCGCCGGTTTCTTGCTTACCGATGGCGCGCCGGCTGTCATGCCGCGATCCAGACCTGGCCGTCGCCGATGCGGGCCGGATAGGCGCTCACCGAGTGTTCCGGCGCTTCCAGGCATTCGCCGGTTTGCAGGTCGAAATGATGCTTGTAGATGGGCGAAGCGACCACGATGCGTTCTCCCAGGCTGCCGACCAGGCCGCGCGACAGCACCGCCGCTTCGGCGTTGGGATCGTAGTTGCCGATGGCGAACACGCGCTGCTCGCCGTCGAGGACATGGAACACGGCAATCTGCTCGCCGTTGACCAGCGCGCAGACGCCGGTATTCGGCACGATCTGGTCCAGCCGGCAGACGGCGGTCCATTGCTTGCTTTGGCGGTCATTGTGCATCTGGTTTCCTTTAAACGGTTTCGACGACGACCGGAATGCTGATGCGCTTGCGCTCGGTCACCGTGGCCGGGCGGATCTGGCCGCGCTCTTCCACGAACACCACATTGCTGTCGGCCTGGTCGCTGTTGACGAAATGCTGGAAGCGCTTGCGCGTTTCGGCGTCGGTCACGGCTTTTTTCCATTCGCATTCGTAGGTGTCGACCACGTGCTGCATGTCGGCTTCCAGTTCGGCTGCGATGTTCAGCTTGTCCTGCACCACCACCTGCTTCAGGTAGTCGAGCCCGCCTTCCAGGTTGTCGCGCCAGACGCTGGTGCGCTGCAGGCGGTCGGCGGTGCGGATGTAGAACATCAGGAAGCGGTCTATGGTCTGGATCAAGGTCGCCCGGTCCAGGTCCGAGGCCAGCAGCTCCGCATGGCGCGGCTTCATGCCGCCGTTGCCGCACACATACAGGTTCCAGCCTTTTTCGGTGGCGATGATGCCGACATCCTTGCCCTGCGCCTCGGCGCATTCGCGGGTGCAGCCGGAGACGCCGAACTTGATCTTGTGCGGCGCGCGCAAACCCTTGTAGCGGTTCTCCAGCGCAATCGCCAGGCCGACGCTGTCATCCACGCCGTAGCGGCACCAGGTCGAGCCGACGCAGGATTTGACGGTGCGCAGCGATTTGCCGTAGGCGTGGCCGGATTCGAAACCGGCCGCGATCAACTCTTCCCAGATCAGCGGCAGCTGTTCGACACGGGCGCCGAACAGGTCGACCCGCTGGCCGCCGGTGATCTTGGTGTACAAGCCGTATTTCTTGGCGACCTGGCCGACCGCGATCAAACCGTCAGGCGTGACCTCGCCGCCGGCCATGCGCGGCACCACCGAATAAGTGCCGTCTTTCTGGATATTGCCGAGGAAATAATCGTTGGAATCCTGCAGGTTGGCGTGTTCTTTTTTCAGCACGAAGTCGTTCCAGCAGGAAGCCAGGATGCTGGCCGCGACCGGCTTGCAGATATCGCAGCCCAGGCCTTTACCGTGCTGTTCCAGCAAGGCGCCGAAGGTCTTGATCTGGCCTACCTTTATCAGGTGGAACAGCTCCTGGCGCGAATACGGAAAATGTTCGCAGACATGGTTGTTGACCGCCATGCCCTGTTTCTTCATCTCGGCCTTCATGATCTGCGTCACCAGCGCCACGCAGCCGCCGCAGGATGTGCCGGCCTTGGTGCAGCTCTTCAGCGCGCCGATGCTGGTGGCGCCGCCGCCCACGGCTGCGCACAGGTCGCCTTTCGATACATTGTTGCAGGAGCAGATCTGCGCCGTGTCCGGCAAGGCATCGACCCCGAGCCCCACCCTGGCCTGGCCGTCGGCCTGCGGCAGGATCAGGAATTCCGGCGAGGCCGGCAACTCGATGCGGTTGAGCATCATCTGCAGCAGCGTGCCGTATTCGCTGGCGTCGCCCACCATGACGCCGCCCAGCAGGTATTTGCCGCATTCCGACACCACGATCTTCTTGTAGATCTGCTTGCGTTCGTCGGTGAATTGATAAGAACGGCTGCCCGCTTCCTTGCCGTGCGGATCGCCGATGCTGGCGACATCGACGCCCATCAGCTTGAGCTTGGTGCTCATGTCGGCGCCGTTGAATTCAGGCACCGCGGTGCTGCCGCCTGCCGCCAGCATGTGCTTGGCAGCGATGCGCGCCATGTCGTAGCCCGGCGCCACCAGGCCGAATATGCGGCCGTTCCACAGCGCGCATTCGCCGATGGCGTAGATGTCCGGATCGGAGCTGCGGCAGCTGTTGTCGATCACGATGCCGCCGCGCTCGCCGACCTTCAGTCCGCTGTCGCGCGCCAGTTCGTCGCGCGGCCGGATGCCGGCCGAAAACACGATCATGTCGGTGTCGAGATGGGTGCCGTCGTCGAAATTCATGCGGTGCGTGCCGCTTTTGCCGTCGACGATTTCCAGCGTGTTCTTCTGGGTATGCGCAGTGACGCCCAGCTCTTCGATTTTCTGGCGCAGGATGCGGCCGCCGCTTTCATCCACCTGCACCGCCATCAGGCGCGGCGCGAATTCGACCACATGGGTTTCCAGCTGCATGTCGCGCAAGGCCTTGGCGCATTCCAGCCCCAGCAGGCCGCCGCCGATCACGACGCCGCTGCGCGAGCGCTTGCCGCATTCCAGCATCGCTTCCAGGTCTTCGATGGTGCGATAGACAAAACAATCCTTGCGCTGGTTGCCGGCCAGGGTCGGCACAAACGGATAGGAGCCGGTAGCGATCACCAGCTTGTCGTAAGGCAGCGTGTGGCTGACGCCGTCCAGGTTGAACGTGACGGTCTTGGCGGCGCTGTCGATCTGCTGCGCCTTGGCGTTCAGCTTCAAGTCGATCCTGGTGCGCTCGAAAAATCCGGGCGCCACCAGCGATAGGTCTTGCGCCGATTTGCCGGAAAAGAACGCCGACAGGTGGACCCGGTCGTATGCAGGACGCGGCTCTTCGCACAATACCGTGACCTCGATATCCGGCGCGCCGGCGTCGACCAGGCATTCCAGGAATTTGTGGCCGACCATGCCGTGACCGATGACGATGATTTTCATGGTGCTTCCTTTATGCATTTCGGGTGGCTAGTGCGAGATCGTGCAATTCCTGTTCCTGCGCCTTGTGTTCCGGGCTGAAGCGCACGGCGATGGCGCACAGCGCCGAAATCGTCACCAGCGCGCCGAGCATGGTCAGCGTTTGCTGGGTATCGCCCAGCCCCTTCATCAGGAAACCGGCGGCCACCGCGCCGACATTGCCGCCGGCGCCGATGATGCCGGCCACGCCGCCCAGCGCCTTGCGGTCGATGAACGGCACCAGCGCATAAGTCGCGCCGCAGGCCATGTGGGTGAACAGGCCAAACGTCAGCATCGCCACCACCGCCAGCGCCACGCTGCCGGCGTGGGCAAACCACAGCAAACCCAAGCCCTCCCCCAACATCAGCACGAACAGCAAGACGGCGCGGCTGTCCAGGTTGCCGCGCAACGCTGCGCGGTCGGACAGCCAGCCGCCCAGCGCGCGGGCAAACAGGGCCAGCAAACCAAAGCTGGCGGCGGCCATGCCCGCTCCCTTCAGCGACAAGCCGAAGTGGTCGACGTAATAAATGGCGGCGATGTTGTGAATGAAAATCTCGACGCCGAAACAAGCGCCGTAGGTAACGAACAGCAGCCACACCCGGTAGTTGGCGCTGGCGGCGCGAAAGCTGGCCCAGCCGCCCTTTTTCCCACCCTCTATCGCCACGCCGCGGGCGCGCAGATCTGCGTAATTGCCCTGCGGGCAATCCTGCGTATAGCGCCAGTACAGCGCCGCCATGATCAGCATGAACGCGCCCGGCACCAGCAACGCCAGGCGCCAGCCCATGGTTTCGCTGACACCCAGCATCAGCAACGCCGCCACCAGCAACGGCATCAAGGCTTGCGCCGCGCCGCCGCCGGCATTGCCCCAGCCGGCCGAGGCGGCGTTGGCGGTGCCGACCACGTTGGAGGCAAACATGACCGAGGTGTGATATTGCGTGATGACAAAACTGGCGCCGACCGCGCCGATGCACAGGCGGAAGAACAGGAAACTCTCATAACTCTGCACCATGGCCACGCCGAACACCGGCAGCGCGCCTATCAGCAGCAACCCGGTGTAAGTCTTGCGCGGGCCGTAGCGGTCGCACAGCGGACCGACCAGCAAGCGCACCAGTATCGTCACTGCTACTGCGGCGATATTGATATTGGCGATTTGCGCCATGCTCAGTCCGAGCTGTCCCTTGATCAGCGGCATCAGCGGCGCGCAGGCGAACCATGCGAAGAAACAGACGAAGAATGCCATCCAGGTCAGGTGAAAGGCGCGCATCTGAGGCGTGCGCAGGCTGAAGAGTTGGATGCTGGTCGCTTTGTTTGCCATTTTTTGTCTCTTTAAAAACAAAAAGGCGTCCTCTCGTCCCAACCATAGAGTGGTCGGGCCAAGAGGACGCCGTTGTCCAACAGATCCGTCATTGGACCTGCGTTAGAAAAGGTCGGATCTTCGTTGATCCTATGGCCTGATCCAGAGCAAACGCCGTGCCACCAACTTAATCTATTGATTTAAAAGGAGTTTTTTATTTTCCAGGGGAGAGGACTTTTGCCCGCCGCGCCGTTGCAGCGCGCAGCGCAGGGGTTTTTGCCTGAAGATGGTGCACTGCACTCTATTTCGGTGCAGCGGCCGTGCGCCGGCTATATCGCCTGCCATCCCTCGATCCCGGTAAATATCCCGGCGGCAATCAGCAATGCGCCGACCGCCTGCGCCGCGACCAGGCTGCCGCGCGGATTGGCGTCGAACCAGTTGCGGGTGCGGCTGGACAGGATGGCAATGAAACCGTACACGCCGGCCTGGGTAAGCGCGGTGATGATCCACAGCACCAGCGCCTGGCTCCAGATCGGTCCGGCGTCGATTTTCAGGAACTGCGGAAATATCGCCAGCATGAAGACATAGGCTTTCGGATTGAGCAGGCTGGTCAGCATGCCTTGGTAAAAAGTGGTCGCGGGCGCCTTGGCCGCCTGCTGCGGCGACGCCGACGCAAAGTGGAAGCCGCTCTTGCTGCGCAACAGCGACCAGCCGATCCAGGCGATGTATGCGGCGCCGGCCAGCAGCACCAGGTTGAACAGGCTAGGCCATAGCTTGAGCACCACCGCCAGGCCGAGGGCGCCCATGGTCATGTGGCAAATGCCGCCGGCGACAATCCCGGCCACCGCCGCCAGGCCCGAACGGCGGCCGCCGACCAGGGCGCTGGCCAGCACGAAAGCCATATCCAGCCCCGGCAGGATGATGACGCCGAATACGATCATGAAGTACAGCCAGAGATTGACGGATTGGTTCATGTTGAGGTCTCCTGAAGGTAAAAAAATTGCACGAAGGATCCGCGGCGGCGCGCTTATTCCGCCAGCCAGCGCAGGCGCGAGCGCCTGGTCGGATCAAGGATCACCAGCTCCGGCGCCGACCTGAGCAAACCGTCGCCCGCCAGCTGCCTGGCAGCGCGGTCGGCCAGCGGATAAAAATCGATTTCCAGCTGCCGGTCGTCCCTGGCGATCCCCAGCCATACCAGGTAGAGGCCGTCGGTCCTGACCGGCAGCTGCGGGAAATTGTTTTTCGCGTCGAGCGTCACCAGCAGCCCGGCCTGGCGCATGCCGGCCGCCTGGTAAGCATCGAAGGCCGACGCGGCCTGGCGCGCAAACAGCTCGACATCATTCGCCTTGAGCGCAAAGATTTGCGCCACCACCACGCCCTGTGCGCCGCTTGTTTCGCGCACCGGGTCAACCGCCGGCAGCACGCTGACGCCGCTGTCCCGGCGCAGCGGCCGCAGCAGCAGCACGTTGTCGCTGTCGACGATCAGATCGTTCAGCCTGGTCCGATGCTCTTTCCATACCGGTCCGTAGTAGAACGCGCTGTTGACGATGGCGCGCTCATCCATGCTCTTGAAGCCGCGCAGCCAGGTAAAGCCATCCTGGTTTGCGCGTTCGGAAAACTGGCCAAGCGCCAGCGCGCCGAGTTGCTGGAAGGCTTCCGGGAAAAAACTTTCGAAATAGGCGATGAAGCTGGACCGGCCGCCGCTCTTGACCTGGTAGCGGCGGAATTCGATCACCTGGAAATCGCTGGGATGGCTGATGTTTTGCATGGCTGGCCGCTGGCTGGTTGAAGGAATCGGGCAACCTAGCGCAGGCGGCGCGCCGAGCATTGCCGACAGCAGAAAAACTCCGGCGATGAATCGATACATGGCGGTCCTCCAGCATTTGGTTGGCTTGGATTTTTTGTTGCTGGAATCGAAGATAATGTCTATATAGGACATAATTAGCCCTATATATAAAATATCCTGTAAAGCATGTACCACCCAACCACACGCGTGCTGGCAGTGCTGGAACTGCTGCAAACCCATGGCCGGATGAGCGGGGCCGAGATGGCTGCGCGCCTGGAGGTCGACGGCCGCACGCTGCGCCGCTATATCGTGACCCTGGAGGAAATGGGCATCCCGATCACCACCGACCGCGGACGCCACGGCGGTTATGCGCTGGTCGCCGGCTTCAAGCTGCCGCCCATGATGTTCACCGACGACGAAGCGCTGGCCTTGTCGATCGGCTTGCTGGCGGCGCGCAGCCTGGGCCTGGCCGAGGCGGCGCCGGCCGTGGCGAGCGCCCAGGCCAAGCTGGAGCGGATCATGCCGGCCAACCTGAAGCGCCGGGTCAGCGCCGTCGATGAAACGGTTAGGCTCGACCTGTCGCAAGCTGTCTCGCCGGCCGACAACGCCGCCCTGGTTGCGCTGAGCACGGCGGCGCAAAACAGGCAGCGGGTGCACCTGCACTACCGCAGCGCCATAGGCGGCGACAGCGAGCGCGATTTCGACGCCTATGGCCTGGTGTATCGCGGCGGCCGCTGGTATGTGGCCGGCATGTGCCACCTGCGCAAGGACCTGCGCTCATTCCGGCTGGATCGCATCGGGCAGGTGCAGTTGCTGGAACAGCGTTTTATCCGTCCCGCCGATTTCGACGCCCTGGCGCACCTGGCGTTTTCGGTAGCCACCATGCCGCGCGCGTTTGCGATAGAGGTATTGCTGAAGACCGATCTCAAGTCGGCGCGCGATCATTTGTCCGATGCCATCGGCATCTTCGAACAGGCGGGAGACGGCGTGCTGGTCCACAACCAGTCGGACGACCTCGACTGGTTTGCCCGGCAACTGGCCCGGCTGCCGTTCGCATTCGAGATCCGCCATCCGCCGGAACTGCGCGACGCCGTCAAGACCTGCGCGCAAAGATTGCTGGCGCTGGCCGCGTTAGAGTGACGCCTCGCAATATTGACAGTATGTCGCGGGATCAATGCACAGTAGACTGGTTGTGATGTAGATTCGCAACTTCGCGGTTCTCCGCAGAACAACAAGCCACGGAAAAAATCGCGCTCCAGGCCGCAAAACATAGCGGCGGCAAGAGTTTGGCGGCTTCTCCGTGATATCCTGACCGATCTAAAAACACACTGCTTTTGTTGTCAATGAATACACCTGCTGTCGTCACCACTCCGAACCCTGTCCAAACCGCGCGCGTCCTGCTCAAGGAATTCCAGGAAAAATTCGCGGTATTCCGCGATTACCAGCCGCTTGCGATCGGTATCGACAAGCAGCTCATCGCGCTGTCGCCGGAACTCAACCGCAAGACTTTGCGCATAGCGCTCGGCATGCATACCAATTCGCTGCGTTATCTCAAGGGCATGGAAAAGGCGACGCACAGGTTCGACCTCGAAGGCAACAGCACGGACGAAGTGACCGAAGTCCATCGCTCCCATGCAACCGAGACGCTGCGCGAACGTTTCAAGAAAAACGCTGAACAGCGCAAGGCCCAGCGCGCCGCCGAAGCGGCACAGGAAGCCGCCGAAAAGGCAGCGCGCCAGCATGCGGAAAAACTGAACCAGCTGACTGCCAAGTTCTCGCGCAACCGCTGATCCGCCGCGCCGCCCCCCCCCAGCTCCTGCACAGGCGGCTCCGGCTTATTTACGGGTCAGCAGCCAGATCCAGCTGGAGCCGATATTCTCCAACATGATTTCCTCGCTTGAAGCATGCAGCCTGGGCTCGGTCGTTTTTCCCAGCATCGAGAGGTATGCTTCCCGGCTGCTTTTATTTTTCAGCCTCTGCGTTGCGCGCCGGGTATAAGTATCGCCAAACGCCACAACCCTGCTCAGCATGCCGTGCAGGTCCCGGTCATCGGCCAGCTCGTCTGCCAGACGCCGCCAGATACCTGCCTGGTTCCAGCGCATGAAACGCACGTAAGCGGTCTGCCAGCGGCCGAATTCCGGCGGCAGCGCCGACCACTTGGAACCGTTATCCACCACCCAGAAAATGGCTCGCAGGAACAAGCGGTTGTCGCGGCCGGTGGCGCCGGGATCGGCGTCACCTCCCAATAACAACGGTTTCAGTTTTTGCCAATGCTTTTCTCGAAGATCCATATCGTCCAAATCGTCCATATCGTGCCTTGATGATGTTTATCAAATTGCCCGATACATTTTTGATCATTTCGATTGAAAAATACATAAGGAATGGCTTAATCCAGGGACGGCAAACGCCCTTGTTTTTCCTGGACAGCACATCGCGCCGGGCGACAACCCGCCGGCTTACTTGATCAGCTTGAGTATTTCGCGGAATTTCGGATGGTCGCTGTTGCCCATCCATTCGAACATCAGCATTTCGCTGCTGACGATGTCGGCGCCGGCGGCGCGGGCGCGCTCGATGGCCGCCTGCTTGTCGCTGGCGCGGCGCGAACCGATCGCGTCGCTCACCAGTTTTACCCGGCGCTGCCGGTGCAGCAAACCCAGCACCGTCTGCAGCACGCAGACATGCGCCTCGCAGCCCAGCACCACCAGCTCGTCGCGACCATTGCTCAGCGCCGCCATGAAATTCGGCTGGATGCAGGCATCGAAGCTGGTTTTTTCTACGGTTCGGTCCAGCAACGCATGGACAGGCGCAACGGTGGGCCCCAGCCGCAAGGGCTGCTGCGCCGTGCCGATCACGGGAATCTCCAGCAGCCTGGCGGCCTGCGCCAGCAGCACTGCGCGTTGCAAGACCTGCGCGGCGTCGCCGATCACCGGCATCAGTTTTTCCTGCAGGTCGACGACGATCAGTGTCGTGCGGGAGGCATCGCAAAGATAGCTCATGGGCAGTCAGTATATTTAAGGCAGATCCTTGTTTTATACCACGCGCCGCAAGCGTTTTTCGTTCCGTCCGCGGTCAGACCCGTTCCAGCACCACCGCAATGCCCTGGCCGACGCCGATGCACATCGTGCATAGCGCGTAACGGCCCTGGATGCGCTGCAGCTGGTTGACTGCGGTAGCCGCCAGACGCGCGCCGGAAGCCCCAAGAGGATGACCAAGTGCAATTGCACCGCCATTCGGATTGACGCGCGGATCGTCGTCCGCCAAACCGAGCTGGCGCAGCACCGCCAGTCCCTGGGCCGCGAACGCTTCATTGAGCTCGATCACGTCGAACTGCGCCAGCGCCAGGCCAGTCATCGCCAACACCTTGCGCGTCGCCGGCGCCGGGCCCATGCCCATGATGCGCGGCGGGACGCCGGCGGTCGCCATGGCGACTATCCTGGCCCTGGGCGTGAGGCCATGCCTGGCGGCATTGGCTTCGTCGGCCAGCAGCAGTGCGCAGGCGCCGTCGTTGACGCCGGAGGCATTGCCCGCCGTCACAGTGCCGTCCGGCCTGACCACGGCTTTCAGCTTGGCCAGCGCTTCCAGGCTGGTGGCGCGCGGATGCTCATCTTTATCGACGATGACGGCTTCGCCCTTTTTTTGCGGGACCGCAACCGGCGTGATTTCGCTGTCGAAATAACCGGCGTTTTGCGCCGCCACTGTTTTGGCCTGGCTGGCGAGCGCCATCTTGTCCTGGTCGGCGCGGCTGATGCCGTATTCGGCGGCGACATTTTCAGCGGTCTCCGGCATCGAGTCGACGCCGTACTGCTGTTTCATCAGGGCGTTGACGAAGCGCCAGCCGATGGTGGTGTCTTCGATCCTGGCGCTGCGCGAAAATGCGCTTTCGGCCTTCGCCATCACGAACGGCGCCCGGCTCATGCTCTCGACGCCGCCGGCGATCATCAGGCCCGCCTCGCCGCTCTTGATGGCGCGCGCCGCCGTACCCAGCGCATCCAGGCCCGATCCGCACAAGCGGTTCAGCGTCGCCCCCGGCACTTCCAGCGGCAAGCCGGCCAGCAAGGCCGACATGCGCGCCACGTTGCGGTTGTCTTCGCCGGCCTGGTTGGCGCAGCCGTAGATGACGTCGGCCACCGCCTGCCAGTCGACCTGCGGATTGCGCGCCATCAGGGCGCGGATAGGCATTGCGCCGAGGTCGTCGGCGCGGACGCTGGCCAATGCGCCGCCATAACGGCCGAAGGGCGTGCGCTGGGCATCGCAAATGAAAGCGTGGGACATGGGGTTCTCCAGGATCAGTTAATCAGCAAGCCATGACGAGCGGCACCGCGGTCAGCTTCTGCAGCTCCTCTAACTGCAGGCCGTCGACCATGGCGATGACCCTGGCGCCGTCCGGGTCGAGGTCGATCACCGCCAGGTCGGTGTAGATCCGGCTGACGCAGCCGATGCCGGTGAGCGGATAAGTGCAGGCCGCGACCAGCTTGCTTGCGCCCGATTTGGTCAGGTGCTCCATCATCACATAGGTTTTTTTGGCGCCTATCGCCAGGTCCATGGCGCCGCCCACGGCCGGGATCGCATCCGCGGCGCCGGTATGCCAGTTGGCCAGGTCGCCGCTGGCCGACACCTGGAACGCGCCCAGCACGCAGACATCCAGGTGGCCGCCGCGCATCATGGCGAAGCTGTCGGCATGGTGGAAATAACAGCCGCCCGGCAGCAGCGTCACTGCCTGCTTGCCGGCGTTGATCAGGTCGTAGTCTTCCTCGCCGGCGGCCGGCGCCGGGCCCATGCCGATCACGCCGTTCTCGCTGTGCAAGATGACTTCGCGGTCGCTCGGCAAGTGGTTGGCCACCAGCGTCGGCAGGCCGATGCCCAGGTTCACCACGGCGCCGTCAGGTATGTCCTGCGCCACCCGCGCCGCCATTTGTTCTCTGTTCCATTTATTTGTCATGTCCTGTCCTTTTATGCTGCTTTGAAACCCGCCGGGCCGGTAGCGCTGCGCGGCACCTGCACCACCCGCTGGACGTACAGCCCGGGTGTGACCACGCTTTCGGGATCGAGGCTGCCCAGTTCCACGATTTCATGCACCGAGGCGATCGTCACCTTGGCGGCGCTGGCCATGACGGGACCGAAATTGCGCGCGGTCTTGCGATAAGCCAGGTTGCCCCAGCGGTCGCCGCGCTCGGCCTTGACCAAGGCGAAATCGGCATGGATCGGATGTTCCAGCACATACATCTTGCCGTTGATTTCGCGGGTTTCCTTGCCTTTGGCCAGCTCCGTGCCGTAACCGGTGGGCGTGAAGAAAGCGCCGATGCCGGCGCCGGCAGCGCGGATCCGTTCCGCCAGGTTGCCCTGCGGGACCAGTTCCAGCTCCAGTTCGCCGGCCCGGTACAGGCCGTCGAAGACCTGCGAATCGGCCTGGCGCGGGAAGGAGCAGATGATCTTGCGCACCCGCCGCGCCTTCAGCAGCGCCGCCAGGCCGGTTTCGCCGTTGCCGGCGTTGTTGTTGACGATCACCAGGTCGCGCACGCCTTGGGCGATCAAGGCGTCGATCAGCTCTGCCGGCTGTCCGGCGCCGCCGAAACCGCCGATCATGACCGTGGCGCCGTCATGAATATTCGCGAGCGCCAGTTCGACAGAAGGAATAATTTTATTAATCATGGTCTTTACGAACATTTCGGTTGAAAAATATACTAAAGTTCTTATAATGAACAAATATTCGTATAAAGAACTTATTTGAAAAGGATAGTCAGCAGGCAGGCCGATGTCAACTGCTGATTTGTTGCGCCTGGGCGTTTGCCCAGGCCCTGCTTTGCACAGCGATGTCTGTACCTGCCGCCCTTGAGCGGCAACTGATTGAAAGCAAACGCCATGTCGAAACCATCCCTACTCTCCACTCCGGCTGCGATTGCAAGCAGCGAAGATGGCGGCGCCCATGATCCAAAGCCAGGCGACAGCTACGTGCAATCGTTCGCGCGCGGACTCGCCGTGCTGCGCAGCTTCGGCGCCCGGTCGCCGGCGCAGACGCTGACCGAAGTCGCGGCTGCCGCCGGGCTGACCCGCGCCGGCGCGCGCCGCATCTTGCTGACCTTGCTGCACCTGGGGTATGTCGAGATGGATGGCCGCCTGTTCCGGCTGACGCCCAAGGTACTCGAACTGGGCTTTGCCTACCTGTCGTCGCTGCCGGTATGGACCCAGGCCCAGCCGGTGATGGAAGACCTGGTGCAAAGCCTGCGCCAGTCGTGCTCCGCCGCCGTGCTGGACGGCGACGAGATTGTGTACGTGCTGCGGGTCCCGGCGCACAAGATCATGTCGATCAACCTGGGCGTGGGCAGCCGGCTGCCGGCCTACTCGACTTCGCTGGGACGCGTGCTGCTGGCCGGTTTGCCGGATGAGGTCCTGAGCCAGCGCCTGGCTGCCGCTGCGCTGCCGGCGCATACGCCGCAAACGATAGTCGACCCGCAGCGCCTGCTGGAAATCATCCGGCAGGTGCGGATCCAGGGCTGGTGCATGGTCAACGAAGAACTGGAGCCGGGGCTGGTGTCGCTGGCCGCGCCGGTGTTCGACCGCAACGGCCGGGTGGTCGCCGCCATCAACCTCAGCGGCCAGGTAAACAACCCGACGCCGGCGCACCTGCTGGAACACTGCCTGCCCATGCTGCTGGCCGCCGCGGCAAAAATCAATTTGCTGGTGCGGGCGCAAAAATGACGCAGGCCGGCAAATCGAATGGCGTGAAATACGCGGCCTTTTTCCGCAACCTCAGCCTGGGGCGGCCCGACTGTTCCGGCAAGGCGCAGCCGGAGCCGAAACACGGCGCGGCGCCTGGTGTTGAAACATGGCTGAGACATCCCGAAGACCATAGGCCATAGTCTTCGGAATATCCGTCAACGGGGCCGGCGGACGGAGGCGGCCATGCGCCGGCTGGATGACCAGTCAGCCAGCCGGACTTTTTCACGAATCGCCGCACAGGCTTGCAAGATCTGCTGGATTTCCACTTCGGTCAGGCCGGAGTTGAGCGTCAGCCTGACCAGAGAACGGTTCTTGGGTGTCGCCGGGGCGCAAAAAACCGCGCCGAAAATGCCTTCCTCTTCCAGCGCTTTGCGCAACACCAGTGTCATCGGCTCTGTGCCGGCTTCCAGCGCGATGATTTGTTCGGTGCCGTCGCTGACGTTGTAGCCCAGGTCGCTCAAGCCATCGCGTATGCGGCGCGCATTGCGGTGCAAGACAAGACGGCGATCGTCGGCGCTGCGAATGAAATCGAGCGCTGCATCGAACCAGGCAAGTTCATGTCCCAGCAAGCAGGAACTGAAAATGGCGGGGCGTGAAGCCGACAGGAAATAGCCTTTGAACTTGCTGGAACAGGTAATGAATCCGGCCCGCCCGCCAAACGCCTTGGCCAACGACGCAGTACGGAAATGCACGCGTTCGGACAAGCCCATTTGCACTACCAGACCGGCGCCTCCCGGTCCATGCGTGCCGAGCGAGTGCGACTCATCCACCACCAGAATGCTGCCGCTGTCTTCGGCAATGGCCAGCACTTCCGGCAAAGGACAGACGCTGCCCGAGGTGCTGTAGACGGCGTCGACCACAATCACCCCCGCGCCATGCTTAAGCACCTGGCGCCGTAAATGCTCGATCTCGTTGTGCAGAAACGGCACCGGACGCGCCTGCCCGGAATGCACGCCTTCCCACAGCGATGCATGGGCTTGCATATCCAGATACACCGGCACGCTTGGGCCGGCAATGCTTTGCATCAATCCGACATTGCCACTCCAGCCGGATTGCGTGACAAGGCCATCTTCCGATTCCATGAAGCGAGCCAGCCGTTGCTCGAGACGGTGCTGAGGACTGCCCTCCTGTAAAAACACCTGTGACATCAACAAATTAACGTCGCCCTGCTTCAGGCGCGATACCTGGGCTTCAATCAGGGCCGGCTCCGCCGCGATGCATAGGTAGTCGTTGCTGGACAGGTAAATTGCATCCGGACCGGGCGCGCACCATTTATGCAGGTGTTCGCCGCCCAGCAGTCTTTCGATGCGATCAATATAATGCTCGTCCATCCGAGCTGATACGAACGCAGGCAGCCGTTGCTCCGCTGCCGAAGTTAAATCAGCATGGTAGCTTGTAGTTAGTGGCATAATTTTCTCCCAAGACACTACTCTGTTGACATGCCAGACAGAGTAGCCAGCGCTCGCCTGCCTGGAATCTGGAGCCGAGCTGAGCAAATGGTTGTGAAAGCGCGGTAATCAGCCGGCCCATCAACTAAGTGCAGCGCAGCAATTTATAATAGGCTAATATTTCACCTCCCATGATTGAGCACACAAGCATTCGGAGCCGGATAAGCCAGCGCTGGCCGGCCTGGCGCAACGCCACAAGTACATGGTGGTCCCACTTTTATGGGCAATACAACAACTCCATCGAACGTTTCATGGTGCTGGCATGGGTCGCCATCGTCGGCATGCCGCTGTACTACGTCGTGTGGGCGTACTGGTTTCCGCAACCTTATGAAAATCTCGCCTTGCGGATTGTGGGTGTAGTGATTTGCCTGCCCGCTATCTTCCTCCGGCACCTGATTCCAAAAAAATGGCTGACCGTCTATTTTTTTATCGGATTGACTTATGTAGCGCCATTTTTCTTCACTTTCATGTTTCTGATGAACGATGGCTCCTCGATCTGGGGCCAGTCACTGCTGATAGCGCTAATCATTCTGTTCCATTTCGACACCACCTTAGCCTTCCTGTCCTATGTCATAGGAAGCGCACTGGCTTATGCCGTTTATGCAACGATCCACGGCAGTCTCATGCCGCTCAGCGTCCAGATGCTGGAACAAGTGCCGATTCAGCTGTTCGCTGTCTTTACGGTGTCGCTCGCCAAGGTCGGCAGAAAGGTGCTGGCGCAGGAGAAACTGGCGGGCATGGCGACCGCGCTGGCGACGGTGTCGCACGAACTGCGCACGCCTTTGCGCAGCATCAACGCCAATGCACGCGGCCTGAGCCGCCTGCTGCAGGAAAACGCCGTGCAGGCGACGCCAAGCCAGCTGCCGATGGAAAAAGCGCTGGCCCGGATCGAACTCGAAGTGCGGCACATGAACAACGTGATTGACCTGTTCCTGCTGAGCGCCTCGACCGGCAGGGAAAACCTGATCCCGAAGGACATCGTGTCGATGGCGGCCGTGGTCGAACTGATGATGCAACGCTATCCGTTCGTCAACCAGGAACAGCGCGATCTGGTGGCCGTCACGGTGCGCTCCGATTTTCGTTTGCTGGGACAGGTCGAGCTGTGCTCGATGGTCCTGATCAATTTGCTGCGCAATGCGCTGACCTCGATCCAGCGCGTCGGCAAGGGCCGCGTCCGGATCGTGGTGGACGGCGCCCGCGCCCGGCCACGGCTGTTGTTCATCGATACCGGCTGCGGCATTGAAGCCGGGCGCGCATCGCAGATTTTCGAACGCTTTTACGCTTATCCCGAATCCAGCGGCACCGGCATCGGGCTGGCGTTCTGCAAAGATGTGCTGGAAGCCTGGGGAGCCCGCATACGCGTGGTTTCGCGGCCGCTGGGCTACACCATTTTTGTATTGGATTTTCCACCCATGGTGCAACAAAAAGCAGCAGATGTCCGCTCTCTGTTAAATTAACTGTCTTTCCATATCAGGCGCTTTGCCTCTTTCCTTGGCCTGCATTGCCCGACATGAATATTTCGTTACCTGTTTATCAACATCCGACCCTGACTATCCTCATCGATGATAGCCAGAGCTTCCTGGACAGCCTGGCTTTCCAGCTGCCGCCGCACATGGCGCGCAAAGTGTTCCACGATACCCAGGCCGCCCTCGACTGGCTGCGCGACGCTTACCGCCATTCGCCCAGCAAGAGCCAGTCGATCCGGGTCAACTACGACGAACAGGCATTCTCGTTCGAGCGGCGCACGGTGGCGGTCGATATCGAGCAGATTTACCGGCAATCGATGAACCGCCGGCGTTTCCTGCTGCCGTCGGTGCTGGTGATCGACTACGCCATGCCGCAAATGAATGGCCTGGCGTTTTGCCAGGCGGTGCAAGACCTGCCTTGCAAAAAGATCCTGTTTACCGGCCAGGCCGACGAAAAGATCGCCATCGACGCCTTCAACCGCGGCCTGATCGACCGTTTCATCAAGAAGAGCGACCACGACGCGCTGGACCGCCTGGAACTGGAGATCCGCAGCCTGCAAAAGGAATTTTTCCACGCCCAGTCGCTGACGCTGAAAGACCTGCTGTCGCGCCATTCCTTCACCTTCCTGTCCGACCCGGCCCTGGAAACGCTGGTCGAGCAGCTGTGCAAGCGGCATGGCTTCGTCGAGTATTACCTGTTTCCCAACCCGACCGGCATCCTGTTCTTCGACATGCACGGCAAGGCGACCCTGATGGTGGTGGAAACCGAGGCCAGCCTGATGTCGCAGCTGGAGGTGGCGCAGGACTATGGTGCGCCGCTGGAATTGCTGACCGGTTTGCGCGAATTGCGGCTGGTGCCGTTCTTTTCCGACAGCGGCGGCATGTATACCGACGCGTTGCGCCACGATTGGCTATCATATTGCTTGCCGGCACAAATTTGTTTCGGTGCCCAGGACTACTACTGGGCGCTGTTTGATTTCCCCAGCCATTATTTACGTGAACCTTTTTATTCATTGGCGGATTTTTTACGCGACCAGTCCGCCGACATAAAATCATAGGATCCTGAAAATCACATGCTGCAAAGCGAAACCGCTCCTCGATTATCCGCGCCCGACCTGCTGCAGGTGGTGCAAGCCCCTGACTGGGAGCAGCTGCGCACATGCATGCAGCGCCTGCTGGCGCAGCTCGGCGTTTGCGATTTCATGTTGCAGATGGAGATTGCCAGCGTCAACGGCACATCGCAGGTGCAGCTGTTCGGCAGCCTGCCAAACCCGTTGCTGCAGCAGTTCAGCCAGCCGGCCGACGACAAGACCGATCCGGTCCGGCAGCATCTCGCGCGCTCTTGCCTGCCGCTGAACTGGCAAGTCGACCAGTTGTGCCTGCTGCATGGCGGACAGGTTTATCCATTGTTGAAAGCCAGGGGCGTCACGCAAGGCATGAGCCTGGCGCTGCACAGCAAGCACGCGGTGAGCCGCCTCGATTTCTACAGCAACGCGGCGCGCCCGGCCGCGCTGCCTGTCGCAGCCCAGGCCGACGCCCTGCTGCTTGGCGTATACCTGCAGGAAGCGGCGGAGCGCTTGTGGCGCAAGGTTGCTCCGAACCAGGAACCGATTTTATCGGCGCGCGAACTGGAATGCCTGCGCTGGAGCGCCGACGGCAAGACCAGCAGCGAAATCGGACTGATCCTGGGCATATCGCAGCGCACCGTGTATTTCCACATGAAGAATGTGGCGATGAAACTGGGCGTCTATAGTACCCGCCACGCTATCAGCAGAGCGGTCATGATGGGTATCATCAAACCCAATACCTGAACCGCCAGGCACCGGCTTCCCGTGCCGTGTCGCAGCTGGCCGAATAAGCCGGCCTGCAGCAATTCAAGGCGCCATGCCGGAACAGGATGAAAGCGCCGCCACCAGTTCCGGCTGGCGGCTGGCGTCGCTGCGTAGCTGCTGCGCGGTGATGCCATGGTCCGCCGCATGCGCTGCCAGGCAAGCGTCCTGGCTGTCCAGCAAGCTTAGGTCGGCGCCGAAATACAAGATGACGCCGAACGCCGCGGCGGCAACGGCAAACACCATCAGCGCGATGCGGCCCCCTGCGTTTTTTTGCATATCCCCTGTCATGGATGGCATGGCGATTCCCTCGCAAAAGAAGTTAGCTAAACAACCAATTGGATAAAAATTTAGGCAGGCATGCGCGCCTGCCTTCTGTCTTGTGTACGAACCGGCAATCAGCCGATGCTTTCCCTGACCCCGCGCAAGGCGCTGATCGAATCGTCGAAGCGGTCGCCACCTACCTGTCCGCGCAAACGCTGGGCCACCTCCGCACTGACGGCGTTGATCGGGCCATCCAGCGCCAGCGCCGCGGCGGTCGGGAAGATATTCCATTCGCGGCCGTCGGCGGCGGACGGACGGCGCTCGATGAGCTGCTTCGCTAGCAGCGCGTCCAGCAAGCGCGTCGCCGTCGGCCTGGCTATGCCGAAGATATCGGCCAGTTCGCTGTTAAGCAGGCCAGGGTGCCGCAGCACTGCGCGCAGGACAAAACCCTGCGGCGCAGTCAGGTCGAATGGCTGGTAGGCCGCATTCCACTCACGCTCGACGATGCGCGCCAGGGCGGTAGTGTTGAAATAAAGGCAGTGGTCAAACATGGCTTTATTCTAGAACGATATGGTTAGCTAGGCAACCATTATTCTGCAGCCGTTAGCTGCCTGGAACCGGCATGCGCGGATTTTGCATGGATACCCTTGCTGTTTTGGTATTTCACCACTACATTGATAACAACGAACATTCGGTACACTCACCAGGTCTAAATATCATGCCAGCAGCTACTCTCTCCCGCGACCAGGTCGTCGATCGCATCCTGGCTGCTTTCCGCCGCTATGGTTATGAAGGCAGCAGCCTGTCGCGCCTGTCTGAGGCCACCGGCCTGGGACGGTCGAGCCTTTACCATTATTTTCCAAACGGCAAGGAAGACATGGCGAGCGCAGCCATGGCAGCGGTCGGCGCCTGGTTTACCCAGCATGTGCTGTCCACCCTGGACAGCCGCGAGGCATCCGCCATCCGCCTGCAGCGCTTCGCCGGCAAGCTGACCGAGTATTACGCCAATGGCATGGCGCCCTGCCTGATGGACGTATTCACCATCGGCGAAGCCGGGTCGCTGTTCCAGCAGCACCTGGGCGGGCGCATGCGGGCCCTGATGGCCTTGCTGGCCGGGGTAGCCGAAGAAGCTGGCGTGGATAAGGTGGAAGCCGCCGTACGCGCGGAGAATGCCGTGGTGGCGATTCAGGGATCGCTGATCGTGTCTCGCGCCCTGGACAGCAACGGCCCCTTTTTGCGCATGATAGAAAATTTCCCCGCCATCCTGCTTGGCCCTCAGCCGGCCAAGTAAGGCATTTTTGATTTCCCGCTTTAACTTGACAGCCTGGTTTTGCTTTTGTATTGTACCGATTGTTCGGTACATGATCATGCAGTTTTCGCCAGGCATCGCTTGCGGTGCTTTTATTCCAGCCTTCCAGGAGATAATCCATGCCAACCGTCCGCCCAGCCCAACCGATCCGTCTTTACCGCGCCCCCTTGTCCGGCCATGCCCATCGCGTCCAGCTGTTTCTGTCCCTGCTGGACCTGCCGTTTGAAATGATCGACGTCAACCTCGGCGCCGGCGAACAGAAAAAGCCTGAGTTCCTGGCGAAAAATCCGTTTGGCCAGGTGCCGGTGATTGAAGACGGCGAAGTCACGCTGGCTGACTCGAACGCGATCCTGGTCTACCTGGCAAGCAAATACGGCGACGCCGGCTGGCTGCCGCGCGATCCTTTGGGAGCGGCAACCGTGCAGCGCTTCCTGTCGCTGGCCGCGGGCGAGATTTTCCGCGGCCCGGCCAGCGCCCGCCTGGCGACCTTGTTCGGCATGCCGCTCGACCTTGGCGCGGCCTGCGCCACCGCCACACGACTGTTCACCCTGCTGGAGCCGCACCTGGCCAGCCGCCCGTTCCTGGCCGGCGCCCAGGTGACGATTGCCGATGTGGCGGCGTACAGCTACATCGCGCATGCGCCGGAGGGCGGCGTGGCGCTGGACGACTACCCGCAGATCCGGGCATGGCTGGGACGGGTTGAAGCCTTGCCCGGTTTTGTCGCCATGCAAGCCACGCCACCGGCGCTGGCGGCCTGAAACCGCGCCCCGGTCATCAATCGATTGGAGCGCCCTGCCAAGGAGCCAAGAATGTCCCATCCTGAAATCGCCGCAACCGGTCCGGACAGCACGCCTTTCCATCGCGGCGAACGCACGGCGCAGCAGCGCGCCGGCATGCTTGAAAAGATGGCGAGCCGCGGCCAGCTGCTGCGCAGCTTCATGCCCGACCAGCACCGCGAGTTTTTCCAGCAGCTGCCGTTCATGATCGTCGGCAGCATCGACCGCGAACAGCAGCCGTGGGCGTCGATCGTCACCGGCGCGCCCGGTTTCGTGACTTCGCCGGACGCCGAGCACCTGGAGATACATCCGCATGTGCTGGCAGCCGATCCGCTGCGGCAGACGCTGGCCGACAACGCAGCCATCGGCTTGCTCGGCATCGAACCGCATACCCGCCGCCGCAACCGCATGAACGGCAAGGTCGAGAAAATCGGCGCGGCAGGATGGACGCTGAAGGTAGACCAGAGCTTCGGCAACTGCCCGAAATATATCCAGGCGCGCCGTCCCACCCTGGTCGAAGGCGACGACGCCGCGGCGCCCGTAGTGCACAGGGCAACCCGGCTGGACGCCGCGATGCAAGACCTGGTCGCCGGCGCGGACACTTTTTTCATCGCCACGGCCTTCATGGGCAAACCTGCCGATGCAAGCAACCGCCAGTACGGGGTTGACGTGTCGCATCGCGGCGGCAAACCCGGCTTCGTCCGCATCGACGATGAAAAGACGCTGACGGTGCCCGATTTCGTCGGCAATTCTTTCTTCAACACCATCGGCAACCTGGTCGAGCATCCGCGCGCCGGCTTGCTGTTCATCGATTTCGCCAGCGGCGACGTGCTCTACCTGGCGGCCAGCGCCGAGCTGGTCTGGGATGGCCCCGAAGTGGCGGCATTCAAGGGCGCCGAACGTTTGCTGCGCTTCCGCGTGGAGCAGGCGATACGGGTCGAAGCCTCGCTGCCGCTGCGCTGGAGCGAAGCGGAACTGTCGCCGGCGCTGGCGCCCATGGGTTCCTGGCAGTGATGAAAAAAAGCCGGCTGCCTTTTCCAAGGCAGCCGGCTTTATCTTTTTCCCCGCCGAGCTTGCGCGGATTACTCTTGCGGCACCGGCGTCAATGCGCCGGTCAGGTCGCCCATCGGCTTGGCGCCGCTCGCCACCAGCGCCTTGTCGCGGGCGGTGAGGCCAGGCAGCACCGGCAACGCATAACGATTGGTGATGAAGCGCAGGATGGAAGCGGTGTCGTACTGGGTGTGGTCGACGAAACCTTTCTTCGCATACGGCGACACCAGGAGAGTCGGCAGGCGTGTGCCCGGACCCCAGCGGTCGCCCTTTGGCGGCGCCACGTGATCCCAGAAGCCGCCGTTTTCATCGTAAGTCACCACGATCAGCATGTTCTTCCACTGCGGGCTGGCCTGCAGCTTGGTGATGACGTCGGCGACATGGGCGTCGCCGTCAGCCACGTTGGCGTAACCGGCATGCTGGTTCAAATTACCTTGCGGTTTATAGAACGCGACCGCAGGCAGTTTGCCGGCTGCGGCGTCCTGCAGGAACGAAGCGTCGAAATCCTTCAGGTGGGCGGCGCGTTCGGCAGCGCCGGCGGCGGTAGCCGGATCGAAGCGGCTATAGTAGTTGAACGGCTGGTGGTGCGGCTGGAACTGGACCTTGCCGCCGTAGATCACGCTGCGGGTGGCGTTCGGCGCATCTGCCAATGCGGCGTTCCAGGCGCCTGCATACCAGGCCCAGTCGACGCCCTTGCTGGTCAGCTCGTCGCCGATGTTGGCCTGGGTCTGGACCGGCAGGGTAGTAGCCTTGCTTGGGTCGGCGTACACTGCCACGGCGGCGGCGTTGTTGCCGCTAGGCTGGTACGGCGGCTGCATGGTGTTGACCGCGTAGAACATGCCGGAAGCGTCTTTCGGCGTGATAGTGCTGTCCTTCAGGTAGACCGGGGCGCCGTTCAATACTGAAGTCGGATTGCCGGTGCCCGGAGTCAGGCCGACCAGGTTGCCGCTGGCGTCGAGCGTGACGGCCGAGATGTTGCCCTTGGCAGGTGACGTGGCGGCGTCGGCGTTCGGGTAAGTCGGGGCGCAGGCGCAGATCAGGTATTGGTGGGTCAGGAAGGAGCCGCCGAAAGCGCCCATGAAGAAATTGTCGGCCAGCGTGTATTGCTTGGCGATATTCCACAGCTTCATCTTGCTGCCGTCGTAATAGCCCATGCTGAGGCCGCCGGCATCGGAGTACGCGGCGAACTTGTCATTCTTGCCGCCGTTGATCTGCATCTGGTTATTGAAGAAACGATGCACCAGGTCGCGCGTGATCACGGACGACGACATATAGATCGGGCTGTTGGCGTCATCGATCTGGAACGGCTTGTTCGGCAGGTTGGCCGATTGCGCCTGGGTGATGACGGTGCTCTGGCCGGCCAGGGTCATGCCGCCCCAGGTCGGCGGCAGGACCGGCAGGGTGCTGCCGTCGAAATCCTTTTGCGGTACATAACTGGAAGTCGAGGTCGGATTGACGCCGGGAATGCCGTTGGCGCCGGGGAACAGGCCGTACAGGTTGTCGAAGCCGCGGTTCTCGGCAAAGATCACCACCACGTTCTGGATGTTGTTCATCGCCAGCGCGCCGGCCAGGGCCTGGCCCAGGTCAACCGTGCCGCCTTGGGCGATGGCCGCCGCGATGGCAGCGTTGACGGCCGCTGCTTCCGCTTTCAGCTTGGCCAGGTCATTGCCGCCCAGCTTGTTGATGTCGGCCAGCAGGTTGGCTTCGGCAGTGCCGATCTTGGCGGCCAGCTTCTTGCTGGCGTCGGCGAAATCGCCGCCGTTGGCATCCATGGCGGCTGTCAGTTCGGTCGAGATGGCGCTGATGAAAGCGCTGCGGCCGAGCGGCGCACGGAACACCAGTTTCTGCGTGACGGCGCTGCCTTTGTCGCCCAGCGCTTCGTGGCGGATGGCGTCGGTATCGACGGTGGCCACTACCGCGCCCTGGCCCTTGAGGGAAAATGAACCGTCGGGAGCAGTCCTGGCTACCGGCGACGCGGCGTCGCACGTCGCTTTCTTTACCTTGTCTTCGAAGCAGACTTTGGCGTTTTCATAATAGCTGCCGGTGACCTGGCCGCTGGTCACTGAACCAGTGGCCTCGCCGATCGAGCTGCCGCCGCCGCAGGCGCTCAGGCCCGCCGATAGTGTCACCGTTGCCACCGTTACCGGCAGCCATTGCATGGTCCGCTTCATAAACCCTCCCCGGGCGATAAAAAGCGCAATCGTATGCCCCGAATATTTCAGCTGTGTGAAATGCCGCAGCGGCCGCCATTTATTTTCAGGATGTGGATGTGTCATCGTTCTGTCACACAACGCTGCTAGGCTTGCCTCCCATTCGACGCGGCGCTCCGCTCGTCCCCAAGGCTTGTCAAACATTCCTATGAAACCAGCGGTCATTGCATTCCTGAGCGGCGTCGCCGTGCTTCTCCTGAACGGCTGCGGCCAGCAGCACGCGGACGCCGAAACAGCCAAGCCCGCTGCACCGGCCTACGTCGGCGCGACCTATGCGCCGACGCTGAAAAAGCAGCCCTCGGTAGCCGCCATGACCGCGCTCGGCCGCACCATGTTTTCCGATCCTTCGCTGTCGGCGTCCGGCAAGATGTCTTGCGCTACCTGCCACAGCCCCGACCATGCATTCGGCCCGCCCAACAACCTGGCGGTGCAGCTGGGCGGCAAGGAAATGAAAACGCTGGGCACGCGCGCCGTGCCTTCGCTGCGCTACATACAGAACGTGCCGGCCTTCACCGAACATTTCTTCGACGACGATGGCGACGACAGCATCGACGCCGGCCCCACCGGCGGCCACAACTGGGACGGCCGCGCGCCGTCGACCCACGACCAGGCGCGGATCCCGCTGCTGTCGGCGCACGAAATGGGCAATGCGAATGCGGCCGAAGTGGTGGAAAAACTGAAAAAAGCCAGCTACGCGGCGCAGTTCCGCGCCACCTTCGGCGAGGATATTTTCGACAACCAGGAGCAAGCCTTCAAATGGGCGCTGATGGCGCTGGAAGTATTCCAGGAAAGCCCGACCGAATTCTATCCCTACAACAGCAAGTACGACGCCTTCCTGCGCCAGCAGGTCCAGCTCAGCAAGCAGGAGCTGAACGGCCTGCGCCTGTTCAACGATGCGTCGAAAGGCAACTGCGCCTCCTGCCACATCAGCGCAATCACGGCCAGCGGCGCCTTCCCGCAATTTACCGACTACGGCCTGATCGCCATCGGCGTGCCGCGCAACAAGAACATCCCGGCCAACGCCGATCCGAAATATTACGACATGGGTTTGTGCGGCCCGGACCGCACCGACCTCAAGGACAAGACCGAGTATTGCGGCATGTTCAAAACGCCGTCCTTGCGCAATGTCGCCACGCGCCAGGTGTTTTTCCACAACGGCGCCTTCAGCAGCCTGGAGCAGGTGATGAAATTCTACGTGCAGCGCGACACCCAGCCAGAGAAATGGTATCCGCGCGGAAAAGACGGCAAGGTGCGCAAGTATGACGACCTGCCTGAGGGATACCATGGCAACGTCAACGTCGAAGCGCCGTTTGACCGCAAGCCGGGCGACAAGCCGGCGCTGACGGATAACGAAATCAAGGACGTGATCGCCTTCCTCAAAACCCTGAACGACGGCTACCGGCCTTGACCGCCAGCCGGCTCGCGGCCTTGCGCGAGCCGGCCGCCAGCGTTATTTCCTGGCCTTCTTTGCACCCTTTGCTGCTTTCGGCTTGCCGCCGGCCGCCTTGCCGCCACCGGCGGTTTTCTCGAACTGCACATGGAATTCCAGCGCCAGCTTGCGGATCGCCTTGCCGATGTTGGTGTAGTCGTACTCGTTGAGATTGGCCAGCGACACCCGCGCCGAAGCGTGCGCGGTGCCGAAGCCGCGCCCTGGCAGCAGGATCACGCCGGTTTCTTCCGCTAGCCGGAACAGCGCTTCGTTCGGCTTCAGGCGCTTCACCATCCACTTGGCGAAATCGGCGCCGTACATCTGCGTGGCCAGCGTTTCCAGGTCGAGCAGATGGTAGTAGTGGACCGAATCGGCGTCGACCGGCAGCGGCAAGGCCAGCGCCCGGTATAACGCTTCTTTGCGGCGCAGGACGATGCGCTTCATCGATTTCTTGTAATTCTGCGGCTCGTCCAGCAGCGAATACAGGGAGAACAAGGTCATCTGCGCCTGCACCGGGGTCGACAAGCCGGCGGTGTGGTTCAGCGCCACGGTGCGGCTGTCGGCCACCAGCCGGTCGATGAATTTCAGTGCACGCGGTTCGGTGGTGATCGAGTTGTAGCGCAGGTCCAGCTCCTTGCGCCGCGCCTCGGGCAAGGCGGCGATCTTGTCGTCCAGGATATTCTTTTCATGGGTGGCGACCACTCCCATGCGCCAGCCGGTGGCGCCGAAATACTTGGAGAACGAATACACCAGGATGGTGTTGTAGGGGCAGATCGCAAACAGCGATATGAAGTTGTCGGCGAAAGTGCCGTACACATCGTCGGTCAGGATGATCAGGTCGGGGCGCTGCCTGACGATCTCGCCAATGTACGCCAGCGTCTCGTCGTTGATCCTGACCGAAGGCGGATTGCTGGGATTGACCAGGAAGAATGCCTTAACCTTGGGATCGAGCAGCTTGTTGAGTTCTTTCCTGGTGAACTGCCAGCTGTTCTCGGCCGGCGCATCGACCAGCAGCTCGACCAGCTGGTAGTCGTTGAGGTGCGGGATTTCGATATACGGCGTGAAGATCGGCATGCCGAGGGCGATGGTGTCGCCGGCCTCGAGGATATGGTTTTCACGCAGGCTGTTGAAAATGTATGTCATGGCGGCGGTGCCGCCTTCCACCGCATACATGTCGAAATTGCCGATGAACGGCTGCTCGCCAATCATCTCCTGGCGGATGTACTGGCCGACGATCTGCTCGCCCAGGCTCAGCATGCGGTCCGGCACCGGGTAGTTGCAGCCGAGGATGGCTACGCACATCTCGTACAGGAAAGCGCCGGCCGACAAGCCCAGCTGGTCACGCACATAAGACACGGCGGCTTCGATGAAACGCACGCCGTCGACGCCGGCATGGGCCTTGGTGAAAATCTCGAAACGCGCCTCGATGCCGTCGCGCTGCGGGAAACCGCCGACGCCATCCATATAGATATAAGAACGCTCGGCTTCGCTCATGGCAAACAGGCCGAACTGGAAAAAGCCGTGGCGCGGCGTGGTGGCCAGGAAATTCGGGTTGCCGCGGCCGGCGTTAAGCATGGCGCGGTCAGCGCTCGACGCCACCTGGATCAATGCGTCTTTCAATTCAAACGGGCTGAGCAAGGCGAGTTTATCCGGGTTGCTGAAATCCATTCTGATACTCCTTATTCGATAGATTGGCTCCGCCGCGGCGGAGCAGGATGCGCAAACAAGATCAGACCAGCGCCACCACCAGCGGTCCCAGCAAGGTCAGGAACACATTGGCGAGGGCGTAGGTAATGGCAAAGGGCACGGTAGGAATGGCGTTCTCCGCTTTGTCGAGCACCTCGCCGAAAGCCGGGTTGGCGCTGCGCGAACCGCTGAGGGCGCCGGCGAACACCGCCGTATTGTCGTAGCGCAGGACATAGCGTCCGATCAGCATCGTCAGGATCATCGGCAGGATGGTCACCACCACGCCGACGCCGAAGATGGTGAAACCCTGTTGCCTGACGGTCTGCACCGCCTGCAGGCCCGACGACAGGCCAACCACCACCACGAAGCCGGCCAGGCCGAGGTCTTTCAGGATTTGCACCGCGGCGGCCGGCATGGCGCCGAACGACTGGTGCCGGGAACGGAACCAGCCGAACAGCAGGCCGGACAGCAGGGCGCCGCCGCCGCTGCCCAGCGTCAGCGGGATCGAGCCGACCTTGGCTACCAGCAGGCCGACCAGCAAGCCGGCCACCAGCCCGGCGCCCAGATAGACAAAATCGGTTTTGGCGCTCGGCACGATCACATAACCGACGATATCGGCAACGCGCTTGACGTCTTGTTCGGCGCCATAAATGGACACCACGTCGCCCACCTGCACGATGGTTTCAGGCAGTATCGGCAGCACCTGCCCCATGCGGCTGAGCTGCACCACGTAAATGCCGTGGCGCACCTCGCCCGCGGTCTGGGTGCGGATTTCCGCCACGCTCTTGTTGTGGAATGCCTTGTTGGTCAGCACCACTTCCCGGTGCTGCATGGTCAGCTCCATGCCTTCCACCGCATACACTTCCTTGCCGAGGAAACCGGAAGTGCTGACCACCGCTTCACGGCGGCCGACCACCAGCACGATGTCATGCGACTGCAGCATCAGCTGCGGACTGACTTCGATCACCTGGCCGGCGCGCTTGACGCGCTCGATGGTGATGGCGGTAGCAGGATCAAGATTTTCCACTTCCTCGACCGAGATCTTGCCTTGGGTAACTTCATACAGGCGGCCGACCAGTTCCGGCAGCGCCGCATGCTGTTCCGGCCCCAGCAGCTTGACGCCGGCCAGCATCGCCGTCTCGGCCTTGATCGCATCGTCGCGGATGCTGCGGCCCATCAGTTTCGGCAAGATGCTGACACAGACGATGATGGCGCCGAAGGAGCCGAACACATAGGTCACAGCGTATCCCACCGCGACATTGCCCTGCAGGCGCGCCACCTCTGCCGCATCCAGCCCCAGCTTGGTGATGGCGTCGCCGGCGGTGCCGATGATTGCCGACTGCGTCAGGCCGCCGGCGGCAACGCCCGCCGCCAGGCCCTTGTCGAGGCCGAACAGCTTGGCCATCACGACTACCGTCGCCAGCCCGGTCAGCGCCAGCACCGCCGCCAGGATGATTTCCCGGATCGACTGCTTGCCTAGCGAGTTGAAGAACTGCGGACCGCTCTCGTAACCGACCGCATAAATGAACAAGGCAAACAGCACGGCCTTGACGCCGGGATCGACATGCACTCCGACCTGGCTGACCAGCACCGCCACCAGCAGGGAGCCGGCGACGCCGCCCAACTGGAATTTGCCGAACTTGATCTTGCCGACGGCATAACCGACCGCCAGCGATAAAAACAGCGCTATCTCCGGGGATTTCTTGAATAACTCATGCAGCCACTCCATAAGGGACATCCTTCCTTGTGAGAAATGCAGTTTGTTCAATCAATCGATGCGGCGGCCAGGACGGTTCGCGCAGCTGGGACCTTGAGAAGTTGCAGAAAAGCATCTTCATAATAGCAGAGTCGCTATTTCCAAAAAGAAATAGCGACTGTCTTGCCTGGCAAAAAGGAGGGGGTGATACAGGTTGACGGCACATGCCGCCTGGCGGCAGCTGTCAGGCTATCAACAGCTCTTCTTCAAGCTCGGTCTGGCGCCAGGCGTCAAGTTCTTGCACACGGCTGAACCAGGCTTGCAGGTGTGTGTACGGCGCCAGCGGCACGCGCCCCGGTTCGACCGCCATCAGCGGCGCGGCGATCGCCAAATCAGCTAGCGTCAGGCCGCTTCCCGACACCCACCTGCGTTGCGCCAGATGTCCGTCCAGCACGCCGGCGTATTTCTCCAGGTCGGTAAGCGCGCGCTGCAATTCGACCGGATCCGGCCGGCCGGCGCCGATCAGCCCCTTGATGAAATTTTCCCAGTAAAAAATCGCTATCATCGGCGCGAAATGCTGGGCCGACCAGAACATCCAGCGGTTGACGTCGGCCCGCGCCCGCAGCTCGGCCGGATAAACCGACTGGCCCGGCGTCTTGTCGGCCAGGTATTGCATGATCGCGCAAGACTCCCACAGGATGAAATCGCCGTCCACCAGCACCGGGATTTTTTCGTTGGGATTGATCGCCAGCAGGTGCTTGCGCTGGTCGGCGCTGGACAGGTCAAGCAGCACCAGGTCGAGCGGCAGGCCTAGGTGGTGCGCGGTCATGACGACGCGCCGCGCATTGGATGAAATTGGGTGATGGTAAAGGCGCATGACGACGATCTCCCGGAAGTTGTTGATGCAAGACCTGCATCTTAGTCCCGGGCTGCTGACAACCTGTGTCAGTAGCGTTCCGACAAGCCAGTCCTAATGATCTTCGCCGAACGGATTCTCGCTGCGCCAGGCCTGCAGCAGCACGCTGCGCTGCTGCGGATAGCGCAGCTTGGTCACCGTCAAGGCGCTGATCCTGTCGTTGCGGAAATGGCGGAAGCCGTTGCGCAGCTCGCACCAGCCGATGACCAGCCGCTTGCCCTCGAAGAACGCCAGCGCAATCGGCCAGACCAGTCTTTCGGTAGCATTGCCGTTCTCGTCGCGATAGCCGATATTGATCTTGTGCTGGCGCCGGATCGCTTCGCGGATCGGGCCCAGCGTCTTGTTGTTGGGCGCTTCCTCAAGGAAGCTGGCCGCCAGCAAACCCATGTTTGCCATGCTGTCGCGCAGGTCGAGCGGCGAAGCGGCGGCGATCTTGCTGAGCGCATTCCCCGCGGCCTGCGCCAAGCCGTCGTCGCCTTGCTGCTTGACCCAGCGCGCTCCCAGCACCAGCGCTTCCAGTTCGTCTTCGTTGAACATCAGCGGCGGCAGGAAAAAGCCGGCGCGCAGCACATAACCCAGGCCAGCTTCGCCCTCGACCGGCGCGCCCAGCTCGATCAGGGTCTGCACGTCGCGGTAGATAGTGCGCACCGAGACCGACATCTGCTCCGCCAGGCAGGCAGCGGTGACCGGCCGCCGATGGCTGCGCAAAGCATCCATCAGCATGAACAATCGTCCGGTGCGGCTTGCTGCTTGCGCCAATATGTCTCCTTGGACGGCTCTACTTGGTCAGCGACAGCAATGTCTGCTGGCCGTTCCTGAAGGTGTAGATCGACAGCGTGCCGTTCTTGATGTCGCCTTTGCCGTCGAATGCGATCTTGCCGGTGACGCCGGTGTACTGGATCTTGCCGAGCGCCGGCAGGTATTTTTTGGGATCGACCGAATTGGCTTGCTGCATGGCTTTGGCGATGATCATCACGGCGTCGTAGGTGTACGGCGCGTACTGGACGATGTCGGCATTGTATTTTTTCTTGTAAGCCGCCTTGAAAGCGTCGAGCGGCGCGGTATCTTCGACCCCGCCTGCGATCGCGCAATAGACCTTGTCGTCGATCAGGCCTTCGCCTGCCAGGCGCGGCAGGGCGCCGGTGCAGATCGCATCGCCGCCCATGAAGTTGGCGGTGATGCCGAGTTGCCGCATCTGGCGCAGCATGGTGCCGGCGCTGGCGTCGATGCCGCCGAAGAAAATCAGGTCCGGCTGCTTGGCCTTGACCGCGGTCAGGATTGCGCTGAAGTCGGTGGCCCGGTCGTTCGTGTATTGCGTCGACACTATCTCCACACCGTTCGCCTTGGCGTCTTTAAGGAACTCGGTAGCCAGCCCTTGCCCGTAGGCCGTGCGGTCGTCAATCACCGCGATCTTTTTTGCATGCAAGGTTTTTGCCGCATAACGCCCCATTGCAGCGCCGAGCTGGGAGTCGTTGGCAACCACGCGGAAAGTGGTGTTGAACCCTTGTTCGGTATATTTGGCGCTGGTCGCGGAAGGTGAAATCTGCGGGATGCCGGCGTCGAAATAAATCTTCGATGCGGGAATCGAGGTGCCCGACTGCAGATGCCCGACCACCCCCGCCACCTTGACGTCGACCAGCTTCTGGGCGACGCTGGTAGCCTGCTTCGGATCGCTGGCGTCGTCTTCAGCCTGCAGTACGAACTGGATTTTCTTGCCGCCGATGACCAGATGCCTGGCGTTCAGGTCGTCGATCGCCATGCGCGCGCCGTTTTCATTATCCTTGCCGACATGCGCAACCGGACCGGTGATCGGGCCGACGTGCGCAATCTTCACGACTTGCTCCTGGGCCTGCGCGGCAACGCTAAAGCTCAACCCGATGGCGGCGGCCAGCAACGTCGTTTTGGCATGGTTCTGCATGTTTTCTCCTCTGGTTTGAATGTGGCTGAAGTGCAGCGATTATCCCAGCCTCGCCGCAACTGATCCAGCGGCATTTATTCTACACACAAGGCGCGGCTTGATGGGCGGCATAGGCTGCAGCCAGGTTATTGCTGGTGCTTGCCATGTCGACGTCAAAAGCCTTGTTCGTCAGAGAATCATGGAGTTTTCGCGCCGGCGGCGATGCCGCTCCAGGAAACGCCGCCGCACTTGCCGGTCTGGCTCAGCAGCCAGCCTTGCAGCTGGCGGCCGATTACCAGCGGGCTGCTGCTGAAACACTCGCCTTGCGGCGGCGCCTGCATCTGCCTGGCCGATACGAACAGCGGCCCCTTGGGTTCGATAATCGGTTCGCTGCTGCGCACTTTTCCGGTTCCCAGTTCGGCGTTGCAATCGTAGCGGCGTCCCGAAGCGTCCGCGGTAACGATGCCAACCATGCCGTGGTTCATCGGATAGACATTTTCAACAAACACATTGCCGCCTTTCGGATGTTTCAGCAAACAGGCATTGGCAGCCTGCATCACATCCTTGTCGCTCAGCATGTCGCCGACGGACATCGACAGATCGTCCGCCATCGCCATATCGGACATCAGTAAAGTGCTAAACAGCAGGGGAATCAGGATCAATTTCATGCCTTACCTTTTGCTTTCCATACGCAGCGCGTTGGATCATCCGGCGCATTGCACGGCCACTCTAAACGGTTTGCGGCTTTTTTAGCAAATCGAATATTCCTGGCATCGATTGTTACGTTAAATGAGTAACAATCGAAAATCGAGCGGATGGCCAGCCCTGAATCTATCTGGCCGGCTGCGGTCCCAATGGCGCAGGCGGCGCCAGCGGGTAGGGCGGGTTGCCGCCGCCGGTACGCAGGTTAACAATCACCCGTTCGATATACGGTTCAGCGCGGACAAAAGTTTCCAGCGCGGCCGCGTCGACGGCCGGATCGGCGCTGCAGCCTTCGACCCAGACGAAGCGGCGCTGGAAGGTCAGCCACAGGCTGCTGTTGCGGGCGAATCCCGGTTCGGCGGCAAAATGCGCCTGTACCGAGCGCGCGATCGGCGCATCGTACAGATAAGAGTTCGGCTTGTCGCATTGGCCGGCGAGCCAGCAGGTGGTGCCGCGTTCACTGCGCCAGTGCGTTTGCCTGCGCATCTCTTCTTCATTCGTCAGCGGCCCCAGCGGCTGCGGACAGTCCGCCACGGCGCCGCGGACCTGGATGAAAGGGTCGTTGAACCAGTTTTTCAGGGTTTCCGCGGCGGCCGGCGCGACTATCCCGGCGGCCGCCAGCCACCACGGCAGCATGTATCGCAAGTGAAACCGTCGTGACATAACGGATCTCCTGAATGGTCAGCCGGCGCGGTGTCCTGCGGAGGGCAGCCGCCCGTCCTGCTTGTTTTCCTGCTTAAGCGGCGAACTTGTCGGTCGCCAGGATCAGCTGATGCAGGATTCCCGGTTCGCTGTAGGCGTGCCCGGCATCGGCAATGATGTGCAGTTCCGCTTCCGGCCATGCCTTATGCAAGGCCCACGCGGTTTTCGGCGTGCAGCAGACATCGTAGCGGCCTTGCACGATGACGCCCGGAATGTCCTGCAGCCGCGCCACGTCGCGCAGCAGCTGGCCGTCTTCGAAAAAACAGCCGTGGGTGAAATAGTGGTTTTCGATACGGGCAAAAGCGATCGCGAACTCCGGCTCGTCATGCGCTTCGGCCAGCGCAGGATCGGGAATCAGCTTGACCGTGCTGCCTTCCCACACGCTCCATGCCTTTGCCGCGGCCAGCTTGGCGCTTTCATCGGTCCCGGTCAGGCGGCGGCTATAAGCTGCCACCATGTCATGCCGTTCCGCCTCAGGGATCGGCGCCAGGAAATCTTCCCATTTGTCCGGGAACTGGCGCGATGCGCCGTCCTGGTAATACCACTGCACTTCTTCATTGGTGCCGGTAAATATCCCGCGCAGCACCAGCTCGCTGACATGCTGCGGATGTGTCTCGGCGTAAGCCAAGGCCAGGGTGCTGCCCCAAGAGCCGCCGAACACCAGCCATTTTTCAGCCCCGATCAATTCGCGCAGCCGCTCGATATCAGCCACCAGGTGCCAGGTAGTATTGGCTTCCAGGTTAGCGTGCGGCGTCGACCGCCCGCACCCGCGCTGATCGAACAGCATGACGCAATATTTTTCCGGATTGAACAGCCTCCGATGATCGGCATTGCACCCGCCACCCGGACCGCCATGCAAGAACACCGCAGGCTTGCCATCGGGATTGCCGCACAACTCCCAATACACCTGGTGCCCATCGCCCACATCCAGCAAACCGGATTTAAACGGCTCCAGCGGCGGATACAAGCCTCGTAATTGCGGAATGGCGCTTTGCTGCACAGCGGGTTGGCTGGTTGTCATGAAATCGTTTCCTTGTGGGAGTCGGAGGATACGATCATAAGCAAGTATGGCGATGGCGTCCAGCGAGGGGGGAAACGGGAAAATTCGCCAACAAGCAATCAGGCTGAGGCTGTTGATTTTGACGTCGGGGTTGAAGTTGCCGTTGCCGTTGCCGTTGCCGTTGCCGTTGCCGTTGCTTTTGAATTCCGCATTGAGACGTTGCCAAATGAGACAGCGGTCAGCCGGGAATTGTGGGAAGACATGTTTGAGCGAAGCGAGTTTGTCTTCCCACCCGGCTGACCGCTGACTCATTTGGGGACCCGACCGAAGGGAGGGCAACGGCTTTGCGGTCGCCTTTTCTTTGCTTACTTTCTTTTGGCCGGGCCGCGTAAGGCGAAGCAAAAGAAAGTGAGCGGCTGCCGGGCCGCCCCCGGCTTGCATCCTCGGAGTAGAAAACGTTTTAGGTAACGACGAACGAAGGCCATCGCATGCCGCCGAATGTACTCCGTAGCCCGTTAAATGGGGTCAGAGTAATTTTCGCAAAAGGCGCGAAAAAAAACTCTGACCCCATTTAACTACAGTGCCGCAGCTAGTTCTGCGCCTTCGCGTATCGCCCGCTTGGCATCCAGCTCACTGGCAAACGAAGCACCGCCAATCACGTGATAACGCGACCCGGTCTGCTGCGTCCTGGTTTTCACCGGTTCGCCAGGCTTTCCCGGTGCAAGGACCTCAGCCGGAACCAATTCGTACAAGGACTCCTGCCCCGCACAGATCACCACGTTATCCACCGCCAGCACCCGGCTTTCGCCACCAATGCTGACATGCAAACCCTGATCGTCAATACGCTGGTAATCAACCCCCGCCAGCATCTGCACCCCATTACGCTGCATCACGCTACGATGCACCCAGCCCGAAGTCTTGCCCAACCCCGCCCCCACCTTGCTCTGCTTACGCTGCAACAGATGGATTTCCCGCACCGGCACCGCCACCGCCGCAGGCCGCAGTCCACCCGATTCCGCCGCCAGCGGATCGACACCCCACTCGTCCATCCATTCCGCAATCGGCACCGGCAAAGGCACATGCGCATCGTGCAGCAAGAATTCGCACAGGTCGAAACCGATGCCGCCGGCGCCGATCACCGCCACCCGCTTGCCGACCGGCGCCTTGCGTTGCAACACGTCGAGATAAGACAGCACCATCGGATGGTCGATGCCCGGAATGCGCAGGTTGCGCGGCGTCACCCCGGTCGCCACGATGACGTCGTCGAAACCGAGCGCCGCCAGCTGCTCGCGGCTGACGCGCTGGTTCAGCTGCAGCTCGACGCCGGTGCGTTTAAGACGATGATGGAAATAGCGGATGGTTTCGCTGAATTCTTCCTTTCCCGGAACCTGCATCGCGATAGTGAACTGGCCGCCGATCTGCGCCGCAGCCTCGAACAGCGTCACCCGATGGCCGCGCTCGGCAGCCACGGTCGCCGCCGACAAGCCGGCCGGCCCGGCGCCGATCACCGCTACCCGCCGCGCTTTTACCGTGCGCCGGTAGACCAGCTCGGTTTCATGGCAAGCCTGCGGATTGACCAGGCAGGTGGCGCGCTGGCGCTTGAACGTGTGGTCGAGGCATGCCTGGTTGCAGCCGATGCAGGTATTGATTTCCTCGGCGCGGTTCTGCTGGGCCTTGAGCACGAATTCGGGATCAGCCAGGAACGGCCGCGCCATCGACACCATGTCGGCGTCGCCCTCGGCCAGGATCTGTTCCGCCACTTCCGGCGTGTTGATGCGGTTGGAAGCAATCACCGGGATCTTGACGGCGCGCTTGAGGCGCGCCGTCGCTTCACGAAACGCGCCGCGCGGCACCGAAGTGACGATGGTGGGAATGCGCGCCTCATGCCAGCCGACGCCGGTATTGATCAAGGTTACGCCAGCCTGCTCCAGGGCCTGCGCCACCGCCACCACTTCGGCGCCGGTATTGCCGCCTTCCACCAGGTCCAACAGGGACAAGCGGTACATGATGATGAAATTTTCGCCGACCGCGGCGCGCATGCGGCGCACGATTTCCAGCGCCAGCCGCATGCGGTTCTCGATGCTGCCGCCCCACTGGTCCTGGCGATGGTTGGTGCGCGGCGACAGGAACTGGTTGAGCAGGTAACCCTCGCTGCCCATGATTTCCACGCCGTCGTAGCCGGCGCGTTGCGCCAGCCGGCCGCAACGCACATAAGCCGCGATGGTGGACTGGACGCCGCCTTCGCTCAGCGCGCGCGGCTTGAACGGCGAAATCGGCGACTTGATGGCTGAAGCCGACACCACGAACGGCTGGTAGCCGTAGCGCCCGGCATGCAGGATCTGCATCACGATCTTGCCGCCTTCTTCATGCACGGCGCTGGTCAGGCGCATGTGGTTGTGGATGTCGCCGATGCTGTTCATGGTGCCGCCGAACGGCAGCAGCCAGCCCTGCCTGCTGGGAGAAATGCCGCCGGTCACGATCAGGCCGACACCACCCTTGGCGCGCGCCCGGAAATACTCCGCCAGCTTGCCGTAATGAAAAAAGCGGTCTTCCAGGCCGGTGTGCATGGAGCCCATCACCACCCGGTTTTTCAAGGTGGTGAAGCCGAGGTCGAGCGGGGCGAGCAGGTGCGGGTAGACGGGGTGGGACATAGGTTTTTCCAAAAAGCAGTGGCGCTGCAAAAGTCGGTGACAGGCCGGAATCTACCTGAAAAGCGCCGGCGGATCGCTGAAACACCCCTGTTTTGGCGGCGATTAGAGGCACTAGCCTATTCTGGGCGATCCCTGCCGGAATGGGGCGCAACGGGACAGGAAGCCTCGCTGTTGTACCCGTCGCGCCGCTACCAGCCGCTGCGCGCCACGATTTTCATGCAATTCATGGCTGAGCGGATCCCGCGGCTGCCAGGTTTTGCCGCACTGAGTTTCGGACGCTAGGGCCTTATTTTTTTGCGGTTGTCGCCGCTGCCTTCTTGGCCTGGTTGAACACCGGGCCCCACAGCGGATGGCCCTTTTCGCCTGCGGCCAGGTCGAAGCCGGCGTCGAGTTTCAGGGCCTTGTCGAATTGCTGCCTGCACAGCTTCTTCCTGGCAGTCACGCAATAGCTGAAAGCCATGTATTTCAGGGCTTCGGTCTGGGTCGCGACATCCGCCGACCAGATCTCGGGCGCATTTGCCAGGCGCTTGACGGCGGCGCTGTAGCTGCCCTTGTTGTAAAGGGCGATGCCGTCGGCCAAGGCGGACGGCTGGGCCGGCTGTTCAGGCGCGGCGGCTGCACCGGCGGCGGTTGCCGCTCCGCCTGGCGTCGCCACTGCCGCGGCCGGTTTGGTGATGCTGTCGAGGCTGTCGCAAGCGCCAAGCATCATGGCGGCAGCCAGCATCGCAAAGCTGCTGATACGGGTAAAAGAGGTGGTCATGACGCGTTCTTGGCTGAAATGCATTTAGTGGGACGAAAAATCGTAGTCGATACTACGCGATTTTTTCGGGCTGACGTCAATTTCAAAAACGCGGTCAGGAAAACTCGGATTGACCACCTTGACCTGATGTTTGCCTTCCGGCAGGACCAGTTTTTTCAATGGCGGACTGACGCCCTTCATGCTGCCGTCGACCAGCACATTGCCCCATGGCTTGATGGTCAGCAAAACCACGCCGGTCGGATCGACCGCTTTTGCCTCGGCGTCCTTCAGCGCGGCCGGCTTGGCCGCTGCCGCTGCGACATTCTCCGTGCCGCTGCCTTGCAGTTCGGCCAGCCTGGCGCGCGCCGCTTCCGCATGCGAGCCGCCCGGGTATTTTTTCAGGAAAGCGTCGACCTGCTGCGGCGTCGCGCCGTTCAGCTGTTTCACGGTTTCCCAAGCGACGGTTTCTTCATCAAGGACCTGCTCGGCCGGCGCCGCGGCGGGCTTGGGCGCCGGCACCACGGCGGGGGCACGGACGGCGGCAACTGCAGCCGGCGCCGGCGCCTTCCCGGCGGGCTTGAGCCACAGGTAGGCGCCCAGCGCCAGCACGGCGACGGCAGCGCCGATCCACCAGGCGGGTGCCCTCAACGGCTTGTCGAGCACGCTCGGCGGCACCGCTGGACGCTTGCGCGCACGCCGGTCGTCGCCGATCGTCGGTTCGTCGCCCGGTTTCTTGCGGTTGGGCAGGCGGAATGCGATCGGAGCGGTGGCTTCATTGTCCGGCATCGGCACCGACAGCTCCAGGTCCAGCAGCTTGCGGAATTCCTCTATCGATTGCGGCCGGTCGTCCGGCTTGACCGCCAGGCCCTTGTCGATGGCGGCCAGGAATTCCTTGCTGAAGCCGCTGTACTCGCCTTCCTGCAGGCACTCTATGGGATCCTTGATCATGCGCGCCACCGAGGTCGGCGGCGCGCTCTTGACGACGGCAAAATAGATCACCGCCGACAGCGAATAGATATCGGTCCATGGCCCTTGCTTCATCAGGGCGTCGTCGGCGTACTGTTCGATCGGCGCGTAACCCGGCTTCAGGATCACGGTCAGCGAATGGGTCATGTCGCCGATGATCTGCCGCGCTGCGCCGAAGTCCAGCAACACCGCCTCGCCGCTCTTCTGGATCATGATGTTGTCGGGCGAGATATCGCGATGCAGTATCTGCACCCGGTACATGGCGTCGAGCGCTTCCAGCATCGGCTTGAGCATGCTTTTCAGCCAGGCTTCGGTCACCTGCGCCGGCGAATTCTGCACCACGCTTTTCAGCGTGCGGCCTTCGTAGTAGCGCATCGCCATGTAGGCGGTATTGTTCTGTTCCCAGAAACGGTAAACCTTGATCAGCGCGGGATGGTCGAATTGCGCCAGCAGGCGCGCCTCCTTGATGAAGCTTTTGAGGCCGATGGTGAACGTCTCGCGGTGCCGCTGCGAGCGCACCACGACTTTTTTATCCGGCCCGCGCCCGGCGAACGCGCCCGGCATGTATTCCTTGATCGCCACCATGCGCCGCAGCGACCGGTCGAACGCAAAGTAGACAATGCCAAAACCGCCTTCGCCGATGACGCCGATGATTTCAAAATCGGCCAGGCGCGTACCCTTGGGCAAGCAGTTTTCGACAGCCGTCGTTTCGTGCTGGTCAATCGGCTTGGCGTTTTGCATATTCTCTGGATTCGACGTTAGTTATATTATTCTGGACAGCTATCAACACGTCTCTAGCAATTCGCCGAGGGTTAAGGTTCGGCGACATAAATCGTAAACGCAGTACAGTTATCAAGCGGGATATTGGATGCCTTGCCGTTCTTTTCGACAATCGCGTGCATGAGGTCGAGCCAGTCCTGGGCAGAACCGGCCCGCAGAGCCGCCTGCTCCATTTCCGCCTCGCTGATCCACTCCCAGAAACCGTCGCTGCAGACCAGGAAGGTATCACCCCCTTGCAGCTGAGTCACGTCCTGCGTGATGTCCGCCGGCGCGCTACCCTCGACGCCGACCGCGGCGCACAGGATGCTGCGGCGCGGATGGCGGCGCAGCTGCTCGGGCGAACAATGGCCGGCGTCGACGAATTGCTGGATCAGGCTGTGGTCCTTGGTCGCGCTCAACAGCTTGCCGCGGCGGAAAAGGTAGAGCCGGGTGTCGCCCATGTGGCCCCACAACGCGCAACGGTTCTTCTGGTCGATCAGCAGCACCGCCACGGTTGAACTCATGTCTTTCAGGCGCGGGATCTGCGCCTGGCGCCGGGTCAGCTGGGCTACCGCATGTTCAATATAGGACTGCAGCGCGCGCGGACCGAAAGAAGCTTCTTCCACGAACATTTCCATGATCGAATGGACCACGATATTCGAGGCGATCTCGCCGCCGTACTGGCCGCCGACGCCGTCAGCGACAATCACGCAAGCCAGGTCTTCCTGCAGCACGCTGCCCCAGGAATCCTGGTTAACCTGCCGCCCGCCGGCATGGCTCAGCTGCGCCAGGCTCAGGACCACCGGGACCGCCGTGTCGCTGAGCAGCGATTGCTCAGGCATGCTGCGTCTCTCTTTTCTGCTTCTCTACTTTTCTTTCGTAAGCCTGCAAGAAAGCCTTGCCGAACAGGGTCTGGAAATCGTCCTGCGCGGCTTCCGCGATGATCCGCTGGTAGCGTTCGGCATAGGCATCCCATAACCGTGCCTTACGCTTCGCCGGCAGCAGCGCCTCAAGCACGCCGCCTTTTTTCGCGCGCTTCTCCATGACTTCAGGATTGAAGCGCTGCAGCATCTCGTTCATGGTCGCACGCATGCCGGAAACCACGCCCACCTGGTGCGCCTGCAAATCCTGGTAAGCGTCTTGCATGGCTTCGGTGGCGCCCATGAAACCCGGCATTTTCTTGCGCAGCATCTGGATCAGCACGGTCTGGCTGTCGGCAAAGAATTTCAACGGATTATTGTTGCGGACCACTACCTTGGTCACGTCCGCATGCGCTTCGCGCTTTACCAGCGCGCGCGATGCGTTCAGGTCGATCGTGCCCTGCACCGCCGTCGCCAGCAGCTTGCCGACGGTTTCCATCATTTCCGCCGTCAGTTCCGGCGCCAGGGTCCCGGCCGGCAGGCCCGCGCCCTTCATGAACGCCAGCACCAGCGCTTCGCTGGATGCGGATGGCTCGGCCTGGCTCTCTTCGCCGGCATCGGCCGGCGCCGGATTCGCGGCAGGCCGGGTTACCGCGCTCACGGGACGCACCGGCGCCGCCGGCATCGGCGCCGGCGAAGTAGGCAATGCTGAATTGGCGGTCGCCGCCAGTTCCAGGTTCAATTGCGCGAGCGCCGCCAGGCGGGTCTCGGATACGCTCAGCAGCGGTTTGCCGCCATTTACCCGTTTCACCGGATTGGCCGGTGGCTGGCCTGGCTGATTGGTCATGTCAGGATTATCTTTCATCAAGTTGAGCTGCGCCTCGGCGCGCAATAAGTACAGTCCGATCTGGATTTCATCGCCTATCTGCAAATCGTATTCGCGCTCGGCGTCGATCTCTTGCCCGTTCAGCAGGATCGGATTGGCGCGGCTGAGATTGGTGATGGTCTGGCGGATGCCGTCGCTTTTGATCGCCGCCTGAATGCGCGATACAAAATTCCGGGGATCGGCCAGCACGAAGTGGTTTTCATCGCTGCGGCCCAAGGTCCTCGGCTCGCGGCCGAACACGGCCGACAGAGGCAATTCAGGCGCCACGTTGTTGTAAGAAATGACACTAATTTTTATCATCGGGTGGGTTTCCAGCTGCACCTGGCCTGGCGCAAAAAGCCTGAGAGAATCATGGCTTGCCTGGCTGCAAGTTCCATGCCCAAGAAATGCCTGCCGGAAACGACCTGAGAAGCCCGAAAAACCTGGTAATTCGGTGGTTTTCAACCTGCAAAACTGCCCTCTCTTGTCATCCGTAGTGACATTTTCTGTCAGCCAGGGCCGGGATCAAGAACAGGGGTGCAGGTCTGGAAATTGCGGGACAGGGCGCCGCCCTGCCCGCAAGGAGGAGCGAATGCCCTCAGGACTGGCGCAGCATGGCCTTGATGCCGCGGACCGCCTGGCGGATCCGGGCTTCGTTTTCGATCAGCGCAAAGCGCACGTATTCATCGCCGTATTCGCCGAAGCCGATGCCGGGCGAAACGCACACCTTGGCTTTTTCCAGCAACTGCTTGGCAAACTCCAGCGATCCCAGGTGGCGGTAGGCTTCCGGTATGCGCGCCCAGATGTACATCGACGCCTTCGGGATATCGACCATCCAGCCGGCCTCATGCAAACCCTTGGCCAGCACATCGCGCCGACTCTGGTACTTGGCGCAGATATCCTTGACGCACTGCTGGTCGCCTTCCAGCGCCGCAATCGCCGCGACCTGCACCGGCGTGAAACTGCCGTAGTCGTGGTAGCTCTTGATGCGCGCCAGCGCCGCCACCAGCTCCTTGTTGCCGACCATGAAGCCGATGCGCCAGCCGGCCATGTTGTAGCTCTTCGACAGCGTGAAAAACTCCACCGCGACATCGCGCGCGCCGGGCACCTGCATGATCGACGGCGCTTGCCAGCCGTCGAAGACGATGTCGGCGTACGCCAGGTCGTGCACCACCAGGATGTTGTGTTCCTTGGCCAGCTTGACCACGCGCTCGAAAAATTCCAGCTCGACGCACTGGGCGGTGGGGTTGGACGGAAAGCCCAGCACCATCATTTTCGGTTTCGGATAACTTTCCCGTATCGCCCGCTCCAGCTCGGCGAAAAAATCCACGCCCGGGCTCATGCGGACCGAACGGATATCTGCGCCGGCGATCACCGCGCCGTAGATGTGGATCGGATAACTCGGATTCGGCACCAGCACCGTATCGCCGCGATCCAGCGTCGCCAGCATCAGGTGCGCCAGCCCTTCCTTGGAACCAATGGTGACGATCGCTTCGGTATCCGGGTTGAATTCGACGTCATAGCGTTTCTTGTACCAATGGCTGATCGCCCGCCGCAGCCGGGGAATGCCTTTCGATGCGGAATAACCATGGGTGTCGGGCCGCTGCGATACTTCAACCAGCTTGTCGACGATGTGCTGCGGCGTAGCGCCGTCGGGATTGCCCATCGACATATCGACAATATCCTCCCCGCGCCGACGCGCCGCCATCTTCAGCTCGGCGGTGATATTAAAAACGTAAGGGGGAAGACGATCGATGCGCGAAAACCTGCGCGGAGTTGCGGATTCAGACATAGCTTGTACTTTCACGTAAGCGCCCGGAACCGTCCGAGCGACGTTGGAACGAATTGGCGTTCCAGCGACGATTCTATTGAACATCGAATGATTGCGCAATAACGAAAATGCAGCCGGCCACGATTCGGAAAACCTGTTTGTCACCGCATCCGGCAAATAGACAAGGCTGTGGCTTTTGACGTTGCGGTTGATTTTGATTTTGTGGTTGAAGTTGCTTTTGCCGTTGCCGTTGCTTTTGACCTTGCCGTTGCTTTTGAATTCCGCATGGAGACGTTGCCAAATCCGGCGCGTGTCAGCCGGGAATTGTGGGGAAAGATGTTTGAGCCGAAGGCGAGTTGCTTTCCCCACCCGACTGGCACGCGCCGGATTTGGGGACCCGACCGAAGGGAGGGCAACGGCTTTGCGGTCGCCTTTCTTTGCTTACTTTTTGGCGCCCGGCTAGGGGCGAAGCAAAGAAAGTGAGCGGCTGCCGGGCCGCTCCCGGCTTGTACCCACGGAGTAGAAAACGTTTTAAGTAACGACAAACGTCCATAGCATGCCACCGAACGTACTCCGTGGCCCGTTAAATGGGGTCAGAGTGAGGTGTCCCGGTTTTGGTGGACAGGTTAATTAAGCACTTTTGAACTGTGCCTCGACTTCGGTAGGTGTGCGG